>CAJXPD010000164.1 GCA_913057785.1 uncultured Lewinella sp. | reverse complement strand
GGGCCCTGATACTAGCCTCTGCTCCGGCCAAACCCTTAATTTTGACCTTTCTGATGTGGGAGATAGTTTCCTTTGGCAGGATGGAAGTACAGACCCTAACTACTCGGTGCAACAAGGAGGCGAAATACGGGTTCAAGTAGAAAAAAATGGGTGTTCAGCTATCGATTCCATGCAGGTACAGGTCTTCGATACGCCTGTCGTTGATCTCGGCCCCGATCAAAACCTATGTGAAGGAGAAAACCTAGAAATCGAAGCTAACGTACATGATTATGATTCCTTCATTTGGCAAGATGGTAGTACATCAACTTTCTTTCTTGCAGCTACCCCAGGATACTATTGGGTAGAAGCCCAATTAGGTAATTGTACAACCAGGGATAGTATCTTTCTAGAACTAGATACTCCCTTGGACTTGGCATTACCCGACAGCATAGTACTATGCCGTGGTCAATCTCAATCACTCCAACCCAAACTATTGCCAGGCACCTCAATTCAATGGCAAGATGGCTCCACCAACACAACTTACTTGATCGAAACACCGGGCCTTTATACACTACTTGCCAACAGAAATGGATGTATCACTGAGGCTAATGTTGTGGTTGTGGGTAGTAGCTGCGGGAAAATTGACGTATTCACACCCAACGCCTTTACGCCAAACGACGATGGAATTCATGATTCCTTTCAACCACAATTCCCAGTTGATGTAAATATTCTCGATTACCAGCTGAAAATATTTGATCGTTGGGGTGCCTTGCAATTTAATAGTCTCAATCAGGAGCAGGTCTGGGATGGTACCGTGCAAGGTCGGCCCGCTGGAATTGGCGTGTATGTTTTCCTACTTGAGTTCTCTCTGGAGGAATCAGGGGAGGTTTTTAGTCAGCAATTGGCAGGTTCTGTAACTCTCTTGCGCTAGGCTAAATATTGTGGAGAAAGTGAGTACTTTTGCTTTTGGATAAATGACCCAAAAGACTTGAAAAAGAGAATTAAAAGCCTATACCACTTCTTTTTCCACCGACACAAGCGTAAAACCTTAGCATGCCTAGGCATTTCGCTAATCTGGTATGCATTCTGCCTGCCAAGGCCACTTTTTGATACCCCAACAAGTTTGGTCCTGCAAGATGAAAAAGGACAGCTACTTGGTGCGCGCATTGCTACCGATGGGCAATGGCGGTTTCCCACTGTGGATAGCCTACCTCAGAACTTCGTTACCGCTCTGCTAGAATTTGAAGACCGCAGGTTTCACCGGCATTGGGGAGTGGACCCCAGGAGTATAATCCGAGCCTTAGTCCAGAACCTCAGAAATGGAGAGATTGTTAGCGGTGGAAGTACTTTAAGTATGCAGGTAATAAGAATGGCTCGCGGGCAGAGGCGAAGGACCGTATGGCAGAAGGGGATCGAAATGATTTTAGCAACCCGTTTAGAACTGGGCTACAGTAAAGAAGATATTCTAAAGTTGTATGCAAGTCAGGCTCCTTTTGGAGGTAATGTAGTAGGATTAGAAACAGCATCCTGGCGATACTTCGGCAAGAATCCGGAGCTACTATCCTGGGCTGAAGCCACAGTACTCGCGGTTCTCCCAAACAGTCCCGCCTTACTTCACCCCAGTCGTAACAGAGACGCCTTACTTGCCAAACGCAATCGTCTCCTAGATCGATTATTGGAAAACCAGAAAATCGACAGTCTCACACATGAGTTAGCACTAGAAGAATCGCTTCCTGATCGACCACAACCACTCCCTAGATTAGCTCCACATTTATTGGACCGAGCATATCTGGAAAAAGAGGCCGGTGTACTACAAACTGGGGCCCGCATCAAAACCTCTGTAGACGCTTTTTTCCAACAAAAGGTCGGTGCATTAGTCGGCAGGCACCAGCAGCAGCTAAGGGGGAACGGAATCCACAATGTGGCAGCCCTAGTATTAGATGTTACTTCGGGGCAAGTAAAGGCCTACGTCGGGAATGTTCTAGAAGCCAGTGAGGAGCACGGTGCAGCGGTAGATATCATCACTGCTCCTCGAAGTACCGGTAGTATCCTAAAGCCCATATTGTATGCTTTGAGTATGCAAGAAGGCGTAATTCTCCCAGAGAGCCTTTTGCCAGATGTCCCCACCCGTATGAAAGGTTATCAGCCAGAAAATTTCCACGAACAATTCGATGGAGCGATCAGTGCTAAAAGAGCTTTAATCCGTTCTTTAAATGTACCCATCGTTCGGCTTCTGCAGACCTACGGACTCGAAAAATTCCATTTCGAGCTAAAGAAGTTAGGACTTCATAGCATCAATAAGCCTGCTACTCATTATGGCCTTCCTCTGGTCCTTGGCGGCGCAGAATCCAGTCTTTGGGAAACCACCAATATGTATGCCTGCATGGCCCGGATGTTGAATCATACCTATAAATATGATGGACTATACGATCCGAACGATTTTCGACCTCCGTCTTATCTTATAGATTCCAGTACTCCCGACGAAGTCAAGCTTCAGAAAGATGCTCCTCGTCTTAGTGCTGGTGCAGTTTGGCATACTTTCGAGGCTATGAAAGCAGTAGAACGCCCTAACTCAGAAGGGGACTGGGAGGCCTTTCCTTCCCGTCAACGAATTGCCTGGAAGACGGGAACTAGTTTTGGATTTAGGGATGCTTGGGCTATTGGCGTCGATCCGAGATATGCAGTTGGTGTTTGGGCCGGCAATGCAGATGGAGAAGGTCGACCAAATTTAGTAGGTGTGAAAGCTGCAGCACCACTACTCTTTGATATATTTAGCTTGATCCATTCGTTGGATGATCGTGATAAAAACTGGTTTCTTACCCCTTTTGATGATTTAGAAGAAATTGCAGTTTGCCGTGAAAGCGGATTTCGTGCCACAGCTCATTGCACCAAGGATACCATGCATGTTCCCATCGGCAGTCTTAAGGCCAAGGGCTGTCCTTACCATCAATTGCTACACTTGGATCAGGAAGAAGCTTGGCAAGTAAATAGCAGTTGTTATCCCGTTGGACGGATTGTCCATAAACCTTGGTTCGTTTTGCCTCCATTAGAAGCTTTTTATTTTAAAAAGAGAAATCCCATCTACCAGGAAGCACCGCCCCTAAAACCGGGCTGTGAAGGCGACGACAACCAAAAGATCATGCAATTGATTTACCCCAAATACGCCACCCGAATATATGTTCCATTGGATTTAGATGGTCAGTTATCACGAACGGTCTTTGAGGTAGCGCATCGACAAGCCGAAGCCACCATCCATTGGCATATTGATCAGGAGTACATTCAAAGCACTCAGCATTTTCACAGTATTGAGGCCAACCCTGGCGTAGGAAAGCATACACTAACCTTAGTAGATGAATTTGGAAATCGATTGGAGCAAAAATTTGAGATACTGAAAAAGGAATAAGCCGAACTAAACACTATTGGTTATTTAAAAATTATTCTCAACTTTGTCGCAACAAATTTTGTCCCTAATGCCGAACAGAATTCTCCCAATTACCGCTCTTCTTCTATTTTCCTACTTTTCTGCTTTTACTCAAGGAAGTCCGTTACCCTTGGATAATACAGATTCCTATCACATCCTGGATCGGCTTGAAATAAAGTCAGGTTCAAATCCCAATTTTCATAGTAATGTCAAACCATACACTAGAGGCGATGCTACACAATTTGCCATGCGAATTGATACTTCCCGGATGTCCTCTTTGACAGGAAAAGATAGATTGGATTTGTACTATCTTTTCAAGGATAATAACGAATGGTTAGTTTGCCCCAGCTTTCCAACACGAATCGGAGGCTACCGCGAGCGCATTGACCCGGAAACTACCTTGACGCAGGTAGAAGCATGCATGGAGAATAGTCGATACACTTTGGGACGGCGCCCCATTCTCAACACCTTCTATAAAACGCCTGCCAACCTATATGAGGTAAATGATAAGTACTTCCACTTGCGGGTAAATCCGCTTTTGAATTTCAATATCTCTAACGCAGCAGATGATGATCAACCGGTCTTCTTGAATCAAAGAGGGGTTGTCATTCGTGGTGGCATAGATGATCGGCTTTACTTTATGGCCAATTTGATTGAATCACAGGCACGCTTCCCTGATTATGTGAATGACTATATTGATCAAAATAAAGTACTACCTGGCTTTGGATTTTTAAAAACTTATCGATCTAATCTGTTTGACATAGAAAATGGATATGATTTTCTAAACGGACAAGGAGTACTCGGATTCAATGTAACTCGCCACGTTGGCATGCAATTTGGCTATGGGACCAATTTCATTGGTAATGGCTACCGCTCCTTAATCCTATCAAATTTTAGTAATAACTATTTATACCTCAAGACCAATTGGAAGGTCTGGAAATTTCACTACCAGAATATCTTTGCTGAATTGAGTAGTACTCCTCCTCGGTTGATCAGTCAAAATGATCCATTGCCAAAGAAATATATGGCACTGCATCACTTGAGCTTCGACATCACGCCCACTCTTAATGTAGGGATCTTCGAATCTGTCATCTTCAGCCGGCAAAATAACTTTGAATTCCATTATCTAGTTCCTATCATACTGTATCGTGCCGTTGAACAAGGCTTGAACAGTCCAGATAATGTACTTATTGGTATGGATGCAAAGTGGAATGCTTTCAAAACGGTGCAATTCTATGCACAACTGCAAATGGATGAATTCAAGTTTAACGAGTTATTCATCGACCGACGAGGATGGTGGGCCAATAAATATGGGATTCAGTTAGGTCTCAAGTACATTGATATATTTGGAATTGATCATCTAGATGTCCAATTGGAATACAATCGTGTACGACCTTTCACCTATACTCACAGAACTGTTGAAGGCAGTTACACGCATTATTTCCAGCCCCTGGCGCATCCTCTGGGCGCCAACTTTAGCGAGAGCCTTGTTCGAGTTCGCTACCAGCCTACTAGGAAACTCTCATTTGAGGCTCGCTTGATCAGTGCCAATACAGGTGAAGATATTGATTCTACCAACTGGGGAACCAACCTCTTGATCTCTCATGAGACACGAGAACAAGAATTCGACAATAGTGTAGGACAAGGAGTGGGGACAAGAATCTTACTAGGAGGATTAGAAGCAAGCTATCAAATCCGTCATAACATCTTTCTAGATTTGCAGTACTTCTACCGCCGAAAGGATAGCGATCTGGCAGAACGAGATAATACCACACAATACTTTGGTGGAGGGATTAGAATGAATATGGGCAAATGGCGGCAGGATTACTAAGCCTGCAATGTAACCAGTTTATCACACAATCGGCTTTACCAATCGGAATACTACTCGTCGATTTTTGCGACGCCCATCCGAAGTATTGTTAGGGGCAATCGGAAATTTTTCTCCGAACCCTCTGGCCTTGATCTGACGCTTTGGTATCCCTCGACTACGGAGATAGTCTTCTATGGCCTTGGCTCTCAATTGAGATAATTCCTGATTCCGCTTAGCATCTCCGCTCCCATCCGTGAAGGTGTTGATCTCCATGATCGCCTTCGGGTTTTCACGTAGGTAGCGAAGTATCTTGTTGATCTCCTGCAAGGCTTCTCCCTGAGGTTTGGTTTGTCCAGAGGCAAACTGCAAGCGAGGAAGAATCAATTCTTTCCCCTTTGACAAGGATTGCACAGCCGATTTATCCAGGCGCCCCAGAGGAGCTACTTTCGTGAATACTAGCTTTTCAAAGCATATTTCATGTCTATTCACATACCGCCCAGTAGCAGCAGTTACGCCCCAGTAGACTTTAGAATTCCCACCAAATATCTCGTTGATAATATCTCCTTTATAACTGAGTACTTGTTTTCCATCAATCAACAAACTCATTCGTTGTGCAGAGGGTAGCCACTGCACGCGGACCATATGATCTTTACAATCCTCGATATTCGAGATCCGATTGGGGCCAGCCAGGCTCCAGGCGTGATGAGGCCGGCCATTGGCCATCAAGGCTACGTGATCATCATAGGGATCCTCTAGATGCCCATTCCGATAGGTATCCACCTCCAAGCCCAATGAAGGATACAATCCAGCAAATCCAATGCCCTCCCCACGGTACCCCTGTCGCCCCAAATAGGGATGAAAAACGAGAACCATTCCATCTGCTCCCCATTGATCTTCACAACCTAAGAATAACTTCAGCTCCATATCAAATGGTTGTCTCAGGTCAATGGCAGTCTTATACCAAATCGAACCCGACATCCATTGCGAAGCAGAGGTTAGGCTATAACAACCGTTACCATTGAAGTAGGCTCCGCCAGAAGCAATAAAATCATCAGCTGTTGGGGTTGGGACTCTCTGCGCGAAGGCAATGGAATGTAGTAGAAGGAGAAAAACAGTGGAGGACAGGAACAACTTTCTAGACATAAGTTGGGCGTTTCTATAGGGCGATATAATCGGAGCACAGGCACTTTAATTTATTGTAAAATCCTGATTTACCTGTCCTTTTCTGCTGAGTTTAACTTAATTTAACTTCTCATTGTTTACCAAATTCCAACCTATGAGCTTCTATAAGATTATTGATGGTCAACGATATGACAGAAAAGTACTGGAATTAGCAGAAGAACTCATTCAAGGAAAAGGAGACGGACGTATATCACGAGATGATGCGACTCAGTTGTTGAATTCGGTACAAGACGGCAGAGGCATCACGGAGACAGAAAACAGAAGTCTATTTTACATCCTAGATCATTTCAACTTTACAGATAGCGCTCGTGGATGGCTCTCCGATGAACTCTCTATAAATGCTCCGATCGAACTTCCGGCGAGAATAAGTAACATCATAGAGGATGAATATGATATACAACGGTTGGTTTTTGAATATACCCTAAAAGAAATTGAGGCTCAAGAGGCATTGCCTCACAACAAAGTAAGCTTTATCGCAGCGCTTCGCGCAGCCATGGAGACACTACTTTCGGATGAAGAGGACGCCGAGTCTCCAAGGAGCATTATTATCAATGTTTATGAATTATTTCCAGGTGAAGTAGATCGCGCTGATGAGCGGATTCAGTCTAGATTGCGGGAGCATCTTATCGACGCCAATTTACAACTACTGCCAAATGTAGACTGGACAGATCGTGACCAAGATTTCGATTTCAATCCCCCGGAGCAAGGAGAGTCAGCAGAGGATAGCTGGGTCTTCGGTTTGTATATCCCGTCTTTATCCGATCACTTTTATTGGATCATAGTTGATCGTGCAGGAGAAGCTTCGCCTTATATCTACGGCTTCAACTAAGGGCACTAGCGACCCTTAGTTGAAGATCAGTTTGTCTTTCGAATCAGAATGGCTAGATAATCATTCCGGCCCCAACCGTCTCATTGGTTCCCTCATCAATGAAGATCAAACTCCCTGTATTTCTATTACGACGATAAGCATCTACGAATAGAGGCTTCGTCGTTCTGATCTGGATTCTGGCGATATCGTTCATCTTGATCACCTTATCGCCTTCATTTCGGTGTAGGGTATTAATATCCAGCTTATAGCGGATATCCTTAACTATACATCGAACATCTTGTGAGGTATGCTGGATGGCATATTTCCCGCGCATCTGCAAAGGACGATCACTAAACCAGCAGACCATCACTTCAACATCTTGCGTAACTTCAGGCTGGTTGTTTTCACGAACGATCATGTCCCCTCTGCTAAGATCATAATCATCTTCTAATAGGATCGTCACTGACATCGGTGCATGTGCTTCTTGCACTTCCCCATCAAAGGTCTCAATCTTAGCAATCGTGGAGGAAAAACCGGTCGGCAAGAGCATCACTTTGTCTCCCTTCTTAAATACGCCACCCGATACCCGGCCGGCATATCCACGATAGTCATGAAACTCATCGGTATAGGGTCGAATTACATACTGTACCGGGAATCGACAATCAATGAAGTTGTGATCACTTCCGATATGCACATTCTCTAGGGCATAAAGAAGCGTTCCACCTTGGTACCATGTCATATTTGTGGATGGCTCTACTACATTGTCCCCGTTTAGAGCTGACATAGGAATGAAGTGAACATCCTTCACATCCAATTTGTAGGAGAATGCCGAAAACTCATCCTTAATTTTGTCATACACATCCTGCGCATAATCTACCAAATCCATCTTATTGATACAGATGATCAAGTGGGGAATCTGCAGCAAAGATGCGATAAAGGCATGACGACGGGTCTGCTCCACAATCCCGTTTCTGGCATCAATCAGAATCAGTGCTACATTAGCGGTAGATGCCCCGGTAACCATATTCCGAGTATACTGGATATGGCCTGGAGTGTCAGCAATGATGAACTTTCGTTTTGGCGTTGAAAAGTAGCGATAGGCGACGTCAATGGTGATGCCTTGCTCTCTTTCTGCCTTTAGCCCATCGGTCAGCAGGGCCAGATTCACACCTTCTTCTCCTCTTTTTTCACTAGTGGTCCTTACTGCTTCATATTGGTCCTCGAAAATGGACTTACTATCATATAATAAACGTCCGATCAGCGTACTCTTCCCATCATCCACACTACCTGCTGTCGTAAAACGTAGTAATTCATTCTTTTGAAAATCCATAACTGATTTATTTTCTGTCTCGAGAAAGGCCGCTCCTTGCTCAAGTCATTCAAGTCTTTAAGGTACTTTCTAAAAATATCCCTGTTTCTTTCTATCCTCCATAGCGGTTTCGGAACGTTTATCATCCGCTCTACCACCTCTTTCCGTTTTACGTGCAGTAGATACCTCCATAATGATATCCTCTACGGTAGCAGCTTCAGAAGGCCAAACCCCGGTACAGGTCACATCTCCGATCGTACGGCATCGAACCATCATTTCTTCTACCTTTTCCTCGGGTTTCTTCATGATAAACGGAGAATCAGCCATGTAGATGCCATCCCTTAGAAAGACTTTGCGTTTATGTGCAAAATACAAGCTCGGCAACTCCACTTCCTCCATTGCTAGGTATTGCCAAACATCTAACTCTGTCCAATTACTGATGGGAAACACCCGAAAATGCTCTCCGAACTGTTTTTTACCATTAAATAGGTTCCACAGCTCTGGACGTTGATTTTTGGGATCCCATTGTCCAAATTCATCACGGTGAGAAAAGAAGCGCTCCTTAGCCCTGGCCTTTTCTTCGTCACGACGTGCGCCACCAAGGGCAGCATCGTATTTCCCTTCTTCCAAAGCCTCCAATAAAGCGGTGGTTTGCAAATAATTTCTACTGGCGTTGTATCCCTTTTCCTCTACCACCAATCCCTTGTCGATGGCCTCCTGGACGGAACCTATAATCAACCTAGCTCCGATTCTTTCAACCATTGCGTCACGATACTCAATGGTCTCAGGAAAATTATGGCCTGTGTCTATGTGTAATAAGGGGAAAGGAATTTTAGCAGGGTAAAAGGCCTTCATGGCCAGGTGTGTCATCAGGATGGAATCCTTACCTCCAGAGAACATCAGCACAGGATTTTCAAATTGTGCAGCTACTTCTCTTAAGACAAAGATTGATTCCGCTTCGAGTTCCTTCAAGTGATTGAGATGATAACTCATCGGGAGAATTTTAGGTCAAGTATGAATAAGATTATAATTGAATTTCCGGTAAAGTCTTTTGATAAAGGAGTTCAACTCCTTCGGCCAGACTTAACTCGTCGGTCTTAATTTCCAGAAATGGTTCTAAGGGCATTTCATAAGGAGAATCAATCCCTGTAAACCCTTTGATTTGCCCACTTCGAGCTTTTTGGTATAACCCTTTGACATCACGTCTTTCGCATTCCTCCAATGGGGCATTGACAAAAATCTCCAAGAAGTCTTTTTCTCCGATTATCTCTGCCGCCATCTTTCGTATAGCTCTTGTAGGACTGATAAAGGAAGCCAAAATAATAAGCCCACTATGTGCGTACAAGCGGGCTACTTCAGCTATTCTTCGAATATTTTCCGTGCGATCTTCGACGCTAAATCCAAGGTTTTTATTGATGCCCGAACGGATGTTATCGCCATCCAAGACCTGAGGGAAATAGCCGTTCTCAAACAATCGACGTTCTAGATGCTGCGCAATGGTACTCTTGCCAGACCCAGACAATCCAGTTAACCAGAGGACTTTACCTTTCTGTCCAAGTCGTTCTTCTCGCTCTGACCTACTCAGCAACCTGTCGAAAATAGGGTGTATGTTGGTACTTTCTGCCAAAATAGAACTCGTATTTATGCGCTTAAAAACAATACGTCTTGATCTAAAGTTGTCTTCGTGTCTTTTTTGTCTGGAATAAATTTCGGATCGTTCCTTCGGGAACTCGCTGCCATGCCCGCTCGTGTAAATAGTAAATCAATAGTTTTAGGCATAATTCTAAACCGGCTACGATACTAGACTTCTGGAGTACATCTTCGCAACCTGATTCTCTAAAGACCAAGAAGGCCAAAGTGAACGTGGTAGAGGTAGCGATCAATCTCCATGTAATGGCCTTAAGGACACTTCTCCCTTTGGATTCTTTCATAGCTCCCGTCTTTTGGTTTGATTTGAAAAATGGGCTGTTCGAAGTGTTTGAAATGAAATCTGGCTGTAGTACTGCTTTGATTAGGCGCGGCAAAGTTAGGCTTTTATTGAAAAAAAGGAAACTCATAGGTGAATTTCGAAAAACACATATTACATTTGTGCTATACTTACCCCAGCAAGAGCAACATTACTACGTCCACAAACGTATTACACAATTTATTCCAAAAGGCGACTTAAGTCTGATCCCATGAAAAAGTATTTACACCTGCTCCTTCTGTTGCTGGGTTTCCAATTTGCGACAGCTCAATCCTACGATTTTGGTCTCTTCGTTGGTACTTCTTTCTACGAAGGTGATGTGGCACCAAGTGCTTATAAAGACTATTTCAAAACTCTTGAACCTGCAGTAGGTTTCTCTGTGAGGACCTGGCCTGAATATCAATTCTCCTTTCGTTTTGGCTTCAACTACGGCACCGTCTCCGGGAGTGATACCCTTAGGGTAAGTAGCAGAAGTCGAGGCATTACTTTCAGAACAAGAATCTATGAAATCTATGGCGTACTCGAGTGGAACTTTGCGTACTGGAAACCTGGAGATGGTGTCTTCTCCATCACACCTTATATGCTAGGTGGAGTGAATGTGTTTCGCTTTAATCCGCAAGCTCCCTTCGAAGGGCAATGGATTAACTTGCAACCTCTTGGTACGGAAGGGCAAGGTCTGCCAGGTTTTGACAAGCCCTACTCCCTGACGGAGGTGGGAATCCCGATTGGAGGTGGAATTCGCCTTCAACTTAGTAAACATATTACAATGAGTTTTGAACTCAGTGCTCGGAAATTATTTACAGATTACCTCGACGATGTCAGCGGAACACAATTCCTATATAATGACATAAAACGCGGGAATGGGACACTTGCAGCAAAGTTAAGTCTCCCAGGTTTTGATGAAGGACTCCAGGATTCATTTAATGTTAAACAACGGGGAAATCCAGCCAAAGATTGGTATTATATGGCAGGGGTAACGATTGCCTATCGCTTTAGTAATTCCTTTTACTACTATCAGGGGAAACCGGTGATCGGTTGTCCACGCTTCTAGAGCATAAATTACAAAACCCACCTGCTAAGATTAACAGGCGGGTTTTGCAATACGCTTCTAAATTTCTTATCAAGAAGCAAACCTCTCCTTACGGTGCGACTTTGGTGTTAAACCATGGCTGTCACAGTATTTCTGATGGCGAGCTTCAGCTTGCCAGAATGTTGATGCCGATTCCAATTCGGTAGTCACTTCAAAACCCTTCTCTTTCAATTCCTGAATCAATCGTTCGGCTACCATTTTTTGAGCTTCACTTTGATAGAATATTGCAGAACGGTATTGTCCACCTTTTGCCCGCCGATCTACGGAAGGATCATGCATTTCAAAGAAAACCTTTGCGAGCGTCTCGAAACTCGTTTTACTTGGGTCATAAGTCACTTCAACAGCCTCAGCATGCCCCGTCTCCTTTCCACAGACTTCCTTATAGGTCGGAGAATCAGTATGTCCACCGGTAAATCCAACCCGAGTGGCTACTACTCCTTCCTGCTGCCCTAGGAAGTATTCTTTGCTCCAAAAACATCCCGCCGCGAAAACGGCCTTCTCATATTTCTTTTCTGGCGGCTTGATCTGCTCCCACTTATCTCTTCGGATAAACTTCATCGAAATAGAATTGACACAATGACGAGTATTCTTTTCCGTCATCTGTTCTCCAATGAAGACATGCCCTAGATGCCCATCACAATTGGCGCAAACGATCTCCGTTCGGCGACCATCTGCGTCTATATGGCGTTTTACGGCCCCAGGTAACTCATCATCAAAGCTTGGCCAACCGCAGCCGGAATCGAACTTATCTTGGGCATCATAAAGTGGTGTCTCACATTGACGGCAGATATACACGCCATCAATCTTATGATCCCAGTATTCACCTGTAAAGGCTCGTTCGGTACCTTTGTTAAGAATTACTCTTGTCTCTTCGGCATTTAATGGATTTCTCTTATCCAAAATAAACTCTCCTTTTCCCTAAAAAGGGTTAGTTGTTTAAAAATGATATTGTTCTTATACTATAAACAGTAGGGAAGTAACAAAGTTGTCAGATTGGGATTCCGTCGCTGATCGGTTCGATCAAATAAGTCAATCCGACTAAAAAGAAAGATATTTTTTCGAAATCGGTAGGAAAATTGGCCTATGCTACAAAAAAAAACAACTGCCCAAGCCGGGCAGTTGCCACTTTACACTCACTAGTTTATGAAACTTAAGCCAACGTATTGCAAATTGATGATATATATCTCTACGTGGTTTTCACCACTTTGTTACCAAGTTGAAGATTTTTTTTATTTTCTTCCGTTTGGTCATTTATATTAAAGACGCTCAAAGACTCAAATGTGTTGTATGGGGTATTGTTAAAGAAATACTAATTTTTAAAAAAATCTTCAATTACTTTGTGGAAATTTAAGCAAAAAAAGGCTAAAAGTCCAGTATTTACAAGACTTTCGGCTTGTAGCTTGCAAAATTGACAAGTCGAAAAAATTTCTATTTTTTTTTCCAACCCTACCCTTTTCTTAGCGTCTCTATCATAAAATACTGCGCGTGACGACTTTTATTACGGCTAAGGAGGAAAAGCTAGTGCAAGCCTGCCTAAGAAAGGATAGGCAAGCACAAAAGCAATTGTATGAGCAGTACGTTAGAGCCATGTATCATTTGGCGATTAGAATGGTACCCGATGCTAGCACGGCTGAAGACATCGTGCAGGAGAGCTTTATCAAGGTATTTCAGTATTTGCAGCATTACAAAGGTGATGCCACCTTGGGGGCTTGGATCAAGCGAATTACCATTAATACATGTCTCAGTCATCTGAGAAAGAATGACCGATTGGTCTTCAAAGGAGATTCTTATGAGCATATGCCGGTAGAGGAAGCCCCAATTCGTCCATCTCAGCGAAGTCAGTTACCCAAGATACACGCAGCCATTAAGGAACTCCCCAATGGTAGTCGTACCGTATTGACCCTACACTTGTTGGAGGGATATCAACATAAAGAAATCGCCGAAATATTGGGCATTACCGTATCGACTTCTAAAACCCAGTATCGGCGGGGTCGATTACTGTTGCAGAAACTTTTGAAGGAGAAGTATAAGATGTAAACCACCCCAAATACCAAAAAACAAATTAAAAACGAATGGATCCATTAGAAGATTTTATACTGGAAAATAGAGAGGAACTTGATCGAATTGAACCGATTCAGAAGGAAGCGCTGTGGAATAAAATTTCTAAGGAGCTGCCAGAAGAATCCAAGCTAAATATAGTACATCAAAAGCCAAGCCCATGGCAAATCTCTATTGGCCGAAACTGGTTGATGCTGGCAGCGGGAATTGCCCTAGCCATTGGTGTTGGTCTTTTTTGGATCGCTTCCGATCGGCAGGTCAACGTTTCAGATACACAGCTCGCCCAGTTCTCCACAGAGCTAGCTGAGGAACAAGCCAGGTATATAGCTCTAGTGAAAGCGAAGGAAGATGAGTTGGGTATTGATGAGCTAGATCGAGAAATCTTTCAGGAGGTATTCCAAGAATTAGAAACCTGGGAAGAGATTTATAGAGAATATCTAATTGATTTACCCACCTACCAAGCAAAAGAAGAGGTCGTCCATACCTTGTCGAAATATTACGAGCGAAAGATCCGGATTTTAGAACGTTTGTCTCGAGAAATGGAAAAGTATTATCAACAAGAAAAAAGGAAAAATGAAAAACGTATTTAATATACTCATGCTTTGTTTTTTGGCCACTTGTTCCTCTTTTGGCCAAGATGCAAAAAACAAGACCATTAGCAAGTCATTTGCTGGCAAAAAGCAGGTTAGCGTCACGCATCGCTACGGACCACTTCAGGTAGTTAGGAGTAGTGATAGTCAAGTAAAATTGACGGCCATCCTTTCCGCACGAACTAAAGAACCTGGCGATATGGAGCTGCTGGAAAAGCAATTTGATCTAGAAGTTGTAGAATCCAGTAATATCCTCGATATCAAGACCAGTTTTGAAATCGAGAATTGGAACAGTCGCAACGGTATTATTAGTCTCAAGTTTAAGGATGGCTCTCGCTTAAAGCAGGTCAAAGACGTCGAGATTAGCTTTCTACTCGAAGTACCGGAGCTGGAAGAGTTGACTCTGGCTAATAAGTATGACGAAATCATCATTCGAGAGGACCTCAAAGCCGATCTCAATATTAATCTTTACGATGGCCGTTTGCAAACTGCTGATATTAGTGGCAAACTTAAAATTGACACTAAATATAGTAAAGGATCTATTGGCAACTTTGCCACGGGGGAACTCAACTTTTATGATAGTGATTTCAACTTAGGCGATGGGGACGATATTAAACTTACCAGCAAATATTCCAAGCTGCAGTTCAATAATGTGGGTTCCTTCAACATCCAGAGCTATGACGATAAAATCACCTGGAATACGGTGAAGGGGGATCTTTCTATCCTTGACAAGTACTCAGATTTTGTCGGCGGAAATTTCGCAAATGGTAAATTCGATCTACATGACAGTAAAGTGACTTTGAAAGATGGTCAGAGCTTACAGATCAAGAGTAAGTACACGAAGTTTCGGTTTGGGAACTTACAGAGTCTAAGTTTTGAACTATCCTACGATGACAAAGTAGAGATCGTCAGCCTGGGAAGCTTAAAAACTAAGTCAAAATATACGGATTACAAGATAGGTGAATTAAAGAGTGGTCTCATCGTAAACTCCTACGACGACGACTTTGAAATAGAGCGCTTTATTGGTCCTTTGGAGGGCATTGACTTCACCGGTAAATACAGTGACATTACATTACTATTACCCTCTACGATAGAGTATCGATTAGAGGCCTACGCAAAGTACGGGAAGATCCAATATGCTGAATCTTCTCTTGAGACCAACTTCTATAAAGAAAAGAATGATGAAGTAGAGATCAAGGGTAAGACCAAGAATGCAAGCGATAGCAGCCCTCTGATTTCTATAAACTCTTACGATGGAAAGATCATTTTGAATTAGGCTTTCGATCTAAACCAAGATACATCTTCAGCCAGAAAAAGGGTTTCGTAAGTTTCAAACGTACTTCAAAATCAGTATATATGTTTGACAGGACTTCTATTACCTTTTGATTCCGGCTGATGATGTATCCCATGGCATTGGCAATCCATGGGAAAGAAACGAATCTTTGTAATCTATAACTTATCTTCATTTCCGAACCTAAGACTCTTGCAACGCGCACATCATAGGCACGCAGAAAGTCCGCTGAAAAGTTTTTTTCCTGCAGGCAAGCCTGTGCCTGTTCAGCAGCTATAAACCCACTGTAAAAGGCATTGCCGATTCCTTCTCCTGTCAAAGGATCTACAAGATGCCCCGCATCACCGACCAACATATAGCCTTCACCTGAAATTACTCGTTTCTTTGAGCCTAAAGGTAATCCATAACCAATAACCTTGCCTTCCAATTCTGCCTCAGCAAACCGGGGTGCAATCTTAGGATGATTGGCAATAATCTCCGCCAAGCTCTCCTTAAGATTAACTTGTTTCTTAGCTACGATATCACTGCGCATGCCGAGGCCAACATTCGCCCCTCCATTCGGCAAGGGAAAGATCCAGAAGTAGCCCGGGATAATCGACTTGATGAAATGCAATTCGATGAAGCCCTCTTGACTTAACTCTTTAACATTGCTGTAATAAGCTCTGACGGCCGCTGCGTAATGTGCATTGTCCTTTTCCAAGCCTCCTATCTGTCTAGCAAAGCGAGAATACGCTCCATCAGCTACAATCAAGAGTTTAGCCTTCACCTGAAAACTACCATCGTCATTGCTCAACATCCAGTAATCACCTTGCCGTTCATACTTTGTAACAGCTGTGTTTTCGAAGAACTGTACGTCTTTACGTTGTTTCAGTTCTTCAATGAGAAAGTTGTCAAAATCCATGCGACGGCAAACATAGCCTGGTGCATTCTGCACGCTTCTATCTTGTTGGGATTTAAATGGTATATCTAGCAGACTCTCATTAGGAGCTAGAAAACGGATTCCCCAAACATCAACGTGGAATGGACTAGCATGAAATCGTGCCAAAATCTCTGGATCAAGGCGATTCAACAGGGTTGTGACCTTGCCACTTATGGCATCGCCACATACTTTATCTCGAGGAAACACCGCCTTGTCGGCGATAACGCAAGGTATTCCTAGGTAACTTAACTTGAGAGCGGTAGCCACGCCTGCTGGGCCGGCACCTAAGATGAAAATATCCGTGTGGAGCATAGAGATAATTTGAACGAACGGCTTGGCGTGAAAGATAGGCAAAAAAAAGGCCTGGCTCTAATCTTTTGTTAGAAGGCCAGGCTTCCGTCATGTGTCGTTCATAGTCAATTGCAAATATAGGAATTGCGATTCGTATTAACAACTATTAAAATATTGAAATTTTACAAATGATTAATACATAGATATATGGCACCATATATCGACCTCAATTCACAGTAAAAGTCTTCCTTGCAATCGCAATTATGTCCTTATAAATCAATGGTTTTCCCCGTTTTAAAGGATTCATCCGCTGCCAAAACTATGCGCAAACTATTTACCGCATCCCGGAGATGATCCTCTAATGAAAGGTCTTCCTTGATCGCTTTCAGCAAAAATTTCTGCTCAAGTAGGCATAAGCCATCATGATCAGGCTCATCAGAAGTGTCAATGAATTCGTCCTTCTTGACAAACTTCCCATCCGATCCTAATTCGCCATAATGCACCTTTAAGGACCCTGTTTTGCTATGTCCATCTACATCATCTGACTCTCCGACAAGTTCATCGCCGCTTTGATCAACGATGCTCACACAACCTTTCGGCCCAATCACATCTTTTACAAAGAAAGCAGTCTCACTCATCATAGGGCCCCACCCCGCTTCATACCATCCTACAGATCCATCATCAAAACTTACCTGTAATTGGCCATAATTATACATGTCGGGAGCAACCTCATCCGTTAACCGAGCTCCAATGGCGCTTACACGAATCGGCTGAGCCCCAGTCATCATACACATCACATCCACATAATGCACTCCGCAGTCAACAATTGGAGACATGGATTTCATCAACTGCTTATGAGTAAACCAGTTGTCCCCGCTACTCTGCTGATTCAAATTCATGCGCATAACTAAGGGTTTCCCTAGGTCCTGTGCAGTTTCGATAAATTTTGCCCAGGCAGGGTGAACGCGTAGGATGTAACCAATTACCATCTTCCGGTTTTTGGATAAGGCAAGATCTACTAGCCTCTGCCCTTCTTCAACCGTTAACGCAATCGGTTTTTCCAGAAAGACGTGCGCATTGGCATTCAAGCTTTTCTCCGCATACTCGGCATGCGTTTCAGGATAGGTGTTGATAGAAACTACATTGGGTTTAGAAGCCGCAAGTGCTTCATCAAAATCGCCGTACATAGGTAAACCTCCCAGTTCATCGGATAGTTTCTGCCTACTTGCTGGTTTACGGCTGACAAGCCCTACAATTTCAAAATCTTCTAGTTGGTGGTAGGCTCGCGCGTGCGAGGTACCCATATGCCCACAACCAACTACTAATACACGTAATTTTTCCATATTGTTGGTTAATCTTTTGCGAAATATTGGAAGGAAGTCCTGATGACTTCAATAATACAAAGTTCTCTGACAATTTTCGTGATCTTGTGGCAGCCTTTTGTCAAAGCGGTTGCTTACATATGAGGTTGCACCAAGAAGGACGAAAACTGCCGAAGAAGCTGGCATAAAAAAGCCTCGAAATTGACAGTTGTCAGTATTCGAGGCAAAACGATGTGTGTAAGAACTTATATAGATTATTGTAAAAGGGAACGTCAGAATTTCCAACGTACAAAGGCTTCCATCGCCTCATATTCTGCAAACCCTAAGGCGCGGTAAACCTGAGCGGTCTCCCTATTTCTTTCCTCAGCACGCTGCCAGAATTCTCGGTCATCCGAACCTGGGAATGGCGGCCGGTCTTTCTGTGATTGGTGCATAAAGATTGCTTTTCGTTTTTTATCCAGTTCTTGTGGACTTAAGGGTACAGCCATTTCAATCTCTTCCACCCCCCACTCATGCCATGCTCCTCGATACAGCCATAACCAACAATCATTCATCCACTTCTTACTCTTTAATCGTCGGAAGGCTTCGAATACTGCCTCCAGACATACCCGGTGTGTACCATGGGGATCCGCCAAATCACCGGCAGCATACACTTGATGCGGTTGCACTTCCTCCAGAATATTCATAATAATCTGGATATCCTCTTCACTAACAGATTCCTTTCGGACCGTTCCCGTTTCATAGAAGGGCATATCCAAAAAGTGAATGTGGTCATCCTTCAAGCCACAGAAGCGTGCCCCTGCTCTAGCTTCACCTCTTCTGATCAGTCCTTTAATTAGGCGAACCTCAGGCTTATCCTTTTGTTTCTTCTGTTTGCTCTTCAAACTCTTCTCCAATTTCTGTAGTAGGACCGTACTTTCTTCTCCGAACAATGCCTTACCTCCGCCAAATTCTCTGAGCACTTCTATGTATCGCAGTGCGTCATGATCGTGTACGGCAATGTTCCCTGAGGTTTGATAAGCGACGTGAACATCATGTCCCTGTTCCACCAATCGTCCAAAAGTACCGCCCATAGAGATCACGTCATCATCTGGATGGGGGCTAAAGATGATCACTCGTTTTTTCGCAGGTTGTGCGCGTTCAGGGCGTGTGGTGTCATCTGCATTTGGCTTACCGCCAGGCCAGCCCGTGATGGTGTGCTGCAGACGATTAAACATTTTAATATTGATCTCGTACGCAGAGGCTTTCTCTACAAGCAATTCCGTTAAGGCATTCTCCGTGTAGTCATCATCGGTAAGCTTTAAGATAGGCTTGTCTAATTTTTGTGAAAGCCACACCACAGCTCGGCATGTCAATTCATCGCTCCAGTTACATTCACCAACCAACCAAGGTGTTTTTACTCGGGTAAGTTCTTCGGCTGCCGCCAAATCAATATGGCACCTTACATTGTGATGCTTCTGTAGGAAGGTAGCTGGAATTTGAGAAGAAACTTCTCCTTCTACTGCTCTCCTGATGATGGAAGCTTTGTGCTGCCCCCAAGCTAGGATGTAAATGGTACGCGCCTGCATGATACTCTTGATTCCCATGGTAATGGCGCGAGTCGGAACATCCTCTTCTTTTAGAAAGTCTTTGATCGCATCACGGCGCGTAATACTATCGAGGCGAACTATACGGGTAAGTGAATCTTCTCTGGATCCTGGTTCGTTGAAGCCAATATGGCCTGTCCGTCCAATTCCTAGAAGTTGAATATCCAATCCACCAGCCAACTTAATCTTCTTCTCGTATTGCTCACAGTAATTGTTGACCTCCTCTAGTGGTACTGTCCCATCAGGGATATTTATGTTCTCTGGCAGAATGTCTATATGATTGAAAAGATACTCATTCATGAAATAGACATAACTCTGAGGAGAATCTGGATTCATTGGATAGTACTCGTCCAGATTAAAGGTGATTACATTTCGAAAGCTCAGCCCCTCCTCCCTGTGCATCCGAACCAATTCGTTGTAGACGCGGATGGGGGTGGAACCCGTCGCCAGGCCAAGGACAATTTTTTCCCCTTCTTGCTGTTTTTGACGAATGGCCAAAGCAATGGATTGGGCCACGTGGACAGCTGCATCCTTAGAATCATCCCAGATCTTTATCGGAAGCTTTTCAAAAGATTTAAGCTGGTACTTCAGTACCTGCTGATGTAGAGTTTCACTTACACTCATCATGTGTGGTTATTAAGTTTTTATGATGCCAAACTAAAGACGCTGCCCCCGCAATCGCAGCTTCATTTAGGCGCAAGGCTGAAGTTTCAATGCTGATGCGCCCTCTTAACTGTGGTAGCACAAAGGCTTCGAAATATTTGCGAACAGGAGACAATAGAATATCTTCTGCTGCTGCTAAACCGCCAGCAAGAAAGAAAACCTCGGGGTCAAAAATCGCCGCCAGATTCGCCAGGGCTAACCCCAAACGTCGCCCTACATCATCAAACACTTCCAGTGAAAGTGCATCGCCCATTTTTGCGGCTAGATATACATCCTTTGCTTCCAGTTCCGAAGCACCTAAACGTCTAAGTATACTTCTTTCATCCCCTTGGGTCAATCTTTGCAAGACTGTTCTTCGTAGTCCAGTCGCAGAAGCATAGGTCTCCAGACACCCCTGTCGCCCACAACCGCAAGACCGTCCGCCCGGTTCCACAACAATATGCCCAAATTCACCAGCCCATCCACTATTCCCCTTCACAAGTTGTCCATTCAAAAACAAACCACCTCCAATTCCCGTCCCGAGCGTTAACAGCACAAAATTCTCAATGTAGCGCCCCGCTCCATATCGAGCCTCCCCTAAAGTGGCAGCATTGCCATCTTTGGTCAAGTATACTGGTAGCCCAAAATGCTTCTGGAAAATTTGAAGGATAGGAACATCCTCTGTAAAGGGAAAGTTTGCAGCTTTTTCTAGAATACCCGCTTGCTCATCACAACTCGGAGCTCCGATTCCTATGCCCGCACAATGATAATTACGCTGATGCTGTTCTAAAAAGAGCTCGATTTCTTCAAATAAACAAGCAAAAAAAGCCTCCTCATCCCTGCATCGCCTCGTATCCACTGATCGCTTGGCAATAATGGCTCCATCCGCTTGGACTAATCCGAGCTTGCTTGATGTTCCGCCGATATCTATGCCAAGAACGACATCCATGGACCAAAAATTTGAAAAAACAAGGAGCAAAATTGCTCTATAATTCAATTTCCACTACAAAGATAAGACAAATTTTTAACAACTGTGCACGAACACACCAAATTTTTTTCTTTATGTGCTCGTGCACACAAAAATTATAAATCGTTTCTATATGTTAGTGTTACATGGAACTTATGGAGGGCGAGCGTAAAGAAGTAAGAAGCTAATTTGGAAAAACACTCCTCAATGCTAGCTCCCTCTGGACAAAGCCCTATATTTCGACTTTTTAAGGAAAAAACCAACTTATGAGACTCATCCGCTTCGGAGCAAAACAACAAGAAATACCCGGCGTAATGTATGGCGAGCAGCGTAAGGACTGCAGTGCCTACTTTACGGACTGGAATCACGATTTCTTTCAAAATGGCGGTCTCGCCGAATTACAAACCCTATTAGACAAAGAAGGAGACAATCTACCCACTGTCTCAGAAGATGAACGCTGGGGAAGTCCGATAGCCCGCCCTGGGATGATTATGTGTGTAGGCCTCAATTATGCCGATCACGCAAAAGAGTCGGGCATGGATATTCCTAAGGAACCGCTGGTATTCATGAAGGCTGCCAATACCATCTCGGGACCTTTTGATCCCGTAGATATACCTCGCAATAGCAGTAAAACAGACTGGGAGGTGGAGCTCGGCGTAGTGCTTAAGAAGGATGCGCTCTATCTGGAAGACGAAGCTGCTGCCGCAGAAGCTATCGCCGGTTACTGTGTGATTAATGATCTTTCGGAGCGAGCTTTTCAGTTGGAAAAGGGGGGACAATGGGTTAAGGGAAAATCCTGTCCAGGATTCAGTCCTGCCGGGCCCTACTTAGTTACGCCGGACGAAATCGAAGATGTGCTTTCCTTACCGATGAAACTTTCAGTCAATGGTGTTCAGAAGCAGAACGGGAATACCAATACCATGATTTTTAAGCCTGCTTACACCATCTGGTATCTTTCTCAACTCATGCTTCTAGAAGCTGGTGATTTGATCTCAACTGGAACACCACCTGGCGTAGGGCTAGGATTTGATCCCCCAGAATACCTCTCCTCGGGTGATCAGGTAGAACTATCTATCGAAGGTTTAGGAACACAACGTCAGGAATATAAATAAAGTGATAGTCGGAAGTAAGCGTTAGTATCACAAGCTGAAACTGCTTACTTCTGACTTCTACGACACCTAACCTAGCTCGGCAGGGATTACCCGGATTCTTTCCTTGCGACGATTTCGCAGAACCTGCAACTCCACTTTCTTCCCGATACTATCCTCATTCAGCAAACGATGTAAATCATCTATAGAGGCGATCTTTTCATCGTTGAATCCAACGATCACATCTCCTTGTCGAAGCTCTCCATTATAGGCCGGGCTATCGGCTTCGATATTTTGCACCAAAACGCCCGATCGAACTTCCAATTTATGGTAATTGGCCACTTTCGCATTTAGGCGAATCATCTGACCCGCAATTCCGATATATCCACGTCTTACCTTTCCATCAATGATTAACTTCCCAACTACGTATTGCACCAGGTTGGAAGCCACTGCAAAACAGATTCCTTGCGCAGGAAGAATTACGGCCGTATTCACTCCTATTACCTCGCCTCTAGAATTCACCAGTGGGCCGCCCGAGTTTCCAGGGTTCAAAGCCGCATCGGTTTGAATCACATCATCAATCAAGCGACCACTTTCTGAGCGTAGGGTTCTTCCCAAAGCACTCACTACTCCTGCAGTTAAGGAGTACTGGAATCCATAGGGATTTCCTATTGCGATGGCGATTTGCCCCACTTGCAAAGCATCGGAACTACCAAATGTAACAGTAGATAGATTCTCAGCTCTGATCTGGACAACAGCAATATCTGTGGCAGGATCATCTCCGATCAATTCGGCAGTAAATTGTCGACCATCTTGTAGACCAACTTGTATTTTCCTTGCACCACTTACAACGTGACTATTGGTTACGATAAAACCGTCGGTAGAAATGATAAAACCTGAACCTGTCCCATAAGGCTGGGATCTACCCCTTCTTCTGGATCTTCTTTGCGGTTTGTCCACCTTAATCTGGACCACGGCCTCACTTACCTTTCTAGCCACGTTCACGACCGTTTTGGAGTAGGCATCCAAAAGGGTATCATCAGCGGATGTTGGATTAGGATGCGCTTGTGGTTCGGAGGCATCTTCAATGTATTGTAGCATACAATTAGTTTTAGTCACTCCCATAAAAGGCACGATTAGGGAAGTGGCAGTATTTGGAGAAAGCTGCTTTGGACATAGCTATGAAACCATCTCCAAAACAGTTTATTGATTAGACGTAGTGAATCGTGTAGGTTCTCTTATCTAGCGATTATCATACCATAGTTTTTTACCGCCATAATGACATAAAAAAACCGAGTACAACTGCCGAAATGACAGTAATACTCGGTTCTTTAGTTCTATGTCTTCACTTCAATACAGCATCTATTCTGTGCTGTGGGAAGTGGTCTTTTCCTATTGCCCTCCTAGGATCAAGGGTAGTCCACCGTTACCATCGCCTCCCACTACAATTACCTTTGAATTGGGAGAGTTCGATAGCTGTAGCGTAGCTTCGATGCCTTTATCCTTCAAGATCTTATCTGTCAAACTCGCATTCAAGATCTGGTTTGCGTCCGCTTTCGCTTGCGCTTCAATAATCTTTCGTTCTGCCTCTTGGCGCTCTTGCTGCAGGATATATTCATATTTCAAAGCTGCCTGTTCGGCTTCGATCTTGTCTTCAATAGCTGTACGCACCTTTTCGGGCAATTCAATATCCCGAATAAGAGTAGCTCTAAGAACGATGTAATTATTTAACAAAGTAGTCTCCAAGTCTTTCTGGATCAAGGTCTGTACTTCGTCGCGCTTAGAAGAGTACAACTCCTCTGGTTCAAACTGACCAATGATCTTCCTCACTGAGGATCGCACCTCTGGACTTACTAACGAAGTGAGATAGTTGACCCCAAATTCTTCGTGCAAGCCTCCAATCTTGTCGTACTGAGGATGCACACGTACGGTTACATCTACCTTGATATTCAAACCATTACTGGACAGCACTTCCATTTCCTCTTCCAGCTGCTTTTCTCGAACATCATACACGTACATTGTATTCCAAGGAGCTAGCACGTGAAAACCTGGGCTATAGGTTTTATCCTTTTCTAGTCCTCCTGCAAATCGGCGAAACAGTACGCCACGATTACCTGCATCAATGGTCAGGAAAGTAGCACTAGAAAATAGGATGATCACGATCAAAGCCAAAAAAGCTATGATACCCATAGAAAACATTCTATTCTGAGGATTTTGCCTCTGTTTAGGTTCACTCATTATATTT
>CAJXPD010000163.1 GCA_913057785.1 uncultured Lewinella sp. | reverse complement strand
CCGGAAGACTCCTTTTGTCTCAATACTCGGGCCTCTGCCCTCATCAAGCTGAAACGACCTAATGACGCTTTTGATACCATCGCCACCTCGCTAGAGAACGATCCAGAAAATAGCTTTACCCACACCAATCTGGGCTGGTCGAAGCTCGAAACCGGGCAGCACAAGGCAGCACTGGAACACTTCCGCGAGGCCCTACGCCTTAACCCGAATAATGATTATGCTCAAGCTGGGATGGTGGAGGCCATTAAGGCCAAAAATATCTTCTACCGCCTATTTCTTAAGTATGTCTTTTGGATGAATCGCATGTCTGCCAAGTACCAATGGGGATTCATCATAGGGATTTACATCCTGTTTCGGGTGTTTCAGAGCTTGGCGGAAAACAATCCGGCACTGGAGCCTTTCCTCATGCCCTTGGTCTATGCTTATCTGGTCTTTGCCCTTTCAACCTGGTTTATGGAGCCGATCGCCAATCTTTTCCTTTTGGTCAATCCGTACGGGCGATTTGCATTGAATAAGATGGAACGGCAGAGTGCCGTTTTGGTGGGAACTTCTTTATCGCTTTCAATTATCAGTATTTGTATTTACCTCTTTAATGGCCAGGAATCGCTGATGGCTACTGCCTTTTTCTTCTTTGGTATGATGATTCCCTTGGCTTCCATGTTCAAACCAGCGAAGCCCAAGCCAAGAAAACGTCTAATCGCCTATGCAGTGGGTTTAGCTGCGGTTGGCCTACTAGCCTTGATCCCGATGTGGATGAGCGGGGAATTGATCATCAATGCTTTCGCTACCTTTTTTCTCATTGGGCTCTTCATTTACCAATGGGTCGCGAATGCCAATATCGGCCCTAGGTATTAATTCAGTTGATAGAGAAAAGCCTCCGGCATGGCCGAAGGCTGATCAAAAAAAGCTTCCTAAATACCTTAGAACGTTTTTAAGCATTACAGTAAGGACTATTTGGGGCAAATTTACTCCCAACTGCTTCTTAAACACGTTCTACATGCTTATCGGAATTTCACCTGGAATTTCCCGTTTTCAACAACTAGCTTTTCGCCAGAGTCATCGGTTTCGACGGCCGTGAATTGAAAACTGCCTTTCACGGTAGTAGCTGTTCTTTCTGTTACGGTTACTTGGCCTTCCCCGCCTTCATACAGCGTGGAATAGCTTTTGCCGCCCTCGCGAGAAATGATGGCAAAGGTGGTTTCTCCATTGAAAGCGTGCGTGCCATCCGTAATACTCTGATCAATAGCTACATACATAGTGATGTCATCTACAGTTATACCGTACACATTGTAAGAGTCATCCCAATCCACTGCATAAGCGTAGAGGCCTTCCGCTTTGAATGCTTCTCCATTCATCGTACAAGTCACAAAAAGCCCGTCATCAGCGGCAGGACCTTCATTGTTTTTGGAGCAACTAGAGAATACCAAAGCCAGTAATAGGGGTAGGAAATAGAAGAAAGATTTTTTCACGATTTTGATTTTTTGTGGGTTAATAATTTCACATCAGATGGTGCAAAGAAAGGAGGACTTTGAGGGGAAAGAAACTTTGAGGAAGTGAAGTGGCCAATGAGAGAAGTGAATGCTGAGCTATCAGTTGGGAAGTGGGAGATTGGCTCATGCTACTTGCCGAACCGGCAATTAATCCTCATCTTTATATGTATGGATCAAAGAGTAGCGGCTGCCCTGGAGTACATTAAGCGTAACTATAACCAGAAGATTAGATTGGAAGACATAGCCAAGGCTACTCATCTTTCTCCCTTTCATTTTCAGCGTCTTTTTAGCCAAGAAATGGGCGAAAGCCCCGATGTGTATTTGCGGAGGATAAGACTAGAAAAAGCAGGACACCTGCTGCATGTTAACCCCGATAAATCCTTGACAGCCATCGCCCTACAATGTGGCTTTCGGTCGCTTCCCTCCTTCTCTCGTACCTTTAAACAGGTGTACGGCATGTCGCCAAGTCAGTATAGAAACACAAGGAGTTCTATCCCCAACATAGACACCAAAAAGGGGACCACTTCACCAGATGTTGAAATTCTATATTTCCCAGCGACTTGGATTTACTATCGTCACACGAACGTTTATTTCCCGCAGCTATACGGAGAGTTTGAAGCGGCCAAAGCAGCGGCACAGGCAGCTGGCGTGATGTCAACACGGGAGCGATTCCTTGGGGCTTATGTGCATATCCCATTCCATGTCCCACGTACTACCTTGAACTATTTTGCAGGAGTGGAAGTCAACATTAACAAAGTAAAGGACCAATCTACTGTATTCTGTATTCCAGAAGGCCGGTATGCTGCCTTTGAGACGGACGACTCTTATGAAAACTTAGCTGGCACTATGATCCGGTTCAAAGAGGAATGGTTAGACCATCATCCCTATCAGATCAAGGATATTTTTGCCATGGAAGAACTCCTGCCCGCCTCACAGCCTCATCGATATCCGAAATTAAACCGGAAGATCTATGTGCCCATCGAGCGAATTGCTTAGCAAGTAGCATTCCCGCAAGATTTGTATAGCGAACCGCAAGATTTGTTAAGGCATCTTCTTAAAAGTGGCGTTCATTTGTGTAGATAAAATCAGCAAATAGAATGGCTCCACTTGTACATTTGGCTCAGGTCAATAAGACCTATCAAGCCCTGGCTGGCCCTGTCCCCGCCTTACAACAACTTGACCTTAGCATTCAATCGGGGGAGAATGTGGTGATTACTGGAAAATCTGGTAGCGGTAAATCAACGCTACTCAATGTAATGGCTGGATTGGATAGAGCAGATAGCGGCGATGTCACCATTGCCAATACCGATTTGCAGGGGCTCAGCGAAGCGGAGCTGGCTATATGGAGAGGCAGACATATCGGGATTGTCTTTCAATTTTACTACCTATTCCCAACCCTCACAGCATTAGATAACATCCTATTCGCTATGGAATTAGTCAGGTGCTTACCGAAGGACCAGTATTCGGAAAGAGCAATGACACTTCTAGATCAAGTTGGCTTATCGGCCAAAGCGAACAAGTTTCCAAATGAGCTAAGTGGAGGAGAACAGCAGCGCGTCGCCATAGCTAGAGCCATGGCCAATGATCCCCCCATCCTCTTGGCTGATGAACCCACAGGAAACCTCGATACCAAAACAGGACAACAGATTAAAGAACTATTCGAAGCTTTCCAAGAGCGTGGCAAAACCTTGATCACCGTGACGCATGAAGCTATTGATCCGTCTGCATACGATCAGGTAATTACCCTAGCCGATGGTAGAATCATTGTAAAAGAAGATTAGCATGCAGGTAATATTGAAGAAATTGTGGAAGGACATTGGCAAGACCAGGGGACAGGCCTTACTCTCTTTGTTGGCCATCATCATCACGGTTTGGGGCGTCAGTACAGTGTATTACGGCTATTGGATGAGCGAACGCGATTTCCGGGTGAATTTTGATCAGACACAGCCAGCCCAGCTACAGCTGTCAGTTGATACTAGCCAGTTGTCATTAATTAAGTCAATGGCCAAGATTCCCGAGGTCAAGGCTATTGAACGGAGGGAAAGTTTCATGGGAAGGGTGAAGGATCGGGATGGCGAATGGATGCCTATTCTACTGTTTGCGGTAGAAGATTTTACTCGATTGAGCGTCAATACTTTCACTTTGGAGGGAAAGGACTGGCCGAGGCTAGGCGAGATTGCCATTGAACGCAAGTCGGCCGGGTTTCTAGGGGAGGGAATGCAGGTAGAAGTACAACTACCTGGACAGGAAATGCAGGTTTTTCCTTTAGCTAGCTATACCCATGATCCACGACTGCCTTCGGCTAGAATGGATCGGATCGTTTATGGTTATTTAAGTTTATCCACTTATCAGGACCTGGGCATGAATCACCGACAAGCCAATTATCTGCTCCGCGTAAAAGACGAAGATCCGAACTTAAAGGACTTGGAAGAGGTGGAACAAAGCATGCTGGACCTGGCAGCAGCAAACAAGAGAGCTATAGCTGTTGAAATTCTACCTTTGGACGAGCATCCCCATCAGAATGTGGTAGACGCCGTATCGGTATTGCAATTGGGGTTAGGAGTGATACTGTCTATCCTCGGCGTGACGCTGCTCTCATTGATTTTGCTGCTATGGATGCTTCCACAAGTTCGAGAAGTAGCCTTAATGAAGGCAATAGGCGCTTCCACGCGAGCCATTCGCAAGGCCTATCAAGTGTTGTTACTACTGGCAGGTCTAGTCGGCATTGTCTTTGGACTTCCCCTCGGATATGTCAGCGGAAGCTTCTTTAGTCGTTTTATTGCTTTTACCCAGAATTTTGATCCTATCACAGCACCCTTACCCTTCCATATGCATCTGCCTATTGCTTTGGTCTGCCTTAGCATACCGCTTCTTATTGGTTGGCGACCTATTGCCAGGGCCATAAGATCCAGCAGTATCCAGGGGCTTCGGAATGTCTTTTCGGGTTTACCCAAAAAGGGAGTATATGCTTTACAGTGGTTGTTGCCCACAGTCCAAATCCGCTACAGCTTAAATGCGTTGCTACGGAATGGCCCTAGGCTCCTGTTAAGCTTAACCTTATTGATCTTAGGCTTATCCTTGTTTTTTGTAGGAGTTAATCTTCAATATTCTCTTAATCGAGATACGGAGGAGTACTTTGCGGCAAGTAGCTATCAGCTTAGTTTCCGAGTTGATGCTGTGAGTGCAGATGTGCAGACTTCCATTGCAGAGCTGTCGAATGTGACTAAGGTTTGGTCAGTACAACAGGAGCAATTGTACTTAGCCGCAGATGCAGAAAATAAGAGCAAAGCAGTTCTTTTGCAATGGACCCCTACAGATTATGCTGTTGATCCAGGTTATTGGATTCAGGGGAAAGCGAAGTTCAATTGCCAAGACTGTGTCTGGATCAACCAAGGTATGGCCCATGAATTAGGCGATCCAAAGATTGGACAAGCCTTGCAGGCGAGAGACAGTCAAGGAGCGGTAAGAACACTTCAATTGGTAGGCATAATAAAAGAGTTGGCTGTTGGTCCAGCGATGTATGCTCATTCGATGAAAAAGTCAAGTTCGGATGCGGGGGCACTTTGGGTTCAGCTTGAGGATACGCAAGCTGATCGGGCGGATGATACGCAAGCCAGCATTGAGAGATTGTTAGGGAAAAGTCTTTTAGGAAGTAGCAATAGTGCGCTTCGACTGGAAATGCTAAGGGCTCATTTACAACCTACTTTTCTTATTATCAAGGCGATTGGAGGACTAACTATTGCGATGGGGTTATTAGGCCTTGGTCTTTTAATCAATATTAATATCCAGGAACGGCAAAAGGAAATTGGCATGCTGAAAGCACTAGGTACTGGGGTAGGCAAAATTAGCCGCTTATTGCTGCAAGAGATTGTATGCTTAAATGTGCTGGGGATCATTTCGGCCATCCCATTAGCCTACTTGATCTCTCTTGAGATGGGCAGCTTATTAGGAGGAACTCTCCTACACATCGCCATACCCTTTCACGCAGATTGGTTCAGTATGTCCATAAGTATACTGCTATTACTGGGGTTCCAATGGATGGTTTGGTCTCCCTATCTAAAATCTAAGATTAAGCGGAGCAGTGTGGATCTAGTCCGAGCTTGAGTCAGCCTATTGGCTAAGAATCAGCGTATGTACAGCTTCCGCTTCTGCTTTGGCGGGGTCGAGCCACCAATACAAGGGCTTTTCAGTTATCCAGGCATCTAACTGACTGGTTAAACTTGGGTGAAACTGACGTGCTGCATTTCCACCAGACACGACGGCTCGGATCTTCTCATTGTCAGCGAGGTCGGCAACCATCCGCATGGAGCTGAACCATTTGCTTTCATAGGGTCCTCTATCCATTACATATTGCCCGCGGTTTAGTGTTTCACCGGAGCCATTGGCAGAATGTTCACCTCCGCCAACCCAGTCTCGACCTGTGCCGCTAGTACGTAGAGGACTAACAAAGACAACCTTGTGCAAGGCACCCCAGGTCCACTTTTTAGGGTCGGCCCCTAGCAACTCAGTAAGTCGCGCCTCAGCTGACTTCCCAGCTTCCACGATAAGATCATCTAAGCTTTCTTTCTCAGTAGTCTGTTGTTTGTCGATCCAAGGTGAATCTCCCTTGGCTATCCAATCATCCACTCTTTGCAGCCAGTAGTAGCGCATATTGAGCATGGTTTCAAAAAGTGGTTCGGGGAGGTCATCCTCTAAGATCAATCGAACTAAGTCTTCGTGAATTAGGTGGTACACTCCTGCACTTAGTGATTCTACATTATCCTGAAAATCCCACTCCTTTAGTATGGCTGCTAGATCTTTGGTGCTTTCATCTTGCTCTAAAGCTTGTATAAAGATGGGCGTAAAACGTTTGGCATGTAGGTTGGTCACGTCCATCAAGTTTTTCCATTGATCTTCTGCACTGAACTTTTCTTTCGCGCTCAGCATTTCGCCAATTCTTTTGTAGCGATAGTTCGGAGAAAAGTGGGAGGAATAGTAGTACGGGAAACTATCAGGGCGAACATCATGATTTGCCGTTCCTAGCCAGTTTTTAATAGGGTTGACCTGTCCTGGCATTTCAGCTTTGGGAATAAAACCAATCCAGTCATCCTCGGCAGCGGGGGCTTTGGCCAAGGCACCTTGATGGCCACGACGGATAGGAATCTGCCCGGAAGTGCGATGGCCAATATTACCTTTCACATCTGCGAAGACAAAGTTTAGAAAAATCACATCGATATCTGCGATTACGCTATCCAGGTCATAGATGTCTTCGGCGAACAGAAGGCGATTCAAGCCAATAGTGGTGCTCGCCGTTTTCGCCAATGCCCAACGAAAACTCACCGGCTTTGCTGGATCTAAACCAAAGAACTCGTGGTCAGATAGAAGCGGGCCGCGATTGGTATAACGTAAGCGGAGGGCTTGCTTTCGAACTCCTCCTTCTGCTTCATCATCTTTGATACTAATACTGACTTCCTTGACTCTATAGGGAGTACTTACACCTTGCTCCAGGTAATGATCTTCTTGATTAGGATCTGGGGATTCAAGGTAGAGATCTTGGCTATCACCGTAAGAATTGGTCACGCCTAGCGCTAGATGTTTGGTTCTACCGACTAAAATACCTGGTAGACAAGGTACAGTGGCACCAATCGCTTGGATGCCTGGGGCAAATAGGCCAATGGGCATCCATGGACCTGGAAGAATGGTGGCATCCAGGTGGGGATCATTTACCATGATAGGAAGCCCAGTAACCGATTTCTCACCGTTTACCACCCAGTTGTTTGATCCTAAGGCAGGCATACTAGTGGGCACCCAGGGATTTCTGGTTGTCTTCGAGAAATTTCCACCAATTAGGTTTTCTGGAACAGAGTCACGCCATATCTCTAGGACTGCCTGTTGACGGTCAGGGTTGATGTTCAAAGGGAAAATGCTTGCTGCTTTTTCTTTGCCAAGGGCACGCTCCAGATTTAGACTCATGATCTCGTCCTCGTGATTCTGACTATGGGTAAATCCCATGTAGTGTTGTACGGCCATGAGGTCTTGTACAGCAATTGGGCGTGGTGTAAACCCTAGTAGACTAAACTCTATGGGTGTTTCATCCGCTTTGACTTCCAAATAGGCATTATATCCATCCGCTAACCATTGAAGGTATTGGCGGCTAGGCTGGTCCAATTGAGCAGCATGGCGAGTTGCATTTTCATATACCCCCAAGACCAGCATTTGAACATCCGAATCTAGGCCTACCTCTCCGACCAAAGAAGCTAGTTTACCTTCAATAATGGCTCGGTAGAGTTCCACTTGGAAGATTCGATCCTGAGCTACCACAAATCCTTGCGCTTTGATAAGATCCGCTAGGTTTTGGGCGTGAATATAGGGCACGCCATTTTTATCACGGGTCACCTTTACTTCTTCTTCTAATATATCCAATGTAAGTTGCCCGTCGACTTGATAGTCGTTGACGTGAGATAGATAGTAGGAACTTACGCCGATGGCAACGAAAAGTAATAATACGAGAGCAAGTAGGATCTTTTTGAACATCTTGGCTTGAATTGAAAGGGTGGTAAGTAGGAAGTTTTTAGCCTTCTGCTTCAAAAATAGATTTCTTGCTGAAATATTGGACAATTTGTCCAGGATTTCCTGTACCTACCCACTCCACCAGAATTTTCATTGTGTGAAGCAGGACTTTTAGGGGCCTTAAATCCACATCTTTATGTAACTTACCCTAGATCATTGATCTGTGGCTATGCTATTGTTGATCATGCATGAGTTTGGAATAATAGTTGTGCTAGTATTGATGATCTATGAGAAAACCTAACAAAACCATATGAAGGCTACCCACTTGCTGCTACTTGTTCCCAGTTTGCTGATAAGTCTTATTTTTCTGCAGGACCACTCCACCGGCCCGCCAGCCACGATTGATACAGCCGATGGCTGGGAGCGAATACCTTCCTATTGTGCCGAGGGCGAGGGTAGAACCAACATTCATACCCACCGGCCTCAATTCAAAGAGATGAACTTGTTTAAAGCAGGGATGGAGGGGTATCATTCGTTCCGGGCACCAGCCATTGTGAGTACTAAACGAGGCACCTTGTTAGCCTTTGCAGAAGGCCGGAAGGACTCTGGGAAAGATTATGGAGACATTGATGTAGTATATAAACGATCCACTAGCAATGGGACTAGTTGGAGTCCCTTAAAAGTGCTCTTTAGCAAGAAGGGAGGTACTTGCAGTAACCCCACTGCGGTGGCAGATATGATCAATGGGCGAGTTTGTATTATCATGTCTTACAATGATGCAAACCATGCCCAGCACGCCATTCCTCCGGAGTATGAAGCCATCGATGAATGGGGAGATAGAAAGGTTTTTCTCAATTGGAGTGATGATGATGGCTTGACTTGGAATAATCTACAGGAGGTTACTAAAGAATTGTTACCCCGAAACTATACCTGGGATGTTATTGGCCCTGGGGCTGGCATTCAGTTGCAATATGGACCAAAAGCAGGTCGGTTGATTATTCCCGCCTTAGGCCGTAACCTTTTCAGCGATAATCACGGCCTCAGTTGGCAGTCACAACCCATCCGTTCTGGAACCAGCGAGGGGACCATTATGCAATTATGTAATGGAGATCTTTTACGGAATGATAGAGGTGCTTCGGGGGCCTTTAAAGCCCGCCGCCGGCGGCAGATATCTATGAGTAGCAATAATGGTAACAGTTGGTCCTTCTGGCGATCTAGCGAAGACTTGTTAGATCCGCTCTGTCAAGCTAGCCTTCTCCGATTCAACTATTCCTATCCCCAGCGCTTGATCTTCCTAAACCCCGCCACCACCTTAACCGGGCTGCCTAACCGCAAGAAGATGACGGTTAAGATAAGTTATGATGATGGTCTCACCTGGCCAGTAGAGCGTCTATTAGATGGCAATAATGGCGGGTATTCTAGCATGGCTAAGACCGAAGACCAGCAAGTTGCCTCCTTGCAGGAAGCCAGGGAAAACAATAACACCGCCTACACCATCAAGTTTCGGAGATTTAATCTTCCGTGGATTTTAGATGGTGAACCAGAGCCGGTGGAATAAGAATAGGTTCTGACTCAAAAAGGGAAAAAGTGTTGTAGCATATCGCTCAATAAGCTGCTCCAAGCCGGAATGTTGTGTCCTTCATGGATTTCTTGATACCGAAAGTCAAGGGCCTGTTGGGCACTAAAATGGGCTTTAAGGTCTACCGCATCCTGATACCAGATGTGATCAAAGGTAGAGCCTGTCATATAGAGCTTTTGTGGACTATTGGCATAGCCTGCCAGTATCTTCGTAAACTCCGGGATAGGCATCGGTAAAATGGCGGGGGAAAAGACACCACAATTTCCAAATAAAGGCAGGGCGTGAGCCAGATGCAAGGATGAAAGCCCTCCTCTAGATCCCCCGATCACTGCTCTATCTTCTCTCTTTTTACTCGTCTCAAACTGCCCATCAATGTAAGGAATTAGTTCAGTGCCAATGTACTGACGATAGTCTTCGTCTCCCCTGTATTCCTTACCTCGTACCACCGGATCATCGAATACTGCAATCACCGGCTGGATCATTTGGTGAGCAATCAAGTAATCCAAAATCTGTGGAATCCTCCCCTCATTGACATAGAATGTGCCATCGTGCAAATAAACAGTGGGAAGTGGTGTTTTTCGATCGGTATAGTTGGGAGGTAGGTAGATGTGCAGTTGGCGTTCGTGTCCCAGAATTTTGCTATTGAAGGCCATGCTTTCTACCGCTCCGCTGGGGATGCTATGATCCATGATCCATTCTTCAGCAGGCTCATAGGCTGGCATGGCCACGAAGGAGGTGAGGCCACCGAATATAAGTCGTTGATTTGGATTGAGCGGGTCGCTGTAGGATGCATCGCCATACCCGTATGCATAATTGATGATGCCGTCTGCTGGAATTTCTTGGATGAAGTAGTACCAATGGCTTCCGGGGATGATTTGCATCTGCCCAAGAGACTGATCCTGAACATAGCGCCTATTGAGGAAGCCGTTGAAATCGGCTCGTAGTATCGGTCGGGCATTGTGCTTGGAATGAGCTATGAATATGATGCTGTTGCCTTCTATGATCGGTACCTCTTTCTGGGAGGCAAGATAAGCTTCGATCTTTTTATCGTTGTCAGCGTCAGCTTCTAAGGATTCCAGAAATGCCAGGAATGTCTGTGAAAGCAGACTTGAGGAAGATAAGCAGAAAAGTAGGCATATGAGAATGCCAGGTAGGGTGTTGAAGGATGATTTCATATCAGTCGGTGGTCTAAATGAGAAAAGGTAGGGCGTATACACCCTACCTTTTCAACGACCTCCACCTCAAAGGGTGAGTAATTCACCCTTTGAGGTGGAGGTCGTTGAATTAGGGCTTAATTCCTTTCTTACGTGCTTTTTGCATTGGATTAAGCGGCTTTTCAAATTTATGCTGCTTGAAGACTTTGAAGCGACTCGGCATCGGAATGTCCGGCCAATTGTTGTTACTTTCGTCAATGTCGGCGGTTTCCTTGAAAGGGTCTAGGCGAATGCCTGTGACTTCTTTCTCCTTCACAAATACTTTGGTGAAGTTGTTTTCATTCTTACGCCAAATCTCCACAGGGATACGCTCGATTTCAGTCGTACCATCTTCAAAAGTCCATTCTAGAATGACAGGCATGACCAAGCCCCCTTTATTTGAGAATTTCAACTCGTAGTAGTTCTTATCTCCAAACTTCTCTTTTTTCTCCTCTGCACTGAAGGTCTCGCCAAAGAGCTCCGTCGTAACCGTTTGAACAGAATCTTCTGTTTCCCAAGGCTTATAGTTGGTATAGAAATCCACTAATTCAGTATCCTCTTCGACCGAGAACTTCATGCCTTCTTCCCGGTTTCTTCGCTTGGAAATATGATCAAAAGGTTTCTCCTTTCTAATGGTGCTCTTGTATTCTCTTTTTTCTGGATCGTTTTCTAGATCTGCTTTATACCAGGCGACATCATCCAAGGAAATGTCTACAGGGTCGATGCCATAGAACCAACCTCTCCAGAACCAATCTAGATCTACGCCACTAGCATCTTCCATGGTACGGAAAAAATCCGCAGGTGTTGGATGCTTGAAAGCCCATCGACGACAGTACTCTTTGAAAGCATAGTCAAATAACTCTCTTCCCATGATGGTCTCCCGAAGCATATTAAGTCCTACTGCAGGTTTCATATAAGCATTATTACCAAAACCGATGATGTTTTCGCTATTGGTCATAATAGGCTCTAATTGATCCTTGGGTAGAGACATATATGAGGTGGCTTTGTAGGCCGTACCTCGACGGGAAGGGTAATTGTTATCAAAAGTCTGTTCCGAAAGGTATTGTACAAAGGAGTTGATCCCTTCGTCCATCCAACTCCATTGTCGCTCGTCACTGTTGATGATCATGGGGAAATAGTTGTGTCCCACTTCATGAATAATCACAGAGATGGCGCCCAGTTTTGATCTTTCGGTGTAAGTACCATCCTCTTCAGCGCGGCCGTAGTTGAAGCAAATCATGGGGTATTCCATACCATTGGACGCCTCTACGGAGATAGCTACAGGATAGGGATATGGGATAGAATAATCAGAATAAGTCTTTAAGGTGTGTGCTACAGCTTTAGTGGAGTAGCGACTGTAGATGGGGTAGGATTCCTTTGGGTAATAGCTCATGCACATTACACGTTTTCCGTCCTCATTGTAGTGAGGCATCGCATCCCATACGAATTTGCGGCTTGCTGTCCAGGCAAAATCACGCACAAAATCTGCCTTGTAGATCCAAGTTTTCTTTTCTTTGGATTTTTTGCTTTTCGCATTTTTCTTGGCTTCGTCCAGCGTGATAATTTCGATTGGTGTTTTACTGGTTTTAGCCTGCTCCCAGCGCTGCAATTCTGTAGGAGATAATAAGGTGCTATAATTGAGGCATTCTCCCGTTGAACCTACCACATAGTCGGAGGGTACTGTCATTTTGACCACGTAGTTACCAAAGGTCAAAGCGAACTCCCCACGACCAGTAAATTGCTTGTTTTGCCAACCGGTCACATCATCATATACACACATGCGTGGGAACCATTGGGAGATCGTGAAGATGTAGTTGTCTTCGTCTGGGAAGTACTCGTAGCCGCCGCGACTTCGATTGGCACCTCTGACACGGTCGATCAAGTAATAGGACCACTTGATCCGGAAACTAAACTTCTCGCCTGGTTTCAATACCTTAGGAAGATCGATACGCATCATGGTCTGATTAATGGTATAGCGCAGTTCGTTGCCATTATCGTCGGTTACTTCCTTAATCTTATGACCATATTTTTCTAACTCTTTGGTGGCCTCTAATTCTCTTAGGGAGCCTTGATCCATCGCAGGCGTGATTCGGCTTGGATCCGAGTAGTGGCTGTCTACGCCTGGATCATGCTGATTTTCATCCAGTTGTAGCCAGAGGTACCGTAGGTTGTTCGGCGACTGATTATAATAAGTGATTAACTCATTACCTATCAATTGTTGAGTTTCTGTCAGCAATTCGCATTCAATATCGTAATCCGCACGTTGCTGCCAGTAATCTGGCCCGGGCGCCCCATCTACACTGCGATAGGTGTTGGGACTGGGTAGTTCTGTACCCAGTTGTTCAAATTTATTGCCGTGATTGGAGGTGTTTTGAGCTAATACCATTTGGGTAGTCAATAGTAAAAGCAAAACCCCAAGGGCAGTACACTTGAGTTTTTTCATGTGCCTTATCATTTAGAATATGGTTCGTTGTGATAAAATATCTCTTTGTAGGTTTATTGGGGATAAGATTTATCCAAAGTCGGGACCTGGGATAAAGTAGTTCTTCATCTATATGAAAAGAAAGAAGTGTATCTAGTTCAAGAAGTAATTAGAATGTCGCAAATGTACCTATCTAAATGAATCCAGAAGAGCAAAAACTTGCTAATTGTCGTTTTTGCGAAACCAGAAATGATTTTTCTCCTTGCCGAGAATACTTGTCCTAGCCTTTGGTCAACGTCTCGGCAATCGGAGTCCTAGAGGCTCGGATTGCTGGTATCAAGGCCGCCAAGAAGCCAATAATCAGAGCTCCGAGCAACAAGAAGTATTCCTGTTGTAGGAATTCCCAGCCGGAGAAGGAGTAGCGGTAGGAATCCTTCATAAAATTGGCAATCATTCCCATACTCACGTGGCTCATTAATATCCCCAGTCCATAACCAATGCCGGCCAAAAGCAAACCTTCTAAGACGATCAGGAAGAATAACTTGCCGGGTCGAGCCCCCATCACACGCATTAAGGCTAGTTCATACTGCCGTTCCTTTAAAGAAGAATAGAGAGAAATGAAAATACTTAGAGCGGATACGATGACAATTACTATCCCAAGTATTCTTAGCACTCGTTCTCCTTGATCCATTTGAGCAAACACTCGGTTAATCTCAATGGCCGGAGTAGCCGCTTGTAGGTCTGTATTTTCGTTGATGTTTCTACCCATGTTTAGGGCTTGGAAATTCCGGCCCTTAAATTTGATCAAGATGCTTGTGATATCCTTATCATCCGCTTCTTCAATCAAAGGTTTTGCGGGAGCACTGTGATCGTGTCCTTCGTGATCGTGGTCATGTCCTTCTTCATCTCCGTGATCGTGTCCTTCATGATCGTGATCATGCCCTTCCTCATCCCCATGATCTTGGTCATCTTCCTCTTCTTCAGTCTCAGCCGTAGCTCCACCTCCATGATCATGCACATGCCAATAACTTTGAGGAGTTGTGATAATTAATTGATCGATTACAGCCCCAGTCGGAGCCAATATTCCTACGACTTTAAAGGCTTCTGCATCCCCATGCTCAAGGTCTTCATTGTCATCAAAGCCATGAGAGCTCTTAAATTTATCCCCCAGTTTTAACCCTAGATCTCTAGCAACAGTGGCGCCAAGCGTCACCTCAAAGTCTCTTTCCCATAGCGCACCTTTGGCCAACTCACCTTCATATAGGTCTACCAAGTTCTGAGTGCTACCTACGATCCGAAATCCCTTATAGCTATCTCCCATTGCTAAGGGTACAGCTGTCTCAATCAAAGGATGTTTGGGGTTGAGAAAGGGGCGTGCCTCCTTGATGGTCATATTGCCGGTAGGAGCGTCAATATGATACATGCTACTGAGGATCAATTGCAAAGGACTCCCTTTAGCACCTACCACGAGGTCGATACCAGCAAGGTTCTTTTCAAAGTTATCTTGCAACTGCTTCTCCAGTAAGAATAATAAGGAAATCAGTCCAACACCTAACGCAAAAAGTAGGATGCTAAGACTGGTGTTCAATGGCTTGAATCGAAGGTTCTTCCAGCTAAGGCTTAGTAAGTTCATGCGGAAAGCTATGTATTCACGCAAATATACATTAGTAGCGGTTCTTACCTTCCTACTTCACTACTTATTTTCCCCATCTCACTGTCATAAGACTGCTCTGCCTTGTTTTTAGCAGCAATTTGCCAAAAAAAAGATCATGAAGATTTTAGCATATATCATAATGGGATTGTTAGCCGGTGGGGCACTGCTTTTGTTTACGGGCTATCGTTATGTCTCAAAGGCTACCGGAGGAGGATATAAAATCTACAATAATAAAGTCTACCATATTGGTAAGATGCAGGGCTTAGGTAGTCGCAAGAGCACGGAGCTAAAAGGAGTAGATCTGGCTTCTTTCAAGGAACTCCGCAATGGCTATGCAAAGGATGCTCAGCGAGCCTATTTCTTGGGACACCCGGTTCCCAAGAGTCATTCCCCCTCTTTCCAGCCGATGAAATACCATTTTGCCAAAGATCGAGATTGGGTATATTATCAGGGGAACCCCATTAGCCAGCTGCCGGAGGACTTCAAAGTGATGAGCAGAGATTATGGGCGCGATCAATTATATGCCTACTACCGAGGAGAGATTGTTACGGGAAGCAAAGGATCGAGGTTTCGACTGTTGCGACATGGCTATGCCAAGGATTCGGAACATATCTATTACCAAGGCAAGATCTTAAGCAAGGATGTAACTAACTTCGAAATTCTCAAATTCGAAAATGGTAACGCCTTCGCGAAAGATAGTGAATACGTTTACTTGAATGGATCAATCATGCGGAGTAAGGATCCTAAGACCTATCAGCCTTAGTGTAGGCTCATGCCGCTAGCCAATCAAGTTCTTTCTATACCTTCGACTCATCGGAATACTTTGTCCATCTTTCAGCTCAATTGTACAATCGCCATGGGATTTTGAATGCACCGCCTTAATGAAGTGCATGTTTACCAGCCAACTTCGGTGGGTGCGTCTAAATACCGTGGGATCCAGTTGTTCTTCCAAATGTTGCAGGCTCTCTCTTAGCAAGTAGGTTTTGCCCTGATATTCACACTCTGCATAGTTTCCATCTACACCAAATACTGCGACCTGGTTGACAGGAAGTGGGAAATAGCTGCCGCTTTTATTCACCCAAAGATGTTCTTTGTAAGTACCCTGAGGAAAGTGGGGCGATAGTTTTTCCAGGTTCTTTGCTTGTGGGTGGGGAGAATCGTCAAAAACGCGGTCTAAGGCCTGCTTGAGTCGGTTATAATCAAAGGGTTTTAGCAAATAATCTACAGCGTGGACCTCAAATGCCTGCACTGCATATTCATTGTAGGCGGTTAAAAATATTACCGGAGGCATGTCTTCAAAACCGATCTGGCGAACGACCTCCATCCCGGTGTACTTGGGCATTTGAATATCCAATAAGGCTAGATCAAAATTCCGATTTTTGAGTAGCGTCAAGGCTTGCAGTCCATCCTCAACCTCTTCATGTTGGATCCCGCTCTGATACGCTTTCAGAAACTTAATAACCTTACGTCTGGCAGGGGCTTCATCATCAGCAATAAGGACACTTAATTCAGGCTTCTGCATGATATGGGAATTTTATTTCGATACATAAACCTCCTTCTTCTGGGCTCACCATGGAAAATTGGTGCTGTTCTCGGTACAATCTTTCTAGCCTACTCATAATCGTATGCAACCCAATACCGGTCTGTTGGGGGAAACGCCCATTGGCCAAGCCAGGCCCATTATCTTTTACCTGGCAATGCAATTGATCTCCCCTTTTTTGGATGGAAATAGTGGCATGACATGTATTGTTGTGCTGCATACTGTATTGTATGGCATTCTCTACCAAAGGTTGAAATAGTAGTATTGGAGTCATAGCTAACCTGGCGTCGGGGTCGATATCAAAATCAACTTGTAGATTTTCCTCAAACCGCCCCTTCATGATGCTCAAGTATTGTTGGGTCAAGCGGATTTCTTCCTCCATCTGATGCATGGATTTATCTTGGGCGGTTAAGACCTTTCTAAAAAAATCGCCCAGGTGCGTGATTAGCTGATCCGCCTTATCAGGTTGGTCATGAATGAGTGACGAAATGGTATTGAGCGTGTTAAAGAAGAAATGAGGATTCAAGCGCATCTGTAAAGCCTCCAATTCGGACTGGACTAGCAGCTGTTTGAGCTCTGCAGTCTTGATCGCGTTCTCGCGTCGAGTTCTACTTTCTTGTAATAGCCGATATACCACATAGACTAACCAAAAAGTGGAGAACTGTTTAAAGTATTCCATCAAATAGCGATAATAGAGCCCATTGAATTTGCCTTCAAGGGATATGCCCGCTAGATGATACAATGGTACTCGTGAGCCATACATAATACTGGTGTATAGAAATCCATAGACTAAGCTTATTCCAAGGTATAAGAGCAGGGTAGGGAAGAAAGTGCCTCCCTCAAGCGGGTAGCGATTGAAGAAATAGAATAAAAGAGGAACAGATGCTACTCCAATCAGTGTGCCGGTGCCTTCATTTATGAGATAAAAGACCCATTTTATTTCAGCGTCTACCGCGATATCTTCCGCTACCAATATTCCGACATTGATGCCAAAGAGCAACAAGCCGATCAGGCAGAAAATTAAGATCTCTTTTCGATTAGTTCTCAGATAGTCTATTAGTCTCAAATGCTTTGGTGTTGGGTCAGTTGAAGGGGAGATCCCGATCGAGCCAGCGCGCCCCCTTCAACTGATTTGTAGCGTAAAGAAAATGCTAAACTTCGTTCTAATTTGGCAAGGCGAATGCAATTACATAATCTCCTTTTTTGGAAAAAGAGACCTTGCCATGCCCCCCTGCTGCAATGACAATATACTGTTTACCATTTACTTGATAACTCATGGGCGTCGCATTTCCGGCGGCGGGCAATTCATAGGACCAGACTAGTTCTCCCGTTTCTGTATTGAAGGCCCGGAAGTAGTTGTCAAATGTGGCCGCCACGAAAGTAAGACCAGACTGTGTAAGCAATGTCCCGCCTAGGTTAATGCTTCCCCAGTTTACCGCTTCCGGGTATTTTGCTGGATCCATCATGATGCCTAAAGGGCTTTCCCAGACCTTTTCCCCATTGTCTATATTAATGCCTACTAAAGTGCCCCATGGCGGTTTGGTTTGTACCCAAAATCCATCTTCCTCCTCATGGGCAAAGATAGTTCGGGTCATGAAGTAGGGGGTGCCATGCATGCCGGTGACCTCTGGCGGAATCCGGTTGTCGTCGTTTTCCCAGCCGCCAATAACTTTACCTTGTAGGTCGTAATCATGCCGAGGAAATAGACTGATCACATGAGCCATATTATTGGTGTTTGTAATCAGCATACGTCGAGTCGGATCGTAGCTCATGCCACTCCAATTGATACCGCCAATGTTCCCCGGAGCTACCAAGGTACCTTCCCCTAGATGAGGAGGCGTGAAGATGCCTTCATATCTCAGCTGCTTGAATCTAGCTTGGGCTTCCGCCTTGGCTTCGGGAGTAGGTGCCCAGATATCGTCGATCGTTAGATTGTGTAGGCCCAGTGGTTCTGGTTTAATGGGGAAGGGCTGAGTAGGATGGTTTACCTCTCCTTTTACCAGGGTCTTAGGGACAGGCCGCTCCTCGATGGGCAATAAGGGCTCGCCGGTGAGCCGGTTTAATACGTATATAAATCCCATTTTCGTGCCAATAGCAACGGCTGGAGTCTCGCCTTTGAAATCAAATAATACCGGTTGAGCCGCGATATCATAATCCCACAGATCATGATGCACTACCTGGAAATGCCACTTGTATGCTCCGGTTTTGGCATCTACGGCCACCAGGGAATTAGCCATATCGTTGCGACCCAGCCGCTCGCCTCCGTAAAAATCCGGGCTAGGGGAGGAGGTAGGGATGAACGCCATGCCGTTTTCTTGATCGACGGATAGCGTGGACCAGGCATTTGCTGCGCCGGTTTGAAGGTGTGAATCGTGGAGCCAGGAGGAATCTTTGGGTGTTTTACGAGGGATGGGATCGAAGTCCCAAACTAGCTTGCCGGAATGGATGTCGTAGGCTCGTACGACTCCCTTTGGCATATTGGTTCTGCCATTGTCTCCGATGGAAGATCCAGTGATGATTAGGTGATTATAGATAGCCGGAGCAGAAGTTACTTGTACTCTTCCTACGCCTTCCTTCAAGTCTACGAAGCCTTGATCTCCGAAGGCAGGATCAGGTTCCCCAGTTTTGATGTCAAGCGAGAATAGCCTGCCATCAACGGTAGCTAAAACGATGCGTTCTAGGATTCGGCCATTCCGTTCTCCTTTCCAATAACTTACTCCTCGGTTGGTCAACTCTGAAAAGGAGGTGTTTTTCAAGTCTACTCTTGGGTTGAACTCCCACAGTTGTTTTCCGCTCTTGGCCTCCACTGCAAAGACTCGATTAGAGGGAGAGCTAAAGTATAGGGTTTGTCCGATCATGATGGGAGTAGCCTCGAATGCTGACTTATTGCGAAGCCAAGGCGATTTTTCATATTGAGCATCTTCTTGGGTTCTGAAGGTCCAGGCGACTTGTAGTTGCTGTACATTTTGGGGAGTGACCTGGGATATCGGGGCACAGCGTTGCCCTCCTTTGTCATTGCCATAGTTTGGCCATTCTACATCTTGCTGTGCAAATGTAACAGTCGGGAGTATCCACAAGAGCAATAAGCATATTAAGGTTCTCATGATTTTTTAGTCGTTGTGATCAAGAAATGAGTTGGTGTATATGTGGGTGATTGCTAAATCAATTCTGCGATTAAGTACGGGGAAAATCGATGGTAGCACAAGCAATATGGGGTAAGTGGGATTTTATGGGGGATAAGAGGAGATGCAATGATTCTTGGAAAGAAAATAGGAGGGAAATGGGGTCAGAATTAAAATACTATCTATTTTCGAACAACACATCCGACAAAGTATGCAATATCTCTTTCCTTAATGTCCAGGATTGCTCCTTTCCTTATTAAATCAATACATAATGATACGAATAACCAACTTGCCATTTCTTTGCCAAAAACTAGGGTTAGCCATTCTCTTTACGGCATTTTCGCTACTTACCCTTCTAGCTCAAGACCCGTTTAACACCTCTACATTTTCGGGATTGAAAATGCGCAGTATTGGCCCGGCATTCATGTCTGGCCGAATTGCCGATGTGGTAAAAGATCCTAAGAACCCCAGCACTTGGTACGTGGCAACGGCCTCTGGCGGGGTCTGGAAAACAACTAATAATGCCACCACATGGAAGCCTATTTTTGACCGATACGATTCTTATACGACAGGAGCTATCGCCATTGATCCTGGTAATCCCAATGTACTGTGGTTGGGTACGGGAGAGAATGCGAGCCAGAGAAGTGCGGGCTATGGTGATGGGGTATACAAAAGCTTAGATGCGGGTCGTTCCTGGAAGAACGTTGGATTAAAGCAATCGGAACATATTGGTAAGATTCTACTTGACCCGAGAGACCCCGATGTGGTCTATGTGGCTGCCCAAGGGCCCTTATGGGCGCCAGGGGGAGATCGCGGATTATACAAAACTACGGATGGTGGGGAAAGCTGGGAACAGGTGCTGGCCATTAGTGAAAATACGGGGGTGACAGACGTTATCCTAGATCCTAGAAATCCGGATGTGCTATATGCCGCTTCTTACCAACGTCGAAGACACGTAGGAATTTTGGTGGCGGGAGGCCCCGAATCGGCCATTTTTAAGTCTGTCGATGGAGGAAAGAACTGGAAAAAGTTAAGTCGTGGGCTGCCAGGAGGGGATAAGGGGCGAATAGCCTTGGGAATATCGCCTCAGCAGCCTGATGTGATCTATGCTCATATTGCTGCAGAGGAAGGGAAAAGTGGCTTTTTCAGATCCAGCGACCAAGGAGAGAGTTGGCAAAAGAAGAGTGACTATATTATTGTTGACCCTCAATATTATGGTGAGATATACCCTGATCCACACCAATTTGATAAGGTCTACGTCATGGATATGATGATTCACTTCACGGAAGATGGAGGAGCCAGCTTTGAACGATTAAATACCCGTAATAAACATGTGGACAATCACTCCTTGTTGTTTGATCCCCTCGACCCTGATTATCTGATGGTAGGGAGTGATGGAGGTTTGTACGAAAGCTGGGACAAAGGCAATAGCTGGAAACATGTAGCTAATTTGCCGCTTACTCAATTCTATCGAGTAGGCATCGATAATGCGGAACCCTTTTACCATGTCTATGGCGGTACACAGGACAATTCCACCTTGGGTGCCCCAAATCGTACCAATAATATTCACGGCATTCGCAATAGCGATTGGTTTATCACGACTGGTGGCGATGGCTTCCAGACCCGAGTAGACCCAACTGATCCAAACATTCTGTACAGCCAATCACAGTATGCCGGTATCGTACGTTATGATAAACGTAGTGGTGAGCGACAAGATATACAGCCACAAGCGAAGCCAGGAGAGGATGCGCTGCGTTGGCATTGGGATTCTCCCTTGATTATCAGCCCGCATTCGCCTAGCCGATTGTACTATGCGGCGCAACGCTTGTTCCGTTCCGATGATCGCGCGGAAAGCTGGACGCCGATCAGTGGCGACCTTAGCCGAAACCTAGACCGAAATCAGATGGAAGTGATGGGTCGAATCTGGGGCCCAGAAGCGGTTTGGAAAAATGTCTTTACTTCCCCTTTGAGTACTATCGTTGCTTTGGCAGAGTCCAGGTTATCGGAAGGCTTACTAGTAGTGGGAACAGATGATGGTTTGATTCAGATTAGTGAAGATGGCGGTGGGAATTGGCGGAAGATAGATCGTTTTCCAGGGGTGCCTAATGGTACTTATGTTTCTGATGCCTTCTTTTCCCCTCACGATCGAAATACGCTATTCGCCGTATTCAATAATCACAAAGCGGGGGACTTTAAGCCTTATGCGCTGAAATCCAAAGATTTGGGGCGAAGCTGGACGAATATAGCCCAATCCTTACCAGATCGACATATCACTTGGACCATTGTAGAAGATCATGAGCAAGCTGGCTTACTCTTCTTAGGCACCGAATTTGGCTTGTTCTTCAGTATAGATGAAGGCAAGCAGTGGATTCAGTTGAAGGGAGGCCTACCAACGGTTGCGATTAGAGATCTAGAAATACAAGAAAGGGAGCAGGACCTCGTTGCTGCTTCCTTCGGGCGAGGCATTTTCATCTTCGATGATTACAGTGTTTTACGGCAATTGAGCGCGGGGCAACTAAGCGCGCAGGCTCATCTGTTTAGCGTAAAAGATGTACGATCCTTTACGCCAGCCAATCCAATCGGTAGTGCTAAGGGAAGTTTAGGAGATGCTTTGTTCACTGCGCCTAATCCTCCCAATGGGGCAGTATTTACCTACCACCTCAAGGAAGGGCTAAAGACGGCTAAGCAGGAAAGGAGGGCAGCAGAAAGTAAAAGTCTTAAGGAAACAGGCACTATGGAATTCCCCAGTTGGGAGACCTTGCGTGCTGAGGATATTGCTGAAGCCCCTTTTGTACTATTGACCATTCGAAATAGCACTGGAGAAATCGTGCGCACCTTACAAGGCCCTGGCTCAGCTGGTTTCCATCGAGTAGCCTGGGATTTACGTTATCCGCTATCTGCCAACAGCCGTAGGGGTGGGCCCATGGTGATAGAAGGAGAATATACCGTAGGCTTGTCTATCTATCAAGATGGTGATTTTGAAACCATCGGTAAACCACAACGCTTTCAAGTAAAACCCCTGGGCATGGCAACCATGGCTGCAAAAGATCCAGCGGCGGTCCAAGCTTATTTCGAGGAAGCAGGTGAACTGCAATCCGTCTTACAAGCTAGTTCTAGATACATGGAGGCTCAAATAGAAAATATCGAAACCATCAAACGTCAAGTATTGTCGACGACAGAGGCGGCTAATTACCTGAAAGTACTTCGTAGTCTAGAGGTGCAATTGCAGGACTTGGTACTAGAATTTGATGGAGATCAAACTCGGTCAAGCCGAGCGGAATTTGTACAAGCAGGCCTACTTGGCCGCTTGCGTAGAGCCTTACGCAGCCAATACAATTCCTCGGGCCCGACTGAAACACATCGCGAGAACTACCAAATAGTCAAGGATGCTTTTAGTGACGTTCACCAAAAACTAAAAAGCATTGATAAGAATCTAGGAGACCTACAAGGAAATTTGAAGAAAGCTGGCATTAGGTGGCCAGTAAGCCCAGCTCTGCCCGGTTGGTCAGGCCAATAATTTCTAGTGCTTCGACAAATCCCGTGGGCAATTATCGTACGGGATTTGTCGAAGAAGGTAATTTCTTTATTCCCAACTCAAACTGATCCAATTACGGCTACTGCTGCAATTCCAAACTGAGGTGAAATCTAGAAAGGGGAAAACCATATTGGGATTAGAGCACGATAGGCTGTTAATGTCTATCGCTGTGCCTGTGGTATTGATCATGCTAGCGCCATTGTAGTTGATTACCTGATCAGCTGGATAATAGATCGCGTTCGTACTACCGGAAATGACTTTTTGCCCGATAGCATGACCTACAAAATCTCCATTCTCATTTTCATCTTCAATCGTGATGGCTCCCGTGGCATAACTCGAATTGGCGGTTCCTGCTAAATGTCCAATCAGGCCACCACCTTCCCGCAATACAATGACTTCTCCCGTGGCATAGCAATTCTTAATCAAACTATTTTCTCGAACAGCTCCGATTAGGCCTCCGGCCTCTGGCTTAAAAGCTCTCACCCTGCCCGTCGCGAAGGATAATTCCACTGCACCTAAGCCCACTTCCCCTACCAAGCCGCCAATCATACCTCCTTCTCCTACAACTTTGGAAGTGGAAAAAGATCGAGTGATGGCTCCTTTCTCTAAGGAACCTACAAGTCCTCCAGCTCTATCACCCACAGCTGATACGGTTCCTGTACTAGAACACGATTCAATCTGCCCTTCGATGATCCGCCCGACTAGTGCTCCGATTGGGGAGCCTCCGGTGACATCAGCCTGCACAAGATGCAAGTTTCGGATGGCACCATTGCCCGCCAGCACACCGAATAAGCCTTGGTTAGTGCGAAGGGTCCTTTGCACCATCAGGCCTGTAATGCTGAAACCATTGCCTTCAAAGGTTCCCGTGAAGGGTCTTGCCATGGTACCAATCGGTAACCATCCAGATGGATCGCCAGCAATCAAATCCTGGGCATTGATATCCCGACCTAGGCTATAGTGATTGTTAGGGAAATGTCTAACTAAGTCTAGCTCTTGAGCAGTGTTGATCGAATATGGGCTTGCCAGACTCCCATCACCCGCGGAAAAAGCAGGGACAGGTTCCATTTCTGTAGTGAAATTAATCTCGAAAGGCGATAGCAATTGTTCGCTACCTGGCCCAAGCTCTCCCGCCTCGATTTTTAAGGTATAAGGGGTTGCATAAGCTAATTCTTCGGCGGGAACTACGACCAACTTCAAGCCCCCATCGGTAAGTCCTACAGCTTTGCCCAGTTCCTGTGTCCCCCTAGTTAGCTTTACTGCGGCGGCGGTTTTGGTGTTGTCAACTGGCCGGGAAAACAGTATAGTAAAGGCCGGCTCAATGGATATATCTGTGGCCCCATCTTCTATGCTCAAGCCATTTATCGTAACGGTTGAGATTTTTACTTCTAATTCATCTGATGGATTATCGTCTTCCCTTTTATTGCAGCTGATAAGGAGTAGGAAACTAAATAAGAAAAGAAAACCTGAATGGATGTTGAAAATTGAAGTTCGCATGTCTAAAGGTTTGCAGAAGTGGATACTGTCATGGCAATGCCTTAGAAGCTGTTTGACTTTAACAATGTGGTTTTGTTATGGCTCTTTTTTCCCCACTTTTCGGCTTTTTTTCGTCACATAGCGCTGCTATTTTCCTCAAAAAGAGCCTCAATTGG
>CAJXPD010000162.1 GCA_913057785.1 uncultured Lewinella sp. | reverse complement strand
ATATAGCACGACCTTATTGATTTTATTTGGATATTGGTTGGTATAGGCCGTTGCGACGTAGCCACCGAATGAAAGTCCAAAGAGGCTGACCTTCGTTTCCGTACTACCAGTTTGCGCCCGCTTCTGTTCCAAGAAATACGTGATCACGGCATCGAGATCATCAATTTGGTCTTGAAAGTGTAGTTGATCTTCTTCAAATCGAGGGGAGAGTCCACTCCCTCGTCGATCATAGAAGATACAGAAGAACTGATCTTGTAGCCGAGAGAGTCCACCTTTTGCGATGTTCCGTTGATCCGGATAACGCGAAACATTCTCCACATATCGTTCGCTGATCATGGCTCGATAATCACTGCCTGGACCTCCATGTAGGAAGATGAGAATCGGATTTTCTAGCTTACCAAAAGTTTCGAGGTGTAGGGGAGAACCATTGAACATGAGGCTAGGTAAATGGGGATCCTCTTCCGCCGTCATAGGGACTAACCATCCGGGTTGATCAATGTCTTCGGTTTCGCACGACCATAAAGCTAGGATCATCAGGCAAATGTAGGATACGGGTGATTTCTTCATGCTATATTTTTTATTGATGCACATTGACAGCACGAAGATTCGGGGTTGTGGAAAGACAAGCGTTCAGATAGGTCAGTTGGAACCTTTTTTAATCGTTCGGTGATAATCCGAACTCTTTAAACTCTTAGGAAAAACATCAGGCGGTAAGGGAATCTACTTGTTTTTTGAATTGAGAAGGGGTTAGACCAGTCATCTTCTTAAAGACCGTATTGAAGGTAGTTTTAGAGTTAAAACCCGATTGCAAGCCGATGGCCAGTAAGGTAAGATTATTGTTTTGTTGGTCTTGAATGTTTCTCTTTACTTCTTCAATACGGTACGAATTCACCAATGTATAGAAGTTCTGGCCAAAACCTTCATTAATAACCTGAGATAGTTCGTTGGCGTGAATATTCATTTTCAGGGCCAATTCCGATAACCTGAATTCCGGGTCTAAGTATGGCTTCTCGGATTCGAAGACTTTGATCAATCGGTTTTTAAGTTGATCGATATCCCTTTCATCCATGCGAGAATGGAGATATTTTACCTTCAAGACGTGTTCTTCCTGCTCTGATCCACTGTTTGCTTCATTGAATAAGGCTCCTTGTCGCAATCCCAAGAATGCAACCATGAATATCAAGAGTACGCTCAAAAGTCCAATTGGTCCTTCTCCAATATACTGACCAAATAGGCTGGTAATTTGTACAATGAATGCCAAGGTATAGATGGCCAGGAAGCCATAGGATAACTTGGTTAGCCATTGCAAATTGATTTTGGCGGTATTGGAAAAGTTGTCTTGTATAGCCGATTTGTACCTGCCTAAAAACAATAAGGTGAATCCACTGTAAGCTATTCCATGGATAGCCTTGATGAAACTGATAACGAAAATATTCAAAGGGATTTCCCCTTTTATGATTTGAGCCATAGCGTTTAGCTTGACTGTTTCCTCTAGTGGAAAAAAGGACAGGAAATAATACCCATAGTACAACAAAAAAGGGAGGAAATGCAGCACATCAATGACTCTCCATTGGCGTTGATGATTGGCAAGAAAAAGCGTGTATAGCAGTAAGAATGGTCCAAACAAAAAGGTCACACCACTGAAGGCGCCGATTAAGTTCGGATGCGCTAAGTAGGTCGCTGAGGAGTTGATCCACATTTCCACAAAAAAGAGCGCCAAAAACAAAAGCCAAATACCCAAAAGGATATTGGCCTTTTTGTTTTCCTGTTTGCTGAGTAGGAAAACCGCAAAAAATAAGCTTTGAAATACGCCGGCTATGCTTAAGACCTCCATTCTTTCGAACTTTGGCCCAAATATAAAGTTTGTATGGCGCTTCTGGGCTTTGACATACAAGCTATTTGGAATGGAGGACCAAAAGACGGTTTATGGCCCTCCATTCTTTTAGACACTATTAATTGTGTGCCGGAGGGTTCTCCTTTGGTAGGTAGTGATAGCCCAGATAAGCGATTTTCCACTGCCCATCATGCTTTTCCATCACGCGAGTCTCGTAGGATTCTCCCACGATATCTCCGGTTTCAGGATCCACGGCTTTCTGGGAGTAGGCAGCCCAAGCCATGTCCCCGGATTTCGAAATGCGGATGTTGATATCACTACGAATGTATTGAGCTTCGTTCCACTTACTCTTTGGTTTTGTGGGGTCAAAGCGTTTTTTGGCCTGTGCCTCATGAGCTTTCCATCCTCTTGTGGTGCGAACTTTTTCAGACCAGCCATTCCAATACTTATGTTCGGTGTAGTAATCGGTGGTCACGTGCGCATTGAGCCAAGCCTCGTAGTCTCGTTCGAAATAGGCTCGGGTTTGTTCCGTGATGACGGCCATAATGGCGGCCTCTTCCTCGCTTAGCTTAGGTTGTGCAGCTTGCGCTTGACTGATAACGGGACATAGCAATGCCATTAGCAAAAATGCTTTTGCAATTTTCATGATTTTTTGGTTTTAGTGAATTTGGTAAATGTGTGAAGTAATGATCTTGAATATTCTGTTAGTTGGCTCTTACTCGAACCTCTTGCATCGTATTGTAGCCCCCAGCTAGTTCTGGAGCTTCCTGTCCATCCGCATTGATGATTTTGGTAGGGCCTTCGATAAATAAGCTATCCCCTTTCAATTCGAATTTCCATTCTGCAGTCACCCCCATGAAGGCGGAGTTAGTGCTAAACTCAAAGGTTTCTCGATAGATATCACCCTCTATCTCGTAACTGCCGGTGGAGCTGTAGTCCCAAGCTCCTCCTTCTGATTTCATAAGGAAAGCAAACTGCCCATCTCCAAAGAGTTTGAATTGGAAAGGCTTGGATTCCGCTCGTTTTTGGCCTGCGTAGGTTCCTTCAACGAGATACCAGCCTCCATCTAAGAGCTTGTCGACGTTTTCTGGTGCTGCGGGGCTTTCCGTTAGGCTGGCTTCAGCTGTAGATTCAGAAGTGGGTCCACATGCCTGGAACAATAGACTGATGCATACCAGGCTCAGGCAATTGAGCCACAATTGCGATAGAGATTTCATGTTTTTAGGTGTTTTGTTTGAAGGTGAAATAAGGGGTGTCTAAAGGGAATAGAATTCCCAGGAGATTCGATCAGGATCTTTAAAGGCGACGTAGTTCTTCTGTAAGGTTTCATCCAACTTAACGCCGGTATTCTCGATCTGATGATCTGCCAGTGCTTGAGCCACGCGATTCAACTCTTCTGGGTTGTCGCAGCCTAGAGCAATGTGGTCTAGACCTACTCGAAATGGGTTGAACTGGTCATTTGGGGCTACTTTGCCTTCTGGACCTTTGATCGCTATAGCGGTGGTACCGGCAAAGAAAATGAGTAACTCGGGCTGATCAAGAACAGCTTTGAATCCTAATTTGTCAATGTAGAAGGACTTAGAACGAGACATGTCGGTAACTCTAACGGCGATATGGTGGACGCCGGGAGTCTTAATATCAATAGGCATATTCATAAGGTGGTTTTAGGTGGTTTTGAATGATTCAGTTCAAAGATGAGCGCTTTGGTCGGAAGCTACAAGAGGCATGCAATCTCAGTCCAGTAATTGCAATCTCAGTCCAGTTGATTGGAAAGAATATCCAGTTAGAGGGCTATTTCTGCTGAAGATATTGGCGACGAAATGCACCAGGTGTGATCTGAAAGGCCTGCTTAAATACCCGATAGAAGTAATCTGGATCTTTGAATCCGGTATCAATAGCAACGGCAGCTATTGGGATCTGGGGATCTTCTAGTAGTTCCTTGGCTTTCTCCAGTCTTATACTCCTAATAAACTTACTGATTGATAATCCAGTTTCTGCTTGTAGCCGTCGATGCAATTGTGAATGGCTGATGCCAATTTCTTGACAAAGGTCAGCAATGGAGTAATTCACCTCGGTCAAATGCGCTTCGATGAGCTGTCGCAATTGCCTTATCATAGGGTCTGCTGCTCCCGTGCTGGTTACTAGCTTTTCTGGTCCTAATAATCGGGTTATGCTTTCTCGCCATTCCTGCTCCTTAATAGGAGTGGCCAGAAATCGATCTGCTTGTTGCCAGTGTCGTCCTATCCCCTTACTAGGGCGGGGAAAACTGGTGCCAATTTGGGTCTTCACAACACTAAGCAGCGGGGCAGTAAGCTCGCGAAAGAGCTCATATTGATAATCCCCTAGACTTTGGGCGTAATGATCAGCAACCGAAAGCTGCTGTAGGCATAGGGCAAATTCCCTTTGCTGGAAGCTGCGTTTAGCCAATTCCTCATACCCTTCTTTTAACAAATGCAGTGCACCGAGCGCTGCGGCCAAGGTAATTCCCTGATCAAGCTCTTGACTAGCCGTTTTAGTTTGTTTTAATACCCAGTGTAAGCGGGATAGATGAATGTAAACCCCGGCTTTGCCATAGCGATCCTCAGTCTGTTGATAGACGGCTAGCGCCTGATTCCAATACTGCTCCGCTTCTCTATAGTTTTTTTGCTCAAAATGTATTCGTCCCATCAGCAAGCTGCAAAAGCCGATCGCCCAGGCATCTCCAATTTCGTGGAATTGTGGAAGACATTGTTCTTCTAGCAGCGATATCGAAGCCGGCAACTCTTGTATCAGATATAAACCCTCGGCGCGAATAGCTCTGGAGAAGGACTTTAGCTGCTGATGCTCTAGTTCATCAAATAATGCCACTGCTTCTTCCACCATCGGAATGGCTTCTTCCATTTTTCCCATCCTAAATAAGGCCCAACCCAAATTGGTTTGTGCGAAGGCAATGCCGCGTTTTGAGTTTTGCTGCCGTTGTATACTCAGGATTTCTCGTTGTAGTTCTTCTACCTTTTCATAGCGCCCCTCATTCATATACGTCCAGGCCAAATTATTCATAGACTTAGCCTGCCCCTGTCGATCCTCCAAAATTTTGGCGATGTCCAGGGCATTCTCTGAGTAAGAGCGACTATGTCCATAATTTCCTAGTCGCCACTCTGACCAGCCTAAATTATTAAGGGCCTTGGCAATTTGCCCCTGATCCTTCGATTTTTTCCAATATTCTAATCCTTCTTTAAAGAAGTCTTTAGCTTGTTGATAATTGCCTCGATTTTGTGCTAGCAACCCTGCACCCTCGAGTAGGTGAGCCCGGTCTAGTTCCTCCTCGATGGGCAAACGGAGTAAGGAATGGATCATTTGTATGCCTTCCTCCAAAAAACCTCGATGCAGGTGGAAACGCCACAGGACGGTACCCGTTTTTACGGCAGTTCTCGGATCATGATCACTCAGCCAGTTAAGTGCGGCCATCACATCTTCATATTCTGCTCCTACTGCCTCAATCCACTCTTGATAATCTGGCCCTGCTGCTAGTTTTTTTCCTTCCATCACGACCTGAGCAAAAAATTCAGCATAGCACTGGAAAAAGTGCTGAGTCTGAGTCTGCTCAGCCAATAATTGGAGCCCATAGTCACGAATGAGTTTTAGCATTCTAAAGCGGGCTTCCTCTCCCACCCCTTCCACCGTTACGATTAAGCTCTTACTGATGAAGGATTCTATCAGGTCAACTACATCTAGGTCTGGGTAGAGTGCAGCTAAGGTATTTAGGTTAAAGCCTGATCTAAAGAAGGAAAGTTGTTGAAATAACTGCTGCTCTTCAGGGGCAAGTAAGTCATAACTCCATTGAATCGTATTCTGGATCGTTTGGTGACGAGGAATGACGTCTCTAGATTTTGTCTTGAGTAGCTGAAGGCTTTGTCCTAAACGCTGAAGAATGGCTTCCGGTGGGAAGAGTTTGATCCTGGCTGCGGCCAGTTCTATGGGTAGCGGTAAGCCGTCTAATCTTTGACAGATTTCCACGATAGATCGAGCATTTTCCTCCGTCAATTGGAAGTTCGGCTTGGAGGCTTGAGCTTTTTGCACAAATAATTGGATGGCATCGAACTTGAGTAGGTCCGACGGCCCAGGATAGAGCTTTACATTGGGTCGACCTAGGCCATCCAAAGGATATTCTATTTCATAAGAAAGATTAAGTACGATTCTACTGGTCACTAAAACTTTGATTCCGGGACAATTCTTAATGAGTTGATCAATCTGCAAAGCGGATTCAATGATCTGTTCCAAATTATCCAAGATGAGCAACATCTCCCTCCCTTGTAGCTTAGCCACAACCTCTGCTAGCCAGTTCTGTTTCGCTTGTGACTTGATGCCTAAGTGTTGGGCAATGTAGAACCCCAAGAGACTAGAATCCTCCACGGTATCCAAAGGAACGAATAGCATACCATCGGAAAATACCGATTCGGCTTGTTCCGCTACTTTGAGCGCCAAACGAGTTTTGCCGATACCTCCAGGACCTAGTAGCGTAATAAGTTGGGTATTGTTTTCTTGGAGTCTGGCTAGGATAGCCTGGATATGATGAGATCTGCCAATAAAGGTATTGGGATAATGCGGGAGCTCTGTATGATGTGGTGTTTGTTGACCCTTCATCTTATATCCGATCCGTCCAGCTAAATTGCGAAATACTTACTTGCAAGTTCATAATCGAGTAAAAGCGGCAATGGATTTCGATCGAAAGAAAAGGTGGTGTTCTTGTTTATCATGTTTAGGCTTGTACTGAGGGAGTACCTCTGATCAAAAAAATCTAGTTGGTAATTAAGCAGTGAACAGCAAAAGGTGAAGCTCGCAACTGGCAGATTGTGGCAGGGTTTAACACACTCGAGCTAGTGTAATCGTACTGGAAAATTACTGGCTTTCTGTTCTTCCAACAAATCAAATTGGGTAAAATGCTGTTTTACTCATTTAAAATACCACAAAAGTGCTATACTTGAAAGTAGAATTTCCTCGATTGTTGTCCTTTCTTTTTTGGCAGTTGGTCAAGAGATCACTTGCCTGCTGCTTCGACATTGTAGTATAAGCTAAAATCACAGCCACATGATTGTTACTAAGAATATCAGTATTTGGAAGCTGCTCCGCTGGTCCGGACACCATATCGTATGGTTGCTGGGAGGATCGGCTGTCCTTGCCCTTGCGTATCGGTTTGAATTCATCAATTTCAATATTCCCTGGTTGCCTATTTCTGTCATTGGTACGGCGGTCGCTTTTTATGTAGGCTTCAAAAACAATAGTGCCTATGACCGCATGTGGGAAGCGCGTAAAATCTGGGGAGCTATTGTAAACAGCAGTCGAGCCTGGGGGATGTATGTGGATGGTTTTGTCAATAACCAATTTGCCAAGCAGGCGAAGACGGAGTCTGAACTACATGGGATCAAGGAGCGTTTGATCTATCGCCATATCGCTTGGTTATATGCCTTGCGCAGTCAGTTGTTAGTGGTTACGAATTGGGAACATGCCAACCAAGGCGGTTTAATGGGGAAAACGGCCAAGTACTATCAAGAAAAATTTGGGGTGGGCCTGGTCGCAGATGAAGTGACAAAAACGGAGCTGAAGCACTATTTGCCACCTCAAGAACATGATCGTTTAGTAGCAAATGTCAATACGGCTACTCAAATTATCAATGAGCAGTCTCGAGAACTTTCGGACCTCCGAGCAGCGGGATTGATCGATGACTTCCGACATATGGAAATGAGTAAGGCCCTGTATGACTTCTATGTTCATCAAGGGAAATGCGAAAGGATCAAGAAGTTTCCTCTTCCCCGCCAATACGCGAACATCAGTAGATATTTTGTAGGCATCTTTATCTTGTTGTTGCCTTTCAGCATGATTCCAGAGCTGATGAAGCTAGGTGAGTGGGGCTTCTGGACCTCCATCTTGATAACGGCACTAATTGGATGGGTGTACGTGATGATGGAAGTCACTGGAGACTATTCGGAGAATCCTTTCCAAGGGATGGCCAATGATATCCCGATGTTATCACTCTGCAGGGTCATAGAAATTGACCTGCGAGAGATGTTAGGTGAAAATGATCTTCCTCCTGGTATTCAGGCAAAAGGAGGTGTTTTGATGTAGTGCTACTTTAAGGTTTTGAGTACTTACTTTTTCAACGATTAAAAGCAAATAAAAAAGGCTATCTTTCTGTATCCAGAAATAAATAGAGCCTTCAACAAATTGAACTAAATGATTATGAGCGATAAAAGAGAATTTGATGTAATTGTATGGGGAGCAACCGGCTTTACCGGAAGATTGGTAGCCGAATATATTTATCAACAGTACGGTGGTCAGGATATTGTCCGTTGGGCTATGGCTGGACGGAATCAATCTAAGTTGGAAAAAGTGCGGGCAGAGGTGGCTGATGATACCATTCCTTTGATCACGGCGGATAGCCAGGATGAGGAAAGCTTGGTTGCGATGGTAAAGCAAGCTAAAGTGATTGCTACAACGGTAGGTCCTTATGGGAAGTATGGATCAAAGTTGGTAGCAGCCTGCGTTGCTCATCAAACACACTACTGTGACCTAGCTGGAGAAGTTTTGTGGATGCGTCAGATGATCGACGAATATCATGAAGCTGCTAAAGCCAATGGGACCAAGATCGTGCACACTTGTGGTTTTGATTCTATTCCATCTGACATGGGCGTGTTTTATATGCAGCGGGAGGCCATGGCTAAGACGGGCAAACCAGCTAAGCGGATCAAAATGCGCGTGCGTGCTTTTAAAGGGGAGATGAGTGGAGGTACTTACGCCTCCCTTAATGATACCTTGGAAAAAGCCCAGGCTAACAAGAAGTTATATGGAGTCTTGATGAATCCCTACAGTCTCAATCCGGAAGGAGAACAACAAGGCCCGGATAAACCAGATCTACAAAGCGTTATCTATGATAAAACGGCTAAGTCCTGGATTTATCCCTTCATCATGGCAGGGATAAATACCAAAGTGGTACGGCGGAGCAATGCTTTGGCAGGGTTTCCTTATGGCAAGGACTTCAGGTACGATGAGGCCGTCATGAGTGGCGATGGCATGGGGGGGCGATTGAAAGCCTATGGCAATGCCGCTACCCTGGGGGTGCTGATGATGGCGAAACCTGGTTCGATGATGAAAGGTCTAGTAGATCGCGTACTGCCCAGCCCTGGCGAAGGTCCTAACGCAGCTAAGCGGGAAGCTGGCTTCTATAATCTTCGCTTCTTTGTGACCCTGGACGATGATTCGATGGCTCTCGGTAAGGTGACTGGGGACCGGGATCCGGGCTATGGCTCCACTAGCAAAATGTTGGCAGAGGCAGCTATTGCGTTGGCTCAAGATAAGACGCCGGAGGTGGCGGGTGTACTTACCCCAGCCGTAGCCATCGGTGAACCGCTACTGACGCGTTTGGAGGCGAATGCTGGCTTAACTTTTTCCTTTGAAGTATTGGACTAACGTAACTGCCCTTTGGTAAATGATGAGATAGAGTCAGAAGTATGAGTAGTACCAAGCAAAAAATATTGACTGCGGCCCTGAAGCTATTCAATAAAGACGGGATAGTTAATGTTAGACTACAGCATATTGCCGATGAGGCATTTGTCAGCGTTGGGAATCTAGCTTACCATTACAAGAATAAGGAAGCGATCTTGTTAGCCTTATATGGCGAGTTAGCCAAGCAGCAGGATCATCTGTTGGCTGAATACCGAATCGTGCCTTTATTCGATAATATCGACCGGCTCATTCATCACACGTTCCAGCTACAACAAGCTTATATTTTCTTCTATTTGGATACACTGGAGATTATGAGAGCCTATCCCTCTATTGGTGAGACGCACCAGCAGCGGATAGACTCACAGATTGCTCAGTTGAAGGTCATCATAGATTTCAATGTATCGCGAGGAGCATTGATCGAAGAATCCTTGGATGGTGTGTATTCACAGTTGGCAGAACAACTTTGGATGACCTTGGATCTGTGGTTAACCCAGCACTCTATTAGGACCAGTCAAACCGCTACGGTGCACTCCTACCGCCTTGCTGTTTGGAACCTGTTTATCCCCTACTTTACAGACATGGGTAGGCTGGAATATGGACAAATGCTGCAAATGCCTTACGACTTTTACTTTTAGACCTGTCCCAAATTCTGTAGATTTGCAATTCAAATAATTAGGTATTGCTTTCTAATTCAATGAATTAATGAACGAATTTTACCTAGATGACGGCAGCTATGATGAGCTACTTAATCTACTGAATAATCAGCATTTTGTAGAAAAGGCAGGTTATCAGACTGATATGGAGTTCCTTTCTGATGATTGGTGGTTGAGGGATACAGCTGTAATTGAAAACGTTGTTAAGCGAGATGGGATGTGGGAGATTCACCTGGTTTTTGCTCATCACTTGCAGCCACAAAAGCTGATCAAAAGAGTAATTGCGAGGTATGCATCCAAGGATAAAGCCGAAATGAGTGCTTGGTACATGAGACGATTGGCAGCAAAAGATCAACGCGGGACACTAAAGGTCAATCTAGATGATTTTGGCTTTTGTTACAGTTAAGTACTGATCTTTTGTTTAAAGAACTGACTGATAAGGAGGCCGGGAAAGGCTGAAGACTTAAAACTTGTTTCTTGTAAAACTTTTTCCCGGCTTTGACAGAAATAAAATATCACCTATCTGATGGCGGACTTAAATACGAAGCAAAAAATTATAAAGGCTTCCATTCGTCTATTCAATGAGAATGGATTGGCCAACGTACGTCTGCAGCAAATTGCGAACGAAATCGGCATCAGCCCGGGAAACCTGGCGTATCACTTCCGAAATAAGGAGGCAATTATTGAGGCGGTCGACGAAGATCTGTTTGAAGAAGCCGCCGAGATTCTTTCCACCTACCGTATTTTCCCCAATTTAATAGACTTTGACAATCAGCTTTCAAAGTACTATTCATTTATTCAGAAGTATCCGTTCTATTTTCTAGACATGCTCGAAATACAGCGGCAGTATCCAGAAATGCATTCAAAACGTCAAGTGCAAGTCTGTAAGATGATCAGTCAGATCCATAAAAGATTTGCCTTCAACCAGAGCCGGGGACTGATTCTAGAAGAGCCACGTGCTGGCCTTTACAATGAAATTGCTGAAGCTATTTGGGTTCTAATTACATTCTGGGTTCCACAAAATCTAATTCGTGGTTCGGAAGCTTCGATGAATGTCTTGGAGTTTAAGCAAATGATCTGGAACCAGGTGTATCCCTACTTTACGGATCAAGGCCAAGCGGAATTCGAACAACTGATTCGACCTTTGCTGAAACAACGTTCAGCCGGAAGCTAAGCTGACTTCTGCCCCTGCCAAGCTTAACCCTTTCTAACAAGACCTAAGTTCCAATAGTACTTTTTCTCGCAATTAAGTATACCTTTAAGGCAAGCTATTCTGCTGTGCACTTTGATTGATCCAAGAGAGCTGGAGAATCCTCAATACTAATGCCTATGACTAACCTGATCTGGTTAAAGGGGGGAGCATGTAGCGGCAATACCATGTCCTTTCTCAATGCCGAGCAACCGTCGGTTATTGAATTGGTGACGGATTTTGGTATTCGTATCCTCTATCACCCCTCGATCGGTTTGGAAATCGGGGAGCAAGTAAATGAAGTGCTGAATGAGGCGCTTTCCGGGGAAGTACCGCTGGACATCTTTGTATTTGAAGGCTCCGTGATCCAAGGCTATAATGGCAGCGGCAATATGAATTTCTTTGCCGGCCGCCCTACTAAAGACTGGGTGGTAGAGTTAGCAAAAGTGGCGCAGTATGTGGTTGCCATCGGAGATTGTGCCACCTGGGGTGGAATCATGGCTGTACCTCCAAATCCGTCGGAATCCACCGGCATGCAATTCCATAAAAAAGAGAAAGGCGGTTTCTTGGGTCAAGATTTTAAATCAAAAAGCGGTTTCCCTGTCATTAATATTCCCGGTTGTCCGGCGCATCCCGATTGGATGACTCAAATTTTGGTAGCCATCGCAAATGGCCGTATGGGAGATGTCTTGCTGGATGACTATCATCGGCCTAAGACTTTCTTTACAGATTTTGTACAAACAGGCTGCACCAATGCGACTTCCTTTGCTGATCGAGTAGAAGGTCGATTTGGTAAAAGAGGAGGGTGTCTCTTTTATGAGGTCGGATGTCGCGGACCTATGACCCGAGCCTCCTGCAATCGAATCCTGTGGAATCGAACCTCTTCTAAAACCAGAGCTAATCACCCCTGTCTGGGCTGTACAGAACCAGGCTTCCCACATCATGATCTAAAGAAAGGAAGCGTCTTTAAGACGATGAAGTACCTTGGGCACTTTGTAAAGGAAGTACCTGAGGGAGAAAGTAAAATTGGACATTACTTCAAGACAGCCCTACATACTCCCTTCAAGAACGCAAAGAAGAGAGACCTTTCTAAGTAATACCCCTACCCTATTTTTCCCATTATCTGAAGACCTAAAACGGAGAATTTGCCTATGCATATCCCTTATCTAGAACAAGTCTAGATTAGAATAGGCTTTCAATAAGTTAGGTATTTAATTAAAAAAATTAGAAAACCTTTTCTAATTAAGTCCAAGTTATTATATTTGGACAACCTACTATTTTGTAGAACAAGATTTCTGTTTCTCAGACGGGATCGAAACATTATAGACAAACAAAAACATCCTTTCATCATGGCTAATGTATTATGGCTACAGGGTGGGGCATGCAGTGGTAACACGATGTCCTTTCTCAATGCAGAGGAACCTACAGTTGTGGAACTAATTGTAGACTTCGGAATTAACATCTTGTGGCACCCAACCGTAGGCCTAGAAATTGGACATCAAGTAAGCGACCTGCTGAACGATTGTATTTCTGGCAAAACCCAATTAGATATTTTTGTTTTTGAAGGTTCGGTAGTACAGGGGCCTAATGGAACGGGTAAAATGAACTACTTCGCGGATCGGCCTATGCAGGATTGGATCAAGGAATTATCCGAAGTGGCTCAGTTTGTCGTGGCAGTTGGAGACTGCGCTACCTGGGGCGGTATTCCGGCAGTTCCGCCTAATCCTAGCGAATCTACTGGATTCCAATTTCACAAGAAGGAAAAAGGAGGATTCCTTGGTGCGGATTTCGTATCTAAAGGTGGATTGCCAGTGATTAATAGCACATCCTGACTGGATCACGCAAATCCTGGTAGCTATTTCCACGGGAAGGATTGGAGATGTTTTGATCGACGAATATCATCGTCCAAAAACGTTTTTCACGGACTTCGTTCAGAATGGCTGCCCTAATGCGGTAGCTTTTAGTGAAAAGGTAGATGGCCACTTTGGTAAGCGTGGTGGTTGCTTATTTTATGAAGTAGGTTGTAGAGGACCAATGACTCGAGCAAGTTGTAATCGCATCCTATGGAATCGACATTCCAGTAAGACCAGGGCTAATCACCCCTGCTTGGGATGTACCGAACCCGGTTTCCCCCACCATGATCTGAAGAAAGGATCTGTCTTTAAAACCATGAAATATTTAGGATTCTTGCCTCAAGAGACACCTCCTGGTGAGCCTAAGCTATTCTACTATTTCAAAGCTGGTGTGGGTAAGGTATTGGGATCGCCTGATTCTGCCAAGAACTATGGTAATTCGAAATAAACGAGGCGTACTGATAAATTTGCAACATTCAAAAACGAAGAAAAATGTCTTTAAAAGAATTAAATATATCTCCAGTAGGCCGGGTTGAAGGGGATCTGGACGTGAAGGTTTACATGGAAAATGGGGTGGTGACTAGAGCACATACCCAAGCGGCTATGTTTCGCGGTTTTGAAAAAATATTACAAGGTAAAGATCCACAATCAGGCTTAATCGTGACACCTAGGGCTTGTGGAATCTGTGGAGGTTCTCACCTCTATTGCGCCTCTTCAGCCTTGGACGTGGCCTGGCAAACGACCTTGTCTCCCAATGCACTTCTACTAAGAGCCATCGGTCAAGCAGCCGAAACTATTCAAAGTATTCCAAGATGGTTTTATGCCATTTTTGCTACCGATATGGCCAACAAGAAATTCGCCAACAAGCCGCTTTATCAGGAGGTGGTTAAAAGATGGGCTGCTTACGTGGGAACTTCCTTCCAAACGGGAGTTACCGCTTCGGGTCGTCCGGTCGAAGTATATGCGCTATTTGGTGGACAGTGGCCGCACTCTAGCTATATGGTACCGGGTGGTGTGATGTGTGCTCCCACCTTGAAGGATATTACGCGGGCACATGCCATCATGAATCAATTCCGTAATGATTGGCTGGAGCCTGTCTGGTTGGGTTGTTCCATCGAGCGCTACATGCAGATCAAGTCTTGGGATGATATGATGGAGTGGTTGAATGAAAATGAATCTCATTTTAACAGTGATCTGGGACTACTATTGCGCGCTGGAATTGAATTTGGTTTGGATAAATTCGGTCAAGGTGTAGGTAAATTCCTTGCATGGGGCACTTATCTACACAAGGACATGTACAATAAGCCGACCATTGAAGCTCGAAATCCAGCAGTGATCAGCTCTTCCGGATTCTGGGATGGTAAAAACTACCATGCTGCAGATCACATGCAAGTAGCCGAGCACGTGAAGCATGCTTGGTACATGAACCAGGCGGATGCCCTACACCCATTTGATGAACCAGCTCCGATGGCCTCTACAGATTCCAGAACATTGGAGAACTCTGATTTCAATGATAAATACAGCTGGGCGAAAGCGCCTCGATTTATGGGGCACGCGGCTGAGACTGGACCATTGGCTCGTGTAATTATGAACGCCAATCCAGCTAATGCAGCTCACCAGATCCAAGATCCCTTATTCGGGGATATCATGGAGAAGATGGGCCCATCTGTATTCACCAGAGTGCTGGCTCGCGTACACGAAGCACCTAGGATTTATACTTTAATAAATGACTGGTTAAGCCAAGTTCGGCTTGATGACGAATTTTACATCAAACCTACCGAAAGAGATGGTATTGGTTGGGGTGCAACGGAGGCTGCTAGAGGAGCCTTGGCACACTGGATCAAGATCAAGAATGGTGTGATCGAGAATTACCAGATCATTGCGCCGACGACTTGGAATGTTGGTCCTAACGATAGCGAAGGAAAAGCAGGACCGATTGAATCCGCACTAGAAGGAACAGAGATTGAGGATCCACACGATCCGGTAGAAGTAGGTATGGTAGCTCGCTCCTTCGATTCTTGCTTGGTTTGTACCGTTCATGCGCATGACAACAAGACGGGCAAGGAGTTGGCAAAATTCAAATTGTAAATTCGAATATTCTTAGCTTACATAAACCCGTCAATTCTATTTGGCGGGTTTCTTTTTTAGAATCCGTAAATTGAGGGAATGACTACGGTAAACAGCACCATGACTAAGAAAACAGCGGTATTAGGGTTTGGAAATCCGGTACGGGCCGATGATGGGGTCGGAATTTATGTGATTGATGAACTCAAGAAGCAAATCGGTGAAGTTGAGAACGTTAGCCTATTTGATATGGGAACTTCCGCTTTTGAAGTGCTTTTTCAACTCAAGGGGCATGATCGCATCATTCTTGTGGACGCAGTGGTTAACACTGGAGAACCGGTAGGAACTGCCTATAAATTACCCGCATCTGCCGTTGAGGCGGAGATAGAAGATGATCCGCTAGTCTTTCTACACAGTTTGAAATGGAGTCAAGCTCTTTCTTATGCCAAAAAGATGTTAGGCGATGCTTATCCAGAAGATATTGTGGTTTATTTGATTGCGATAGACAGCACTAAATTTAATGTCGGAATGACTGAGGAAGCCAAAGTTGGAGGTAATAAAGTAGTGGAATTGCTATTACAAGAATTAAAAGCTTGACCGATGTTTATTCCACCACAAAAGATGCAGCAAGGTTTAAGGACGGGCGCTAGCCTAGAGGGTAAGGTGCAATTGAAATCATCTCACCTCGTCATTGATCACGAGATCGCAGCTGAGATCTTTGGAGATGCTCTCAACGCGAATGTAGTCTACTATCCGGATCGAAGGACCTTGCTAGTAGCACCAGAGAGTGATGAATTGTTTAAGCAACTGCATAAAGCCAAACAGCATATGCTGAAAGGGCGCAATGCCAAGGGAGACAAAACCATTGCCCTGCACGAATTACTAATTGATCATGAAATCGATCACACAGATCGAGTTTTAGCCTACCGTAACCAGAAAGAATTAAGCCTATTGAATGTGACACTATAATCCGGTCTGTATGTATATTTCTCCAAATATCCCCTTCTATGGCCGCACAGATTTTCTTGGGAAACGAGAAGATTTCAAGTTATTAATAGAGGATAAATGGCTGATGAATACAGAGGTTCAATATCAGCTTTTGGAGCGGAAAGGCTTATGGCATTTAACCATGATTTACATCGCGATCGAAAATCCATTCAAACTCATTTGTAGAAAGATCGATATCTACAACTCAGAGAAAAAGGCTAAAACCTTTGCCCGTATTTTACAACGCGGCATCCGGAAAGATGCGAGAGGAACTTTAAAAACAAACAGAGATGTTATCCATATTTGCGACAACTGACTTTCATGAACAAATCCAGGCAATTATCCATAAAGAAGAGCGTTTACATGAGCTGGTAAGCGTGCTAGATCTGTTGGAAAATCGCCCCATTCCTAGTGCTCATTCCGTGCTGATCAAGAATGGCGAGATTGCTTTTCCTTTGGATTGGCTTAATTTCCAACCACCCTTTCTATTACCAGAAGAAATAGCACTTACAGAAGCTAACCTACTGGGCATCCTGTTTGCTAAGCTCAATAATTACGAGAAGGCTTATTATTATCTCCAAGAAGCCAATCCTTCCCTGTTTAAGGAATTAGATTTTATCAATCGGCTACAACAAGGTATCCCGGTTGACCCTAATGAACTGACCTCCCATTACTCTCCTTTCGAGGAGTATCGGCTAATGCACAACAATGCCATTCTTCGGCATTATGCGGCTACATCGGACAATTTCGACTTGGAGAAAACGGTCTACTTTTATGAGGAGGCACTTAAAAGTGCTCCCAACGAAGATTACCATGCCTTTTCCTCTCGACAGTTGGCCCTTTTACTGATTGATTTGCAACATGCAGATAAGGCTACGGAACTCCTAGAAAAAGTCAACCCTGAGCATTTGTCAAGAGAGGCGAAGATAGAGTGGCAACATACCTTGTGTCAGTCTTGGATGCAACAGTTGACAGTGCCTTATGATCTAGAATTATTAGAAAAACTTAAGTCTACACTCTGGGAAGTATTGCAATCCTATGAAAAATCAGAGCGAAAAGCGGAAACGGGCTTACTGTTGCTAGATGCGGCCCATATTGCTAATATTTCTGAGAGTTATTCAGAGTCTTTGGGCTATTCCACTAGAGCTATTAAGATCTTTACCGAAGAGGGGCTAGCGGAATTAGCGGGAAATGCTCAATACCGGAAAGGAACGCTCCTCTATACCTGGGCTCAAAATGGAAATCCACAATTCTATAAGCCGGCGATTGAAAGTTATCAAGAAGCTTTAAAGGTATTCCGGAAAGAAGTAGCGCCCGACGTCTTCGCTGATATCCATCATAATCTTGCCGTCTTGTACAGCGATATGCCATCAGAGCAGAAAAAGAAGAGCATTTGGGCAGGGATTGCCGTGTCTTCTTTTGATGAGGCCCTACGGTTTTTTACCAAAGAGAGATACCCCTATCAATATGGGATGATCTGCAACAATTATGGCAACGCTTTCACCAAATTCCCGCCTGCCGTCCTTACTGATAATCACGAGAAAGCACTCTTCTACTACCAGGAAGCATTGGATGTTCGCACCAAAGCGCACCCTTACGAAAGGGCGATTACCCTTTTAAATTTCTTGGAGGCTAGCTGGGATGTCGGAAACGATCCCGATTCTTTCAATGAACAGCGTTTTCAGGATATGTTGATGAAGGCCGAAGAAGTGAAAACATTGGTTGATCATGAGGAAATGATTGCGGAAGCCAATAAGCACTTGGCACTTTTAGAAAAACTAAGGGCTACGGTTGTCCTATAGCACGCAAAGGAATTTACTTATGCATGAGATTTCACTGGTAAGAAACATATTCGCTACACTCGAATCTGAGTTTTCCAAGGACGACCTGGGAACTATGACAGCTATTGATATGAAGATCGGATTGCTGGCTAATGTCGAACCGATCTTGATGCAAAATGCCTTTGAAGCTGTTACTACAGCCGAGGAAAAATACCAGACCGTCAGACTTAATATCGAACTCATACCGATAGAAATCTTTTGCCCGGATTGTGAGACTCAGTCGACTATTGAAAACTACAAATTTGCCTGTTCCAGCTGCGGCAAGCCCAATAACAATGTGGTCAAAGGAACTGAGTTATTGATTCATCGGGTGCATTTTGATCAAGAAGAGGAAGTTGCAACTAAATAGATTTGCCGAAGAAGGATAGTTTTAATTCTATTGCTCCTACCCTATTTATGCTGTCAAAATTTGTACTACCTATCGCTAGTCGGGTATATGATCAATTGGATGTATACTGGAAACGGCATCATACCCATGAGACCATCAGCCGCTTACTGGTTTATGCCTTCCTAGCTGGCTTGATCATTGCGGAATTGGCCGTGCGGCACTGGCTTCCCTTCGAAAACAGTATTCATAATCATTTCTTTGCTGTGGAGCTAGCCTTCACCTTATTGCTATTGACTGAATTATTGGCGCTGATCTTTGTGTTGCCGAATTCAGTGGGGGTATCTGTAGGTAAGCAATTAGAGATCCTATCCCTAATCCTGATTAGATCGGCTTTTAAGGAATTTAGTCATTTTGAAGAGCCTGTGATCTGGAATAATCTCGATGGGCCTGTGCTCAAGATGGTCGCTGATGCCTTTGGAAGTTTAGCCATCTTCATTGTCATAGGAGTATACTACCGGACACAGAAACGGATAAGACTGACGGAGAGTCAGGAAGAACATCAACAATTTATAGACTTTAAGAAGTTGGTCGCAGTGATGCTATTGATCGTCTTTCTTATCATCGGCCTTTTCGATGTTTGGTCCTTCTTTGAAAATGGAAGTTATCTCAGCTCGTTCAACACGTTCTACACGGTGTTGATCTTTAGTGACATTCTGATTGTCCTGATAGCCCTCAGGTATACACTCGAATACCCTAAGATTTTTCGTTATTCTGCCTTTGTACTAACAACTGTCCTGATTCGGATTTCACTAACGGCTCCCCCCTACCTGAATGCGGCTTTAGGAATTGTGGCTTCACTTTTCCTATTGGCAATGACCTTTGCTTTTAACTACTTTTTGCAAGAAGAACGCCCTAATCAATCTACCAGATTGGCGGGAAGAAATTAGAAAATGTTTTCTAAACTCTGGAGTTTCTTTTCTAATTCAAATCATCTCCATAACTTACTTCTGTTGCGATGATAATTCTTCAATTGCAACGAACAATACGAAGCTATAAAAAAGGATTTTCCAGCAAAAAAATAAGCGATTCAACATGGACAAAGTACAGAAATCAACTAAGGCTGCACGGGGTACGGTAACCTGTGATAACACGACTATGCACTTGCTCAAAGCCAATGATTTTGTGGCGGAAAGCATCCGGAAGCGGATGACAGCGCAAAACATTATGCTGATTAATATCACCTCTTCTGCCGGTAGTGGTAAGACTACCCTCCTTCAAGAAACAGCCAGACGAATCGGTGATAAGGTCAACATGAAGATTTTGGTGGGGGACCTGGAGACAGAGCGAGATGCAGATCGACTCCGTGATGTGGGCGTTGATGCCCTACAGATTGTCACCGGAGGCATTTGTCACCTAGAGGCTCAAATGGTGTGGCAGGCGATGGAAAGTCTGGATTTAGAAGGAGTGGAATTGCTGATCATTGAAAATGTAGGGAATTTAGTTTGCCCAGCTTCCTTTGATTTAGGGGAAGATTATCGCGTTACCTTAATAGCCACAACCGAGGGGGATGACAAACCTAAGAAGTACCCTCGTATGTTTCTAACCAGCGAAATGATGTTGGTATCGAAGGTGGACCTGCTAGAGTATTTACCGTTTTCCGTTGATGCCGTAGTAGCTGACGCAAGAGATGTTAATCCTGATATCAAGGTGTTGGAAGTGTCTAGTACCAAAGATGTGGGCATTGACGAATGGTGCAATTGGCTGTTGGAAAAGGTTAAGGAAAAACAAGAAGCCAAGCAGGAAGCTGCCGTGTAATGACCACCTGGCATATCCATATTGAAGGTCAAGTGCAAGGAGTAGGTTTTCGGCCCTTTATTTTCGGTCTAGCAAATAAGCTTGGGCTGAAGGGCTGGGTCAATAATACTACCGATGGGGTACATATTGTTTTTAATGCCACGGCGTCCGAAGCCTTGGCATTGAAAGACACGATTTTAGCAACGGCTCCAAGCCTCAGTAGAATTACGGCACTGGAATTGCGGGAAGAATCCCCAAGCACTTTCACACAATTTGAGATTGTGCACAGTGAGGCATCGGCAACACCTAACCTTCTGCTTACACCCGATTTTGCGCTTTGTTCTGCTTGTCGAGAGGAAGTAAGAACGGAGAAGGATCGTCGGTACGATTACCCTTTCACCACTTGTACGAATTGCGGCCCACGCTTTTCGATTATTAAAATACTTCCTTACGATCGGGTGAACACCACTATGGCGCCCTTTGACATGTGTCCGAGCTGCCAATCGGAATATGACGACCCCTTGGATCGACGCTATTACTCACAAACCAATTCCGATCCAGACTGTAGTGTTTTACTAACCTTATACGATGCGGATCGCCAAGAAATTAGCCAGGCTACGAAGGAGATTCTTGACTACATTCCCCAAGCATGGGAGGTGGGAAAGATTGTAGCCATTAAAGGTATTGGTGGGTATTTGCTTACCTGCGATGCTTCTAATGAGACTGCTGTAGCTGAATTGCGTAATCGAAAGCACCGCCCCAGAAAACCCTTTGCAGTGATGTACCCAAGGGAAAAGCTAGCTCAGGATTTCAGCACGGATCAAGAAGAATGGAAGACTTTGGATAGCCCAATTGCACCGATCGTACTATTGGATAAATCCCTAGATACGCCCGCATTTAATGGGGTGAGCCCTGGTTTGGAGCAGGTGGGGGTGATGATACCTTATGCCCCTCTGTTTGAATGTCTTCTCCAGCGATTTAGCAGAGCGATTGTGGCTACGAGTGGTAATCTTAGCAACTCGCCGATCGTATATCAGGATGATAAGGCCATTAAGGAACTAGCTGGAGTTGCTGATCTGGTTTTGGTGAATAATCGGGAGATCGTGATTCCGCAAGATGATAGTGTGTTAACGCATACCCCTTTCCAAAAACAAAGAATAATAATACGTCGGTCGAGAGGCCTGGCCCCGACTTACATAAACCCTGACTTGGATCTTCCAAAAGAAGAGCTGTTGGCTATGGGTGCCATGCTCAAAAGCACCTTTAGTCTGCTTAAATCGAGCAATGTCTATGTGAGTCAGTATCTAGGTGATCTAGAGCATTTTGATGCACAATTGCATTATCAGCATACGATTCAGCATTTCTTAAATCTATTCCGCAGCAAGCCAGAGGTCATATTGATAGATCAGCATCCGGGTTACCCTTCTACCCAGATCGGAAAAGAATTGGCCGCAGAGTATGGCATATCAGTGTATCCCGTGCAGCATCATCATGCGGCATACCAAGGAGCCGATACTAGGGATGATATGGGATGGTACTGGTTTAGGCCTGGATCAACAGATTTGGGGAGGAGAGTTCTTTGTTTATGAAAACTACGCCTTCAAACGGAGTCATCACTTTGCCTATTTTGATTTCATACTAGGTGATAAAATGCCCCGTGAACCTCGTATTTCTGCCCTATCTATTTGCTGGGAAATCGAAGGCGCACAGGCATTATTGCGCGAGAAATTCATTGAGCAAGAATGGAAGCTTTATTCCAAGTTGTTGGCCAAAGACCCGCCGCTACAAACCTCCAGTCTGGGGCGCATTTTTGATGCAGTTGCCTCTTTACTGGGGATATTGGATATACAAACCTATGAGGGGGAAGCGGCTATGAGATTGGAAGCGGCAGCAAAACGGTATTTCAGGACTTCAGGTCTAGATAATGTAGGATCGTACTTCGATCAGAGCTTGATTGCTTCGGAGATTCCTACTCATGTGCTAATCAACGGACTCATCAAGGATCATCAAGCAGGGAAATCCACGGAATATATAGCAGCCAAATTCCATGCTTCTCTGGCGATTTTGATTAAGGCCGTAGCAAAAGGGCTAAATATCAAAAAGCTAGCTTTTAGTGGTGGGGTGTTTCAAAATGGCATACTAGTAGATCTCATACATCATCACATGGGTCAAGATTTTGAGCTCTTTTTTCATCAGGAACTGTCGCCCAATGATGAGAATATCTCCTTTGGACAGCTAGTCTGCTATCAGATAGACCAACGTAAGCAAGCAATAACAAACAATAAAACAAACGATCATGTGCTTAGCGATTCCAGGTAAAATCAAATCCATTGAATCCAAATTTGATGGATTGGTACGAATGGCAAAAGTCTCCTTCGGGGGCATTATCAAAGAGGCCAGTTTGGAAATGGTTCCACAGGCGAAGGTGGATGATTATGTGCTTGTGCACGTGGGGGTAGCCATCAGTGTGGTCGATGAGGTAGAAGCTAAAAAGACCTTTCAGTACCTCGAAGAAATGGGAGAAGTGGAGGAAGAACTTAATATCTCTGATTTCCTTCCGGATAAGAAAGAGTATACGGATTAGAGCTGGAGATTTGCCAAAAGAACAACTGTTTTCAGACCAAAAACATTGCGATGAAATTTTTAACGGAATATAGAGATCCAGATCTCGCCAAGCGATACTTAGAAGGAATTCAGCAAACGGTGACTCGTCCCTGGACGATCATGGAAGTTTGCGGCGGGCAGACGCATAGCCTCGTGAAGAATGGAATTCTGAATATGTTACCCAAGGAAATCAATATGGTACACGGGCCAGGTTGCCCGGTGTGTGTAACGCCTCTTCATTTGATTGATAAGGCAGTGTACTTGGCTGAGGAGAAGGACGTTATTCTGTGCTCTTATGGGGATATGCTACGAGTGCCAGGCTCGGAAAAGAGCCTGCTAGAAGTCAAAGCTAATGGGGCCGATATCAGAATCTTATACTCGCCGCTAGAGGCCGTGAATATTGCACAGCAAAACCCCGATCGAGAGGTCGTTTTCTTTGCCGTAGGCTTTGAAACTACCGCGCCAGCAAATGCCCTGTCGGTAGTTCATGCACATCGCCTAGGTTTGAAGAACTACTCCATTTTGGCCTCCCACGTTTTGGTTCCACCAGCCATTGAGGCAGTGATGGAGGATGAGGAAAGCCATATCCAGGCTTTTTTGGCTGCTGGGCACGTTTGTACCATCATGGGCACCCTGGAATACTATCCGTTGGTGGAACGCTTCAAAGTCCCTGTCGTCATCACCGGTTTTGAACCCGTTGATCTTTTACAAGGAATTTTGATGACGGTAAAGCAATTGGAGAAGGGAGAAGCGAAAGTAGAGAATCAATATTCCCGGATGGTGAAAGAAATGGGTAATCCCATGGCGCAGGACACCATTTACGAGGTTTTTGAGGTCACGGATCGGCTATGGCGCGGCATGGAAGTGATACCCATGAGTGGTTATGAAGTGAAGGAAAAATATGCCGAATTTGATGCGAAGCGCAAGTTTAATGTAAATATCGCCGAAGCCCCAGAGAACGAAGAATGTATTGCTGGTGAGATCATGAAAGGGATCAAGAAGCCATTCGAGTGTCCCAATTTTGGCACCAAATGCAAACCTGAAAATCCATTGGGCGCGCCTATGGTTAGCTCGGAAGGGGCATGCGCTGCCTACTACCATTTTTCAGGGATGATCAACCAGTTGGAAGGCCAAACTGCATGAAGATCTTATTCCTGACCACATCCTTCAACGGTATGGCTCAACGCGCTTGGCTTGAGCTGGATCGACTTGATCATCAAGTCAAGGTGCAGATCGCTTCCAGCGAAGCGGTCATGCTGACAGCCGTGCAGGAATTTCAGCCAGAATTGATAGTGGCCCCATTTCTAAAAGCCAAAATACCGGAAAGCATTTGGCGGAATCATTTGTGTCTAATCATCCACCCAGGAATTGTAGGGGATAGAGGAGCCTCTTCGCTGGATTGGGCCATCTTGAATGAGGAAAAAGAATGGGGTGTGACGATTTTAGAAGCGACCGAGAAAATGGACGCCGGGGATATTTGGGCTTTCTATAATTTTCCAATGCGAGCAACTAGCAAAGCCAATCTCTATCGGCATGAAGTTGCTCAGGCCGCCATGAAGGGCTTGTTGGAAGTGATTGATCATAAAATGGATCCGAGTTTCCGCCCTACCCCATTAGATTACTCAGATCCGGAGGTTCGAGGCCGATGGAACCGAAGCCTACGTCAATCTGATCTCCAGTTCTCCTGGGAAGATAAAGCCAGCGATATACTGCGGAAGATTCGTGCCGCGGATAGTGCTCCAGGAGTGTTAATTGAGCTTTATGGCGTCAAGTACTATGCCTTTGGAGGACATTTGGAAGCGGAAATGCAAGGCCCGTCTGGCAAGGTTCTGGCACGGCGAGATAAAGCCATTTGCGTAGCGGCTGGTGAGCAAGCCATCTGGCTAACACACCTTAGGGCTAGCGATGAGGGGGCAATTAAGCTGCCAGCTACCCTAGCCTTGGGACAGGCTGCTGAAGCCCTCCCAAATCATGCGATAAGTCCGTTTGAAACTAGGACTAAATCGACCTATCAGGAAATTCGATATGAGGAGGACGGGGAAGTTGGGTATCTCCATTTT
>CAJXPD010000161.1 GCA_913057785.1 uncultured Lewinella sp. | reverse complement strand
CTTGCGCCGAGTAGACAGGTTTAATCATTCCCTGGTGAGAAGTTGTGATTAAACAAAATTATGTTCGTTTCATATTTTCACTTTTCATCTTAACGAACATTCCTGAAATAATACAGGAAAAAATACCCGCCTAAGGTAGGCTAAGGATATGTTTATGGTTTATATAATGGGTGAAAGCCTTTAGGGTAATTAGTTTGATAGGTACCATTCTCTCTTAGAAGAGAACCGGATATATACTATAAACGAAAACTGCTAGGTACAAAGTTTTCTCTTGGTGCAAAAATACAAACAAAATTCTAGTTAATTCTTACGGATAGAAGTCTTTCCACGGAAGGGTAGGGTACTGACATAAAAAAGGCCGCCACTATTTATGTTTAGTAAGGCGGCCTTTTGCGGGAACGGAGGCTCGCTGTCCCCAAGGCTAGCATGATTATTCTTATACAAATCGGTTGATGAGGTCTTTGCAGAATGTCTAGAACGAGGTCAGCCTGGCACTACTGCTGGCTGCCGTGCCGGATAACTTCACCTCAACATATTCTGGAGCATAGACCAGAAAAGAGATTTGTTCTTCCAGCAAGGTTCCTCTCACTTTTACCGCTTTTTCCAAAGCGGGAAGAAAGATAGAATACACCTCCTCTTCAATTGCAGATGTCAGATTGTAACGCCCTACCTGCACCAACGACTTCAGAACAGTGGCGGTACCATTAGGAAGGGCAACGGACATCTGTACGCGTAAAATGTCATTTTTCCAAGTCTTAACTTCAATCGGCCCGTCCAAGTTCAACTCGACGGTTTGCTTGCCTTGTAGATTGAAAGATTTGACTAGGATTTTTTCGGCTGCTTGGCCAAAGCCAAAACTGATTGTAAGTAAAAATAGAAAGGTTGTGTGTAGAATTCTTTTTACCATAGGCCTCCAAAATTTAGTGATCACTTTGACTAGACCAGGGGGCAACAAGTTCCAGTTATTCAATACCAACTAGAGAGTTAGAGGGAATACTGGAGGAGTGCTATGTAAGGCAAAGTGGAATGAATTACTTTGGTAATTTAGCTTTTTTTTGTGATAAAAGCAAGTGATTATGAGGGGGTTCGAAGAAGAATTGCTGGTGATTTACCGGATCGCTTCTCGAATTCGGACCAACTTTTCTAACAAGCCTTCCAACTGATCCAAGGGGAGCATATTAGCGCCATCCGACTTGGCGATAGCAGGATTGGGGTGCGTTTCAATAAATAAGCCATCCGCCCCGACAGCAATACCGGCTTTAGCTACCGTAGAGATCAAGGCAGGCTTCCCTCCAGTCACGCCAGAGGCTTGATTGGGCTGCTGCAAAGAATGGGTACAATCCAATACCACCGGAGAACCCAGCGATTGCATCACGGGCAAACCTCTGAAATCAACTACTAGATCTTGATAACCAAAGGTAGTTCCGCGCTCCGTAAGCCAAACCTGGTCATTTCCAGATTCAATCACTTTTGTTCTAGCAAACTCCATAGCTGCGGCACTGAGAAATTGTCCTTTTTTGATATTGACCACCTTGCCCGTTTCTGCTGCGGCTACGAGCAGACTTGTCTGTCGACACAGAAAGGCAGGAATCTGCAAAACATCGACATACTTAGCGGCCATTGAAGCCTCTGCATCGGTGTGGATATCCGTGGTGACCGGAACATCGAATGTCTGTCCTACTTCAGCTAAGACATTTAAGGCCTTCTCATCTCCAATTCCGGTAAAGGAATCAAGGCGAGATCGATTGGCCTTGCGGTAGGAACCTTTGAAGATGTAGGGAATCTGGAGTTTATCGGTAATGGCTACCACTTTCTCGGCAATTTCGAGGGCCATGTCTCGGCCTTCGATGGCGCAGGGGCCGGCTACTAGGAAAAAGTTGCCACTTTCTGTATGCTTCAATTTGCTGAGGCTAATCATATTTTTTGATCTAATCGATATTGTAGAAATTGCTGCAAAGATGTTGATTCTTGCGGATTTCCTTGGATGTGTCGATAAAAAAATCCGCTTGGTAGAAATAAAGTAGGTCAGGCAGCAACAAAATCGATTCTTAAAGTTTTTACAAGAGTACATTTGAATTTAGTCATAACTGCCTTATATGAGAACTCTTTTCTTTTTTACCATACTGTTGGCACTTGATATTTATGGTTTCCAGGCCTTTCGTTATCTGGTGCAGAATTGGAGTGTTACGGCACGCAATGTGATGTATGGCTTGTACTGGGCCATTCCGGTCCTAGCGATTGGAACATTGGTTGTGGTCAACACCGTGGATGTTTCGGATTGGAATACGAACTTCAAAACCTATTGGCGAACCTTTCTCTTCATCGCTTACATCTCAAAGTTGCCATTGGTTAGTGTATTACTGATTGACGATTTAAGGAGAGGTGTTTTATGGGTAGTTAATCAATTCTCTGGGGATGGATCCATCGATTTAGGCCGATCTAAGTTTCTAACTCGAACAGCAGTAGTTTTAGGGGCGTTGCCTTTTACCTCCCTTTTATATGGGATGGTTCGCAATCCGTATAGGTATAAGCGATACAGTGAGCGGTTAAAACTTTCCAAGCTGCCTGCAAACTTAGATGGATTAAAGATTATTCAGATCTCCGATATCCATTCCGGAAGTTTCACTTTCAAAGAGCCGATTAAGCAGGCAATTGAGATGATAAATGCTGAAAAGCCGGATCTGGTCTTTTTTACCGGAGATTTGGTAAATAATGTCGCGACTGAGATGGAGCCGTACGTCGACATCTTTGACAAGATTGAAGCTAAATATGGCGTATACTCCGTACTAGGTAACCACGACTACGGGGACTACGAAAGGTGGCCTACACCCGAAGCTAAGGTGGAAAACCTACAACGTCTCAAAGACACGCACAAGCGACTAGGTTGGGATTTGTTGTTGAATGAACACCGACATATCGAAATCAATGGAGAGCGGGTGGCGGTGATAGGCGTGGAGAATTACTCTATGCAGTTGCGATTTCCTAAATATGGTGATCTAGAGAAAGCCTGTGAGAATTGTGGCCCAGCCGCTTTGAAGCTATTGCTATCACATGATCCCTCGCACTGGGAAGGACAGGTCATCAAAGATCAACCCGATATAGACATTACTTTCTCCGGTCACACGCACGGCATGCAGTTTGGCGTGGAAATCCCGGGCTGGGTACGCTGGTCCCCTATCCAATATGTTTACAAGCAATGGGCGGGGCTATATCAAAAAGGAGAACAATATTTATATGTCAACAGAGGGCTAGGCTTTTTAGGCTATCCCGGCCGGGTCGGAATCCTGCCAGAGGTTGCGGTATTGGAGCTAAAATCGGTCTAAAACCTTGACCGTTCCCTGGCTCAAATCCCCGTTTTCTAAAGGATGCGGACCATTAAGAGAATAAAGCCCCCCACTTCCTAATTACGAGAATAAAAATAACTGTGAGCACTTATATTTGTGATCAAGTTTTCTCATAGTATGTTTAATTTTCCTACACCTTCTCCCTTCTGGGGTGTAGGAATTTTTTTTAGACGTCCTTTCGAGAAGTACATTCAACTTCAAAAAGAGAATTTGCTCCGGTACCTTTTCCCCACCGTCCCTGTACCGTCCTAGGAGCAAACCTTTTCTTCTTTTGTCATTTTCCAATATTGATGCAAGGCTGGTTTGAAAAACAAGGCGTGTGCCTCCTGCAAAGAGGTCGATAGAATGGTAGAAATAGTCCAATATTTTCTACATCTTATTGATAACCTATCGATTGATACATTCAAATACTTTATATCTCATCTTGCTCGGATTCGATAGGTAGGTACCACTCCTGTGAATATTTCACCACATTCTAAGCCAAAAGAACCATAACGTACCGAACCTTTGCCACTCGCTAAATACGGTACTTTTTATAGCACTTTTGCGCTTATCTTGCAGCTGTGTAGTTTTCTCATAGTATGTTTGCTCCTACATCCGAAAGCCTCCCCTGATGTAGGAGTTTTTTTATGCCCACCACTGAAGTGCCCATTTTGGACATTGTAATTATTGTCGATTTTATCTGAATTCTTTATATTTGAGAATTATCGGGGCGTGAGCACCATTTTTCTTACCACAGTATACCCATTTCCTATTTCAATCTTGATTTTTGAAGCACTGTCTAATGCTTGACAGAATGATTTCATTTTCCAACAGCGGTATTTGGACTTTGGAACAAGTTTTGTTGCTTCACGTATCGAAAAAGAGTTGGGTTTCACGGAAGAAACTCCCAAAATTGCTAAACTCCCTATTGTAATCCCCATGAGAAAACTACTAACCCTTTTAGTATTACTTACCTTGTCGGGGCCAGCCTTCTCCCAAATGCTGGTTGATACGGATACTTTGTATGGAAATGAGTGGATCAATTATGATCAATCTTACTATAAAATTCCTGTTTCAAAGGACGGTCTATATCGTTTAGATGCGGAAACCTTACAGCAAGCCGGCATTGTATTAAGCGAATTATCTGGAGATCGATTGCGCCTACATCATATGGGGCAAGAAGTACCGATTCATATCAGCTCTACAGGTTCTATTACTGCAGGAGATTACCTGCTTTTTTGGGGAAAGCAAAACCGAGGCGAATTTGACACCCATCTCTTTGAGGATCCAGCGGAGAATCAATTGAATCCATTATATAGTCTAGTTACGGATACTTCCGCCTACTATTTGACTTGGGGTGATGCGCCGTCCAGCACTCGCCTACAAACCATTGATTCAGACTTGACTAATCCTCCGGCAAAAGAAGAATGGATTTGGCAACAAGTGGGAGAGGTATTCACGGAGAAATTCATGAAGAATTATACCCGTCGAAGTGGCATTACTATTTATTTTTCTCACTATGACGTGGCAGAAGGCTATGGCAACCGCAATATCAACGAACTGCTGCAGAGCGGGAACACCACACAGGACTTTTCTCTTAATCTACCCGATGCTTACATCGGTGGCCCGAGCGCTCGCTTTACCGCCAGATTCGGGGTAGGAGAGGGGGATCATCGCCAGCTAGTACAGATCGACGGAGGCACCTACTTCGAGCGTTCCTACAACGATATTTCCGTCAAGGCACCAGATTTTAGTTTTCCGCTGACGGATGACGACATCGAAATTCGTTTCGAAGGACAAGCGGATGATCGGGATGAGCAATCCATTGCCTTCTATCAGGTGGATTATCCGAGCTTACCTGATGCTAGAAACCAAAAGGTTTTTGAATTTGAGGTAGCGGCTAGTAATACGACCAAGTACTTAGAGATTGCCGATTTCAATAGTTCTAATGGAACCCCAGTCATATATGATCTGACCAATGGTTTACGCATCCTGTGCCGCTTCGAAAATGGAATTGTAAAGGCCCTATTGCCACCTAGCACAGAACAACGTTCGCTCGTCCTCCTTGAAGAAGCCTCTGCAGAAGCCCTTGATGCTCCCCAAAGCATCAACTTCCCCAACCTTCTCAGTCAGACCACGGAGTTCCTCATCCTCACCGCTCCCGAACTCCGTGAAACCTATGAAAACCAAGATCAAGTACAAGCCTATGCGGACTATCGCGCATCCGCTGCCGGCGGAAATTATAAAACACAGATTGTAGAGGTAGAAGATATCTACCACCAATTTGGCTATGGCCTGGATCGCCATCCTCAGTCGATTCGGAACTTCGTTCACGCCGCCCATCGCCAATGGCCCAATCTGAAGTACGTCTTCATCATTGGGAAAGGGCGAGAGTATCCATCTCTACGCCTCGCCGCTGGCTTAGCCAATGCGATTGAGGCGGAAACCTTTTTTGTCCCTTCCTTCGGCTTTCCCGCCAGTGATAATCTGATGTTGTCGAATAATAGTTCGAGTGTGGCGGTAGTGCCGGTAGGGCGAATTGCTGCTACCAATCCCAAAGAGATCAGCATTTACTTACGAAAGGTGGAGACGCTAGAAGCCACGGTGAATAATGGGCAGACAATTGAGGAAAGGGCTTGGATGAAGAATATAATTCATTTGGGAGGAGGAGGCTCTAGTGGGGAGCAAAATGCCATTAAAAGCAATTTGGAACGGATGGCCAGAGAGATTGAAGGCAATATCTTTGGAGGCAAAGTCACTCCCTTCTACAAGACCAGTACGGATCCAATTCAACAATCCCGCTCCCAACAAATATTCGATCGCATCAACGAGGGTACTGCTGTAATCACTTTCTTCGGCCACTCCAGCCCTGGTACCTTCGATTTCAACATAGATAATCCCGACAACTATGACAATTTCGGAAAGTTTCCTTTGATCATGTCCTTGGGCTGCTATTCCGGAAACTTCTTTACCAGTTCCAAGGGAATTGCCGAGCGATTCACTTTCTACGAGGACCGGGCTTCTGTAGCCTTCGGTGCCTCCCGTGGCGTTGGCTTCATTAGCACCCTAGGCGGCTTTGCCGATCGGTTCTACGAAAAAATGGGCGGTGAAAAATACGGCCAAGGTATCGGAGATATCATCTCCGCTACCCGAGAAAGCTTTGATTATCTTACCGGTTTGGAGATCAAGACGATTGTCCAGCAATTCTCCTTGATGGGCGACCCATCCATCCGCCTCCATCCGAATCCCGGCCCCGACTACGTTGTGGACCGATCCAGCGTCCAATTCTCGCCGAAAGTGATCAGTATCCAAGAGGACTCCTTTCAGCTAGAATTCGATGTACTGAACCTCGGTCAGTTCATTCAGGACTCCATCACAGTCGACATCCGCCAGAAACTACCCGGCGGCGAGGAGCTCAAACTGAAGAGTTTGCGTATCGCCACACCAGCCTACGCCTCCCATCACACCATCAATCTTCCCACCCAAGGGAAAGCTTCGATCGGCCTCAATACCTTCTTCATTGATGTCGATGTGCAAAATGAGGTGGATGAATTGCCGGCTCCTTCTGGGGAGATGAATAATAGTTTGGTTAGGGGTGATGGGCAGGCTGGGGTGCCTCTATTTATGATTGATAACATTACTTTGCCAATTTACCCGGTAGATTATGCTCTTGTAAATTCAGAGGAATTGAAGTTACATGCAGCAACCTCAAAAGCTTTGGTAGAGGAGAAGAGATATAGGCTTGAAATTGATACGACAGAAGCATTTAATAGTTTCTTCAAGATTTCAGAAACATTAGAACAAATTGGAGGATTAATCAGCTGGTCCCCGGAATTAGCACTGGAGGAGGGACAAGTGTATTATTGGAGGATCAGTCCAGACAGCACTGATAGTGATATTGGTTTTATTTGGGAGACTAGTTCCTTTACATACTTGCCAGAGACCACCGGTGGTTGGGGACAAGGACATAGAGGGCAATGGTTGAAAGGTGGACAGCCAAATGGTTTGGATTATTCAACTTTGGAACCGCTTTTTGATTTTGATTTTTTGCCTTTGGATATGCTCATCAAAAATAATCTATGGGAAGGAGGAGATAGACCCGGTTTTATATATAATAATGGTGGTTTTGCAGGCTCTGTAAGACCATGGATTTATTCTGATGAAGCGGTGGCGGTTATGGTAGGGATTCCACGAGATGGTCATTTTTGGGCTAATGCAGGTGCAGAGTATGGCAGTGTAGACGCTTCGGGAAGGGCTGTTTTTACTTTTCCAGTATCTACAGAGCAGGGCCGCCGGGATTTGATAAATTTTATCGAGGAAACTGTTCCTGATGGCTTTTATATATACCTTTTTACTGTTCAAAAACGGGCTACCTCCAATTTGTATGTAGATCAGTGGGGGCGCGATAGTTTAAATTTTGGAACAAATATCTTTCAAGTTTTAGAGGAACAGGGGGCTAACCATGTAAGATTATTGGAGGAACGGGGATCGGTTCCTTATGCTTTTATGTACCAAAAAGGAGTTGGTCCATTAGATGAAAGCGTTGCGGTGGATGTTCTTGGAACAGCAAATGTTGGTACTGTTTTTCGACAATATCAAGACTATGGGACCTATCGCTCTCCTTTAATTGGGCCCGTAAGGAATTGGCAACGCTTAGAAGTTGATTTGGATACTCCTCTTGAAGGTGATACTACTTCAATCCACTTGTTTGGTATTACTGTAGATGGCGAATCTGTATTACTTAAAGAAGATATAAGGGGAGACTTGGAACTAGATTTAATCGATGAGGCTACTTATCCTTATCTGCAGTTAGAGATAGAAGCGAAGACTATGGAGAGGCGTATTCCACGGCAAGTTCGATTTTTGCACTTATTGTACGAAAGCTTACCTGAATGTGCAGTAGCGCCTAGTTTAGGCTATCAATTGCAATCAGATACGCTTTTTCAGGGAGCTCCTTTTTCTATGAAGGTGGTCGTAGCCAATGTCAGTGATATTGATATGGATAGTCTTTTAGTAGACTATACTTTGACGGATTCCGCGAACAATATTGATCAGATACGCAAAAGGGTAGGCCCCCTCCCGGCCGGAGATACCTTACAGCTGAATTACCAAACGGAGACTTCGGATAGGACTGGCTCTTTTCAACTACTCTTAGAAGTAAATCCAGATGAGGATCAATCAGAATTGTTACATTTCAACAATTTTGTAGATCAGTCTTTTTATATAGATAATGACTTGACTCCACCAATACTTGACGTCACATTTGATGGCGCGCATATTCTAAATGGGGACCTAGTAGGATCCGATCCCGTTATTGTTGTACAACTAAAAGATGAAAATGACTTTTTTCGCTTAGATGATACAAGTCTTTTTGTTATGCAACTGCAATATCCTGACGGACAGATTCGCCGTGTGGGATTCGACAAAGAAAATATATTGTTTTTACCAGCTGTAGTAGGTGAAGCCAACACTGCCACCATCGAATATTCTGCTCATTTTGAACAAAGTGGACAGTATAAACTCATAGTCTCAGCGAAAGATGTAAATGGGAACAATGCGGGCGCGTTTGCCTATGAAGTAGCCTTCGAAGTCATAGTAGAAAAGATGATCTCAAATGTCTTCAATTATCCCAATCCCTTTAGCACCAGTACACAATTTGTATACACGCTTACCGGACAGGCTCCTGCATTTTTTACTGTTCAAGTAATGACTGTATCAGGCCGAGTTGTGAGAGAAATTAGCCAGGAAGAAATCGGACCTCTACGCGTCGGTACCCACAAAACAGTTTATCAATGGGACGGGACAGATGATTTCGGAGATCAGTTGGCCAATGGTGTCTATTTTTACCGAATTATGGCAACGGATTTGCAAGGTAATGATTATGAAACCTATCAAAATGGTACGGACCAATACTTTAAAAATGGCTTAGGGAAAATGGTGATTCTCCGCTAAATGCAAGAACTAATTCCCTTCAATAATCCCTATCTCACAGGTCAGGAAATATCCAATGTTGCGTCAGCCATAGCACGGCAGGAATTTGCTGGCGATGGATATTATACAAGGTGTTGTGAGCACCTATTACAAGAGCTAACAGGAAGTCCACGCGTACTTCTGACTCCCTCCTGTACCAGTGCATTGGAAATGTGTGCGATGCTGTGCAATGTTGAGGCTGGAGATGAGGTTATAATGTCCTCCTTCAACTTTGTGTCAGCAGCAAACGCCTTTGTCCTTCGGGGGGCCAAGATAGTTTTTGTGGACATCCGGCCGGATACTATGAATATCAATGAGGATCTGGTCGAAGCGGCCATTACTGATAAAACCAAAGTAATTGTTGCTATGCATTATGGTGGTGTAGCCTGTGATGTGCAAAAATTAATGGCAATAGCGGAGCCAAGAGGGATTTTTGTGGTTGAGGATGCTGCACACTGCATTGGTGCTTACGACAAGGGACAACACCTTGGAAGTATAGGCCATCTTGGAACCATAAGTTTTCATGCCACCAAAAATATTCACTGTGGGGAAGGGGGCGCACTTTTAATCAACCAAATTGACTGGATTGAAAGGGCCGAGATCATCCGAGAAAAAGGAACGAATCGATCGACCTTTAAAAAGGGGATAGTCGAAAAATACCAGTGGGTAGATATAGGTTCAAGTTTTTTACTCAATGAACTAAGTGCGGCTTTCCTATGGGGGCAATTGGCCAAAGTGGAGGAAGTCACTGGGAAGCGAATGGCCATTTGGGAGTACTATTTTCACGAGCTCTCTTTACTAGAGAACTTTCAGTTGTCGGCTGATATCAATAATTTTCAACATAATGCTCACATATTCTTTCTAAAGCTTGATAATGTACTTGTTAGGAACACTCTAATTGAGCAACTGGAAAGAGATGGAATCAAGGCTTATTTCCATTATGTACCGCTTCATAGTTCAGCGGCCGGTAGGCGATTTGCCCGTTTTTTTGGGACTGACACCTTTACAACTTCGGAAAGTCAAAGATTGCTTAGATTACCCCTTTTTTATTCACTAACCCCAAACCAGCTTAATCAAATAATTAATAGTTTGATCGAGAGTCATGTTGCGATCTATAGCTAGTTTTTGTTATCGGATAACTCGAGCCTTGTGGGCTTATCTTCTCGGAAAGCCAATAAACTTAATTCGGCTGAACTATGGCACCGTAGGTTCTGATGATGTGCGTATTGCTCGCAAGTTCCTATATAATCGTCAACTAGATCAGGATCAAGTGGTGGAGGCCTTCGAAAAGGAATTTTCACAAGTCACCGGATGTCGGTATTCCTATTCTTTTCTTAAAGGACGTGTGGCGCTAAGTGCCTGTCTGCATGCGCTAGATTTGAAGCCGGGAGATCAGGTATTGATCCCTGCCTTTACTTGTGTAGCCGTAGCGAATGCCTGCTGGGTATTAGATCTACAGCTGCGATTTTGTGATATTGAATTAGATAGTTTTGGATTGTGTTTCGAAAGTTTTTCGGATAGACTTGAAAAGCATCCCGGGATCAAAGCTGTTATCATTCAACATACTTTTGGATTGGTATGTAGGGATTTTGATAAGCTACTTGATGCTTGCAGGAAAGAGGGCATATCTATCATAGAAGACTGCTGTCATGCCACGGGTGCTTCTTATAGAGGTAAAAAACTGGGGAACTTTGGAGACCTGGCATACTATAGCAGTGAGCGATCAAAAGTTTTTTCGACCTATCAAGGAGGCATCGCCGTTACCAATGATGATGAGCTGGCAATTAAGCTAAGGAACTATCAAGCATCAATGAACTATCCTAGCAGGAGGTTAACTAAAGCTTATTTGCGCTCGTACATTTGGGGATACTATAATCTTGGACATCCTTATCGAAAAATTACTGGTCCCATTAGCAATCTTTTTCTAGCACGATCAACCAGAAGGTACCTCACTGCTAAAGAATCTATCCAAAGGGAACCTCCAACAAATTATTTTTTGCGAATGCCAGGACCATTGGCTGCCATTGGACTTAATCAACTTAAGAAACTAGATGACCATATTTCAATTAGGCGTCTAACTTCTAAAAGATGGTTCACCTGGTGTCAGGAAAATGAACTACAGGCACCAACTGTTATTCCTGAATCTGAACCCGTTTTTCTGCGGTTTCCGGTCTTGACTGATCGCTCGAGAAAAGAAGACCGGGCCTGGGCCGCTTTGCTTGGGGTTGAAGTGGGTGTGTGGTTTAAAAGCTATCTTCATCCAGTTGATTTTCATTTGTTTAACTGCCCCAATGCGGAGAAAGCCATACGTTGCTGCATTAACTTTCCTACTTTGGAATAAATAATATGTTATATCAGATTAGGCAATTAATAACTATTCCTAAGGCTATTCTTCTAGCACTTATTACTAACCTTCCTGGAGAAATTGGCCGAAGACTGAGATATCGTTATTGGAAGAAGCGACTTAGGTATTTGGGAAGAGATGTTCTAATTGATGTTGGGGTGTATTTTCAGCGACCCGAATATATCTCGATTGGAGATAATACTTGGCTAGATCGACATGTGATCATCTTGGCTGGACCTTCAAAAGCGAATAGAGCAAAGAAAGAAATATCAAATCTCTCTTTTCAATATGAGGTAGGGGAGGTGGTGATCGGAAGCCAAGTACACATTGCCCCGAATGTTATTCTATCAGGAATCGGGGGGCTATCGATAGGTGATGCATGTGGTATTGGCGCGAATAGTAAGTTGTATTCCCTTTCTCATCACTATGATGCTTTAGATGGTACTAAGGATAAAATGATATATTTTAGTCCAATGGTCCCCGCGGATCATCAATATCTTATAGAAGGAAGTATAAGCATAGCCAATAATGTGGGTTTGGGGGCCAATTGCTTTATACTGCCTGGCACGGCCTTAGCTGAAAATTCATTCGTAAAGCTTGGTAGTGTAGTGCGAGGAGACTTTACCCCCAATTCACTAATTGCTGGAAATCCAGCACGGCGTGTTGGAGATCGATACCCTTGGAAAATTGACGATTTGAGTGAAACTGAATGAAGTAAGGGCCAAGGTATACAGTAGTTTTGGGTGGAATTTTCTCTATCAACTCTCCGTCAAGCTGATCAATTTTGTTTGCGGAATAGTATTGGCTCGACTCCTAATCCCAGAAGATTTTGGCGTGATGGCGATGGTTGCTATTCTGATAGGCTTTGCAGAAATTTTTAAAGACTTTGGTGTAAGTGCTGCGGTCGTGCAACGTGAGAAGCTGGATTCCTTGGTGCTAAGTACCATGTTTTGGTGTACTGTGGTGACTGGAGGAGGTATTGCGATGGCTTTAAATTTCTTGGCACCATCTATTGCCAACTTCTACGATGAACCACTCCTGGTCAATATTGTGCTGCTATTGGCTATCAATTTCTTTTTGTCTTCTCTTACCATTATTCCGCATGCTATGTTGATTCGAGATATGGCATTTCGAAAACTGTTTTACATTGCTTTGATAGCTGAATTAGCAGCAGCTTCCATGGCCATATGGCTTGCCCTTGATGGCTGGGGATATTGGAGCTTACTTGGTAAAATATGGGTGAGTACCGGTCTTCATCTTCTTTTACTTTGGAGTTTTTTAGGTTGGAGACCAAGGCTTAGGATTTCTATTTTTGCTATCAAGGAACTAATGGATTTTTCTACTCCCTTAGTAGGGGGAGAATCGATTAACTATTGGGTAAGACATCTTGATGATCTGCTAATCGCAAGATTTTTTGGTGAAAGAGCGATCGGACTTTATGGAAAAGCTTATTCATTCTTGACCATTCCATTGGTGCAAATACGTGGGGTGGTAGGGAGGATTGCACTTCCCGTACTTTCCAGGCTACAAGATGATCAAGATCAAGTACGTATTTACTTTCTGAAGATAACTCGGATGGTAGCTTTGTTTAGTTTTCCAACTTTTCTTGGCTTATACATTCTTTCTCATGACTTAATCTACGTACTTCTGGGTATACAATGGATGGAAGTAGTACCTCTTTTACAGATTTTTTCTCTTTGTGGTCTTTTGCAATCAGTAGTAGTTTTAACAGGTGTATTATTTATAAGCCAAGGGGCTACAGCATTAAAGTTCAAGGTGAGTCTTTTGACGAGCAGTCTGGGAATTGCTGCGATCCTGATTGGCCTAAATTGGGGGGTTGAGGGGATCGCTTGGGGTTTATTGATTGCAACAATGATAAACTTACTGCCAAATGTGCACTTTGTTGGACGCCTAATCAATATGTCATTTTGGGATTGGCTAGTCAATTTAAAAGAATTATTTCTTTGCACTATCGTGATGAGCTTCGGAATGCTACTCTGTCAATCTCTATTATTTGAAATGAATATTTATGTGCGATTTTTGATTTTAACCATTACAGGAGGTTTGATATACTTGTTTGTGCTTAAGGTTTTAAGAGTGAGGGCTTTAGGTGAAAGTATGTCATTTATACAAAAGCTAATTACAAGTCGTGCTTAAGGTTTTGCATTTATTTGACGAATATCTGCCTCCAAGTCAAATTTGGGCATATCACTTGTTAAGTAATCTAAAGGAAGTAGAGGTTCACATTGGAGCCCAGTACTTCTGGAAGAACAATTTTTACCCTGATCACTTCACCTTCACCGATCAGCTGAATATTAATTTAGATCAGTACGCTACATGGGGTAAAAGAAGACTATTGGTTAGGGCTTGGTTGAAACTTAACCAACTTTTCTGGACCAGATCAAAACTTCCTATCGCTTACCTTCTCAATTACTTAAAACGTAACCAGATAGATCTCATTCATACACATTTTGGCCCGGTAGGTTGCGAGTTCATGGAGTTAGCTAAACGAAGTGGCTTACCCTATATAGTATCCTTTTATGGGTATGATTATCAGAAGCTACCGACGATCAACCCTAGCTACAGAACTCGTTATCAGCAATTATTCCAGCAGGCGGACCTGGTATTGAGTGAAGGTCCAACAGCGAAACAACAACTTTTACAGTTAGGTGTACCGGATTCTAAGGCTGCTTTGGCTCCGTTAGGGGTAGTGTTGGACCAAATACCCTTTATAGCTCGGAAGAAGCAAGTCTTTAGTCTCCGGTTAATTCAAGTGGCCTCTTTTACAGAAAAGAAAGGCCATTTATACTCAGTACAAGCCTTTGCCGAAGCAATCAAGACTTGTCCCAATATGAAATTAGATTTAATTGGAGCTGACCGGGATGGCTTGAGCTTGCAGCGAGTACGGGAATTTATCGAGAGCAGGGACCTTGGGAAACATATAAGAATACTGGATTTCGTTAGTTTCCAAGAATTACCATCCCACTTGGAAGGCTCCGATGTTTTTATTCATCCCAGCTGTGTTGCTCAAGATGGGGATACGGAGGGCGGTGCCCCTGTAATCCTACTAGAGGCACAAGCTAGTGGGTTGCCAATTATTAGTACTCAACATTGTGATATTCCCAATGTCGTCGCTGATGGTAATAGTGGCGTGTTGGTTCCGGAAAGAAATATCGAAGCTTTGGTGAAGGCTATAAAGTTTTTTTACGCGATGGACGAGCAGGAATATCAGCTTATGTCGAAAAAAGCAAGGAGGTTTATCAGCCATAATTATGATATTAGAGACAGTGCCCAAACTTTGCATCAATATTATTTGAAGCTTGCAATGCACTAAAGAAGCACGGATCAAGTGAAGCCATTGGTAAGTGTTATCATTCCCTGTTACAATGTCGAGGATTGTGTAGAAAGAGCTATCCAATCAGTGTTAAGTCAAACCTACAAGCCACTCGAACTAATACTAGTGGACAATGCGTCGACAGATCAAACTTGGTCCATACTAAGCTCTTATGCTGAGCAGCAGGTGAATATTTCCTGTTTCAGTGAAGGAAAGCCTGGAGCTCCGGCTGCAAGAAACCGAGGGCTCATAGAAGCCAAGGGTAGGTGGATACAGTTTTTAGATGCAGACGATGTTTTGCTGCCCAATAAGATTCATGACCAGCAAGAGATGATTAAGTTCAGCGCTGTAGAGGTTGATGTTGTAGTAGGTTGTTACATATTTCGAACTCTGTTAGGATCAGAACAAGAGGTTGTTCCGGAAAAGGATGTTTGGCTAGGTTTATTTATAGGTAAGCTAGGTATTACTTCTGCTAATCTATGGAATAGAAGTGCTATTATTCAGGTGGGAGGTTGGGATCAAACTTTGAGTAGTAGTCAAGAATATGAATTGCTTTTTCGGATGCTAAAGCAAAATGAGCGAGTATTAATTGATTCTAACTTCCACACCATCATACGGCAGCGGAAAGGATCAATATCCACAACGAATCTCCAAGAGAATGAACAAGTTGCTGCTAAACTCCGAATCCAGATCTTTCAATATCTGATGCGTGAGGGAAAAATTGCGGCAGAATCGAGAAACGATTACCTTCAGGTTCTCCTACAATACTTGGCTAGATTAGGCGTTTCTGACGCAGATTTGGCGACTAAAATCTTTCGTATGTACTATCCCCAAGACTTTAAAGTGGAAAATTCCAGGATGGGACGTTTTTACACATATAGTTTTAATTTGCTAGGATTTAGTACCACTCAATTATTATACAAATACTATATCTATCTGAGGGCGGTAATTATGGGCCGGATACCCTGTGGATGAAAATATGCGGACCGAGTTTGTTTATCCAAACCTGATCAAGTTTCTACTACTGAGTTTTATTCTGGTTGTTCCTTTTTTGTTGAGATTTATCAATACCAAACTTGAAGTTTACCCTGCTGTCTTATTTCCTTCTGGAGCGTCAATAATCAGCACGGAGGATAGTCTATTGATCTTCGACAAATTCGAGTTGCTTGGGATTGATAGCATCTCAGGAACGAGAAAGAAGCTTGATCCCGAAAAGTTCGTTCATCCCATTCCCAAACACTACTGGACGAGAATGGTACCTTATCGTTTCGGACTTGACTCCGTCCAGCAAAGAGAGATAAGCATTCGGAGACTACAAATTAAAGTGCAAGATTCATTGTTTTTTTCTGCTGCGCAAGTAGAGCAAACTCAAATATGGTTCCAGACGAAACTACAAGAGCAAGCCTGTTTAGATAGTTTTTTCTACATTACCAGCCTTCAGGTTTTTTTCAATCAAAGCGAAAAAAAGATAGACTCATCAATCGTTGTCAATGAGACGATTGTTCGATTATATTGAGCAGATTCTTGCTGGAGTGTTTCAAAAGATAGACTCCTCTTGTAATTGTGATCCATCGGGCTTGGCCTACGTTAGAATACTCTCAGGGATATTCTTTTTGGCCGTTTATCCACCTCGTTGGCAATGGATTGGAGAGATCCCTGATAGCCTTTTTCATCCACCTATACTTAGTTTAGCCAATCTTATAAGCCGCTTTCCTTCTACTAGCTTCCTGTTTACTACAGAACTGCTGGCTACCCTATCATTGTTTTTTGTGACTCTCGGTTACAGAACAAGAATTTCTGCCCTTTTGGCTGCGCTTTTATATATTTTAAACCTCAACTTTGTATATAGTTTTGGAAAAATCGACCATAGTATTATGCTCCCCGTCACCTTGTTGTGTTTAGCTTTTACCAATGCGGGACATACCTTGGCACTTAGGAAGGACAGGTTTATTGACCCAAAAATAGAGCGTCTGAGTTTGAGTTTTTTCGGAGTATGTATTGCCTTTGGTATGTTTAGTGCTGGCTTTGCAAAGTTTATTTGGTGGCTAGACTTTGATTTGACATCTAGTGGATTCTTGAGTTGGTATTATCCTAACTATTATATGTACTGCAAACAGGACCTGCTTGCTAGTTGGATTCCAGCCATACCCCAAGCCTCTATAGAGATAGCAGAATATATGGTGGTTTTCCTCGAGATTTCTGGGATGATATGGATAGTAGTTAGTGAGCGGACATGGAAGTACTGGCTATTCGGCCTCTGTATTTTTCATTTGGCCACACACTTGACCTTAAACATTGCATTTACGGGACATGTCATAGTCTATGGTATTTTTCTCTTATCTCCGATTGGTAGGGTGAAACTCAGTTGGAGGAAAAGAACTAAACAGATGCTCCTGTATGTCTTTGGAGGAGTTAGCTTGGGGGTTATCTTACTTAGACTCTGTGAAGTTTTTGTAGGAAAAGTTCTATTGGATTTTCAGGGGATCTCCATATATGGGCCGCTTTTATTGTGGGGAACAATGATTTCTGTAAGTTTTGTTTTACTTTTTCGCCACCAGAATACCCTTAAGGCGGTGAAATAGGAGTTGGGTAGTCAATTTTATGTATTTCAATGCAAACCGATTTCCTTTATTGGATGTCAGTGACCTTTTCAACAGTTTGTAACTCAAATTCAATTTTCTGTTTTTTAAAGCTCCATTAGCATGTCCTAGGTACTTTTCAGTGATTAGGAAATGCTTAGAGTTGGCTGGCAGGTATGGACTTATTAGCTTAGAATGGTTTTCAAAGAGATCTCGGATTGCTTGGACATTGCTTTCGATTCGATCTAGAGAATCTTGCCGATCATAGAGGGATTTAGTACCCATTGAAGAGTGGGTTCTGTAAACATAAGTGAACTTTGGAAGTTGCCTAAATGGCCTTTTAGCTAAAAGTCTAAGTATAAGATGAGTGTCTTGCCAATGAGGGAAGTCGATCGGAAACAGATCTTTAGTCAGAAACTGTTTAGGTACACAAAGCGTACAAGCACTACAAAATTTGAAAGCTGCAAATCTCACCGGATTAATGTCACGCTCTTCCTTATAATGCTCAGTCGCTGTTAGTTTGCCGTCCTCTTTAGTATAGAAGCCCGTTCGTAGAATGATCTCTGGAAACTTATGTGCTTCGAGCCAATCAAAAAAACTAGAAAGATGATGGTCTAAATAGTAATCATCATCATCCAAAAAGCAAATATATTTCCCCGCAGCTTCTTTAATACCTCTGTTTCGAGCGGTGCTCCTTTCTTGATGAGGTTGAAATATATACTTAATTCGATCGTCACTTTGCCGGAAGGTATTGACTACGGCTTTGGTATCGTCATTTGATCCATCATCAACAATAATTAATTCCCAGTTTTTGTGCAGTTGATCGATAACGCTTTGTGTAGCGATCCTTAAAAGATCAGCTCGATTATGTGTAGGGATGATGACGGAGAATACTGGCGGGTCAACCTTCTTCACAGCTTAAATATTAAAGTTTTCATTGCCGATTAGAGTATCAATAGTTGAATTATATGCCCATCACGAAAACTGCCAAGACCTTTCTAAACTGGATGGGTTAAGCTTCATTGTGCAAGGGGAAGATGAATCCAAAATTCGCTTTATCCAACGATACGAGAAGCAAATCAACGAAGGTCAACTCATTATATTTACCACACTAGTTGACGAACTACGCGCTTTTTCTCGTATGAGCTTTCGTCCCCCATCTCTACTACTTATTCATAATGGACACAGTTTCTTTGCTCCGTATAACAATATAGTAATTTCAAAGAATCGGAGAGAAATCTGGCTTGATTTACTACGCTTGATTCATCAATTAATCTTTCGAATTCCGTTTTGGAGACGAAAGTTGTTGAAATCGATGAGCGGCCTCACGGTAGCCAGTGGAGAGATGAAAAACTATTTGGAGGAATACTATCCGGAAAGACTTCTGGAATACCATGTTCTTCCCCCTTTGCCGCTGGCTTTCTTTGAGCGTAATTTTTCGCCTGAAACTAGTAAAACTGATGCGATTACGATCACGATTCCAGGGTCTGTCAACTTGATCAGTAAGCACTACGATTGGATTATACAAGCCTTTTCTGAACTAGTGAACCCCAAGAAGAAAGAGTTGAATTTGGTTCTATTGGGTAATGCTGGTACTGCCAAAGGGATGGTCGTTGTCAATCGCTTGCAGGAACTCAGATGTAGCCATCTTACCATTACCTCTTTTGACACTACAGTTCCACAGGTGGAGTTTGACCGAATCATGAGTCAGACCGATTTCCTCATTCTCCCGATGCGTCCCTATTTAAAACTTGGGGTCTGTAGGGAGCGCTACGGGTATTCAAATATCTCAGGAGGTATCAATGATATGATTAGATTTGGTATACCGGCCCTTGTTCCCAGGCACTATCCATTACCGATCGCGCTTGAAGGATTTGTACATACCTATGAAAATGCTAAGGACTTGTCTAGATTATTGGATCAGTGGATTAAAGACCTTCCCTTCGTAGAGCTTCGAGATAGAGCCTCAGTTATTTTGTCGGATTATGAGAAGACAGTTGTAATGCAACGAACAGCTCTATTACTTGAGCAGATGTTAAATCTCAACGTCAAAGACCTCTAACCAGACCCCGAGAGCAAGGCAGCGCCATTGTAAGGCCTGATCTTTTGTCTCTAGTATGGAGGGACTGAAGAAGCCATCGGCTCTCTCAATAGCATTCAAAAAGAGGTGGTGAAAGTCCTCTTGATAGTCTTTCATCCATTCGGATTGGGGAGTAGCATACCCCATTTTATCATACCTGTTATATACCTCACTCGGTAATATAGCTTTCATGCTTTCCCGTAGCAGGTATTTTCTCTTACCTCCCTTGATTTTATAATTAGACGGTAAACTGAGGCAGAACTCTACTAGGCGATGGTCCAAAAATGGGAGTCTTGATTCCACTGAGGAAGCCATTGAATTGCGGTCTTCATAATGCAATAAAATAGAGATTCCCATTTCATATAAGAGATTAATGCTCGTTTCTTGTATCGTGTTGTCTGAACTGCGGCCAAAAAGATCTTCAGGCGCTGGAATGAATTGCGGACTTATCCAGGGTACGGATCTTTGCTTATTTTTTTTCAAATACTTGTATGTGGCTCTGATGATTTGCCCGGGGCTTTGACGGTGTAGAAAAAAAGCGCCGAGTGCCTCGGCCAAAAACCGTTGTGGGTGACTACGGATCAATTGTCGAAGAAATGGATAATAAAACTTATTGTACCCTGCCAAGATTTCATCTGCTCCTTGACCGTCGACCATTACCGTAATCCCCTCTCTTCTGGCAGTTTCAAAAACCTTATATTGAGCAAATACCCCAGCTCCAATAATGGGCTCATCCTGATGCCAGGTAAGTGTGCGTAAGCTATTAAGAAATGAACTGGCAGTAGGGTAAACCTTATGGGAAAGGAGGTGATGTTTTTTGGCCACCTTGTCGATCCAAAAACTTTCATCATATACTGACGAATCAAAGCAAGCAGAAACAGTAGTTAATTGTTGTATAGCTGTACTTACCTCTAAATGCTTAGTAATAGCTCCTACTATTGATGAACTATCCAGTCCCCCGGACAAAGCGGAACCGATTTTGACATCTGATCTAATCCGCAATTTCACGGCGTCCAGAAAAAGACTTTTGAAAGTCGTTTTGGCTTCTTCCCAAGAAATATCTGAGCAATCTCGTTGCTCCACTTTATAGTAACATAGAATCTCAAAAGAATGTGTGTCAAGGTCATAGATTAGATGGTGCCCTTTGGGAAGCTGATAGACATTCTCAAAGAGGGTTTCATTGCCAGAATGGTCGTGGTAACCCCAAACTATGAATTCATAAGCTCGGGGCCGATTCATACTAGCTCTCCACTCCTTGATGGCTGAAAATTGTTTGATCTCGGAAACAAAGCAGGTCTTTTTTCCAATTTTGCTGTAATAGAAAGGCTTGATCCCAAATCGATCTCTGGAACAAAAAAGGATGTTTTTCCGTGGGTCATAGATTATGAATGCCCACATGCCATTGAAATGTTCAACGCAGGAATATCCCCAGTAGTGGTAAGCAGCTAAAATTACTTCCGTATCTGTGTCGGATTGAAAGCTGTATCCATTCTCAATTAATGTCCTACGAATTTCTAGGTAGTTATAGACTTCCCCATTAAAAATGATATAGAGGCCCTCATAGGTCATTGGTTGATTGCCTGCTTCGGAGAGATCTAGTACAGCCAGGCGCCTATGACCCAGGGCGAAGTTTGCCCCAAAGTAATATCCTGATGCATCAGGACCGCGATGCTTCACCATATTATTTGCCGCCTGGATTTCAATTTCATCTATGGGCTGATTCTCTCGATCGATGATGGCCGTTATCCCGCACATATTCTACCAGAAATTAAAGGCATCCTTGTTGTGAATAAACAGAGCAACTTCCTAATTCACCGCTAGTTGCTCAGAAGAAAGAGCCGTGAACTTTATTGCTCAAATTAAGGAATTATTTGTAGGAAAGCCATGGTTGAATCGCCTTCTACTGGTCTTACTATTGTCATACCTCGGTTCCTTAAGCTGCACCAGTCTTTTGTACTTACCCTGGTTTGGTAACAAGATTCAGGTAACAGAATTATGCTTTTTACTTATACTATGTTGCTTGCCTCTTTTAGCTCGATTCCCCTGGTACCTTCGATTAACATTCCTGGATTGGGTAGTTATTCTTCACCTATTTGGTGTCTTAATATCCTTGTGTTTTTACCCTACCGTGGAGGTCCTTAAGGAAGTCCTCGGAACCTTGTATCTGGGAGCTGGTTACTTCCTATTCTCCAGGCTGTTTTATTACCTTAGAAAGGACTTGACCAGCGTATTGCAAATGGGACTAGCTTTATGTGTTTTCTTAGCTAGCCTATTAGGACTAATTGCTGGCATTCTATTACTATTGGGGACTGAAACAGCTTTGTTCTATCTCTACGAAAACTACCCCTATTTGGGAGACGTTCAAAGATTAAAGGGTTTTGCCAGTTCACCAAATCTATTCTTCAGTACGCTTGCGCTTAGCTCTATTTTTCTTTATGGTTTGGATCGGAAAAGATACCAGCTACTGACCCTGACAAGTTTTGTGATATGCTTTATCACCTTCTCCAAGGGGCTAGCCCTAATGCTTTTATTTATATTATTCATCCGCTTGCAACAAGAGAAAAGTGCAATCGAATGGCAAATTCGGCATTTGTTCTTTTTTCTCTTAGCTGGTGGACTTTACCTTTCTCTGACGTGGTTCACCTTGCGGTCAAACGAAGGCCTACTGATGCTGAATCAAAAGCTTAACGTGGAACAATTGTACCATGAATCAATCGGGAATTTAGGTCCCTTCTCCGTGCATTACACCACACATTTTGCCTTGCAGAGAGGCTCTTTAGCCATCATTAATAAGCATGGGTGGAAAGGTTGTGGTTTCGGTAATTATAAAACAAGTATAGAGCAAATGAAAATAGACGGCCAGTACCCGGCTTCGTTTGCCAGTTATGATCCACACAGTTTTTATACTGCACAAATTGCCGAACTAGGCATCATGTCGATCCCCTTTCTACTGCTGCTACCTTTTGCCATTATAAAGATCCTGTATGAACTAAGATCTTTAGATCCTACCATTCGGAACGCTTTGCTATTGGCACTACTTTTTATGATGCTGGAATCCACCTGTATAGGTAGCCTACATTTTCGACATTATTGGATGATCTTGGCTGTGGTAAATGCGTTTTATCTATTAAAAAGAGATGAACTTGCATTCCGCTAGCCAGGAAACCTACCGAATGTTGGTGGAGTCAGTAGCTGCCAAACAAGTTCGGGTGTTTTCAACGCCGGACTGGCTAGATCGGGTATGTGGAGCAAACAATTGGGGGGCTTGCATCGCTTTTGACAAAGGAGGGACAGTAACGGGAATGATGCCATACTGCTTTAAGCGGTATTTAGGGAAGCTTGTAATACGTATGCCGACACTAACCCCATTCCTTGATGTCTGGATTAATTATCCTCACGGAATGCGATCTACAGCTAGCCAAATCAGGTTTCGTAGAAAGGTGATGAAAGAGTTGATCACAGGCCTTCCAGCAACATTTTATTTTTCTCAGCAATATTCTTATTCTCTGACAGATTGGTTGCCCTTTTACTGGCAAGGATTTCGGCAAACGACGATGTACTCCTACGTGTTTCCTGCAGGAAAGTCAGTGGATGTTGTTTGGCATGAAATGAAGCCGGAAACCAGGAATATGTTGAGAAGAGCAGCGAGAGAGCTTAAGGTTGTCGGAAGTCCCGATATTGATTCTTTTTATCAGCTAAATGAGGAGAGTTACCGGAGAAAAGGGCTAGTCATACCTTACACTAAGTCCTTCCTGCTGGACTTATTTAACCGGTTCCAAGCAATCGGACAGGCCCATATCTATTTTGCTGAGGATGCAAATGGGGTTGGGTGTGCAGGTATCCTCGTATTTAGTGATCACGCAACGGACTACTACCTCGCCTCTGGATTTGACAAGAAATGGGCACCTCCCGGGGCAGTGCAGCTTTTATTATGGCATGCCATCAAATCGGCTTTAGGTCGAGGAAAGTCATTTGACTTTGAAGGCAGTATGATCCCAAGTATTGCTGCTATGTTTAAGGGTTTCGGAGCTGATCAGCTTGCCTACAGCAAAATCTTTAAAGGGCAAAACAGGTTCATTCAAGCATTGAAGATCTTGCGAAGATAATGGGGGAATTGATCATCAACGTACATCATGATTCTCCGGCCTTCGCCCAAAGAATAGAGTATGTTTTTGCTTTCATTGCTAATCATCCAGCAACTGGAAATCAGGTCGACTTTAGATTTAATGAGGCGACTGATACCGCGGACAGGCAGTTATACTACCAGAAAGCCCATAAACCTTTCACTTCAAGGCCTAAAGCTTACTTTATCCCTGCTCAAAAGGTCATCTTCAACCCTGAGCAAATCTCAACTAAGAAATTAATTGCAAATGCATATATTTCAGAGTCTTCTACCCTTTATTCTGCCGAATTAGTCAGGCAGCCCTCGCAGCTTTTTACCGTAGATCGAAGATTCCAGTTTGATTGGGTAGAGATGATATTTTTTCATATTAGCCGGTTTGAGGAATACTATTGTTTACCCAGCCTTTGGGATCAATGGGATATGATGAAGGAGGAACTCCAGTTTCTGGTGCGCCATGGACTAGATAAGATACCTGTAGTTGATCACCTGGTCTATAGCGTATTGTTAGCTATGAACCTTGAACCAATTCGGGTCAGAACCAAGATTCGGATGAGTCATGACATTGATGTCTTGGAGAAACATACGAGCTTGTATAAACTCGGTAGGGCCTGGGCTAAATTGTTGATGAACAAGCAAGGGGGAAAGGCTCAACGAAGTCTATTCGCTTCATTTATTAAGAAAAAACTTGGGGTTAAAACGGATCCTTATGATAGCTTTGAGTATTTACTGGGGGAGAGCCGCCAAGAAGAAAAGATTATCTATCTTATGGCTGGTGGACTGACTAGATATGATAATCTATACCAGCTCACTGATCCGAAGGTGAAGGATATTATTAGATTAGCGAGGACAAATAATTACGTGATAGGTCTGCACCCGAGTTATGCGACACATGCCAATGAGCAACAATTTAGGTTCGAGAAGGACAAATTGGAGCATTTGGTCGGGCATGAAGTTTTTCATAGTCGGCAGCATTTCCTACACTTCTCTTTTACTAGCACTCCCGCTATACTCGAACAGAGTGGAATCTTATTCGATAGTACATTAGGGTATCAGAATAGGTACGGTTTTCGTTGCGGTACCGGTTTTCCATATAAATTGTTTTTTTTTGAGGAGGAGAGGGCCTTTGATTTTTGGGAGAATCCGATGGTATTTATGGATGTGGGATGGCTCAGAG
>CAJXPD010000160.1 GCA_913057785.1 uncultured Lewinella sp. | reverse complement strand
GGAAAGTACAGTTTGTTTGAGGCAGGAACGCGTGTGCCTTTCATTACATATTGGAAAGGGACAATTGAGCCCCATGTATCGGATGCCATGGTTTCTCAGGTAGATCTGTTGACATCCATGGCGCAACTCGCAGGTAGTGCGCACAAATCGAATGATAGTGAAGACCTTTTGTCTGTGCTAATGGGTGAAAGTGATGAGGGCCGTGATGAATTAGTGTTGGAAGCGACTACGAGGACAGCCTTCCGAAAAGGAGATTGGGTGATGATCCCTCCTTACAAGGGGCCTGCCAAAAATAAGCAAGTAAATATTGAATTGGGAAATCACTCCGATTTCCAACTATACAATTTGGCGGAGGACCTCGGACAAGAGAACAATTTGGCCGAGAGTCAGCCCGAAAAATTACAAGAAATGATTGCCGCCTTTGAAGCCATTCGTGGCTCAGATTACGGATCTATTCAGCAATTGGAGCTGAAATAGAAACTGGCCGATAATAGTCCCAGCGTCTGGCCCAAGACGCTGGGACACTTCCTATCTTATCTTCCTCCAGCATTTCTCCCTCGCTTTTTCTATGTTTGCGGTCTTAAGTTTAAACTTTCTATCCATGGAAGCACTATTGGCATTTGATCGCGAACATATCTGGCATCCCTACACCTCCATGATCGACCCCTTACCGGTTTATCCAGTCCGGTCCGCCAAAGGGGTACAATTAGAGTTGGAAGATGGTCGCCAGTTGGTTGATGGCATGAGTTCCTGGTGGTGTGCCGTGCATGGCTATAATCATCCCGTATTGAATGCTGCCATTACGGATCAGCTGAAGGATATGTCGCACGTGATGTTTGGAGGCATTACCCATCGTCCGGCCATTAATTTATGTCAGCGATTGGTGAAACTCACCCCCGCGGGTCTGGACAAGGTATTTCTCTGCGACAGCGGATCAGTCTCCGTAGAAGTAGCGATTAAAATGGCTTTTCAGTACTGGATTTCGATAGCCAAACCCGAGAAGTCTCGCCTAATGACCATCAAGAAAGGTTACCATGGAGATACCTTTGGCGCCATGTCCGTTTGCGATCCAGTTGGTGGAATGCATCATATTTTTGAAAAGGTCTTGCCCAAACATATCTTCATCGAACGCCCCCTATCTCGATACGGAGAGGGATTGAACAAGGAGGACGAAGCTAATCTTGAAAAGGCTTTCAAAGAACATCACCAGGAGGTAGCCGCATTTATCCTAGAACCTATTGTGCAAGGGGCAGGTGGTATGCGAATGTATGATCCGGCTTTTCTAGCCAAGGTTAGAGCTCTATGTGATGAATACAATGTGTTGCTCATTGCAGATGAAATTGCCACCAACTTTGGCCGAACGGGGAAACTTTTCGCCTGTGAACATGCCGGAATATCTCCGGATATCATGTGCTTGGGGAAAGCTTTAACCGGTGGTATGATGACGATGGCGGCTACCTTATGTACAAGGAAGATCGCGGAGACCATCTCGAAAGGGGAGGCCGGAGTATTTATGCATGGTCCCACCTTTATGGCCAACCCCTTGGCGGCTAGCGTCGCTATTGCGAGTATCGATCTACTGGAGGCCATGAAGTGGGAGAAAAGGGTCAAAACTATTGAAACCATTTTAGAGGAACAGCTACGACCCTTGGAAGCCCATCAGCGAGTTAAAGAGGTGAGAGTCCTTGGAGCGATTGGGGTAGTGGAATGCCAGCAGCCGATTGTGGTCGGCAATATTCAAAAGCATTTCGTGGCAGAGGGGGTATGGATTAGGCCCTTTAGGAATCTAATTTATGTTATGCCTCCATTTATTTCTAACAAGGGCGATCTAACGAAACTTTGCGAGGCGATAGCCAGTAGCTTGTCAATTCCAGATCACTTTCAGCAAAACTAGCAGTAGGGTGGTTTGATAGTCTATCAGTTGCTGAAACCTGTAGGCCTCAACTTTCTCCATTGATGTTTCATTTTCCGGGGTCGGTTAACAGGAGGTAAGCTATCCCAAACGGGCGCTTCAGTTTGAATTTCCTGCAATCGTTTCACCAACTGCTGCTGAAGCTCTTGTCCAATATCCATATTCTCCCAAGGTAGTGGATTGGATTGATTTATATCCTGTGATAAGTCGTAGAGCTCAAAGGAGCTTAACTGCAAGGACTTGATATGCCCCATATCCGGGGCCGACATAGGGTGCGTGTGCAGGGTAGAATCTTGATTGCTTCCCAAAATGACATAGTTGCCCGATCGCAAAGCGATTTCTGGACTGGTTCGATAAAAGAACCAGCTGAGTGGTTTCTGCCGGTCTAGTGCTTCTCCTTTTAGGATAGGGACTAAACTGGTGCCGTCCAGTTGATCAGGTTTTGGATGAGGTTGCTCTGCCAATTCGCTGATAGTTGGCATGATGTCTAGGAGACCTGCAGGTGTACGGATGGTTTGATTGGGTTTGATTTGGTCCTTCCAATAGAGAATGCCTGGTACCCGAATTCCCCCTTCATAGACAAAGCTTTTTCCACCTAACAAGGGGGCGTTGGACCCATTGCGATATGACCCATTGTCTGAGGAGAATAGGATTAGCGTTTCCTCCAATAACTCAGCCTCATCCAGATAAGCAATTAAACGTCCGATCGCAGCGTCGAGATTTTCAATATTGGCAAGATACTCGGCCACTTTAGGGTCATGTGCAGCATATTTTGCTGTCAATGCTGGAGGGGAAGCCACTTTTTTATGTGGTTCATGAAAAGCCAGATAGGAAAAGAACGGTTGGCTTTTATCCCGATCTTGACTTAACCAACTAATAGTCTCGTTTACTACGATATCGCAGGAGTAACCTTTCATCTCACCCATCTCTTGGCCATTCCGGACAAAATTAACTGGATTGAGGTGTGAAGGCTGCGCATTGTTGGTAGTTCCGAGGGAGTAATCGAAGCCTTGATCATGAGGCTGTGGTTGTCCTAGGCCTTCAAGCGGCGGAAGACTGCTTAGGTGCCATTTACCAAATTGTCCGGTTCGATATCCCTTTTCCTTAAGAATTTCAGCGATGGTTACCTCTTGGGCGCGAAGGTGCATGGGATGTCCAGCAGGGATGTAATTGTACACGCCGATTCGACTAGGCGAACGGCCAGTTAGTAGGCCAGCCCTAGAAGGGGAGCAATTGGAAGCGGCCGCATAGAAATCCGTAAACCGGATGCCTCCTTTAGCCAATTGATCAAGATTAGGTGTTGAGGGTAAGCCATCGTAGCAACCCAGGTCTGCATAACCCAAATCATCGGCTATCATTAAGATGATATTGGGGGAAGGTGGCAGGGAATTATTGGAGGGGGAGTGACAACTTTGGCTTGAGATCAGCAACAGGATCGCAAAGAAAGTTGGATGATTTATGGATTTCGTTTTGCGTGGCATAAGGGGCAAATTAGCAAGATATTCGCAATAAAATGGACCTTTGGAGGGGGGAAGTTTTCTAGACTTATCCTTTTCTTTGTTAATTGGCAATGGCTCCTCGCAAATGCCGACGAGTTATTTCTCAGCAATCAAACTTATGTAAAAATGCAAGCTGCACAGTGTAAAGTCCTCTTATTCATATTATTTGTTTTGGGTAGTTTTTCTCTACCTGCCCAAAATACCTCCAATCATGGCAACAAGTTTGAACAACTCGGCCCGATACTACCTTCTCCGAATGTGTATCGTAGCGTCGACGGGGCGCCAGGTCCTAAGTACTGGCAACAACGTTGTGACTATGAAATCAACTGCACCCTGGATACAGAAAACCAACGCTTAGATGGTGAAGAACTGATTACCTATTTCAACCAATCTCCTCAAACACTCCGATACCTTTGGCTACAGTTGGATGAAAGTGAACATGCAGCGGATTCTGATAAGCAGTTTATGGAGCCTAGCCAAATGAATGGGGAGATGAGCGAACGAGAACTTCGCATGCTGAACCCAGCTTCAGAATTGGAAAAATTTGGCCATAAGATTGATGCAGTTACCGATGAAACGGGGAAGCCTTTAGCCCATCATATCAATAAGACACTGATGCGTGTAAACTTGCCGGAACCATTGGCTCCAGGTGAGACCTTTTCTTTTCGGGTCAAGTGGCATTATTATCTAATCGATCGCATCAACTCGGTTAGTTGGGGTAGAGGAGGCTACGAGTACTTCGAGAAGGATGATAATTATCTTTTTACCATTGTTCAATGGTATCCCCGCTTATGTGTGTTCAGCGATTCTGAAGGCTGGCAAAACAAGCAATTTGTCGGTAGAGGAGAGTTTGCTTTGACTTTTGGGAATTTTGTGGTTAATATGACCGTACCGGAGGATTTTACGGTGGGTTCTACCGGAGAGTGCTTGAATCTACGGCAAATGCTAGATGACACGCAGCTAGAGCGCTGGGAAGAAGCACAGTCTGCTTCTGAACCTGTGGAGATTGTTACTTTGGATGAGGCCAAAGCCATGGAGAAGAAAGAGAAGAGTACCAAAACGAAGACTTGGATTTTCAAAGCCGATAATGTGCGAGACTTTGCTTGGACGGCTAGCCGAAAGTTCATTTGGGATGCTATGCCGCACTTCAACGAAGATGGCAAGAAAGTCATGTGCATGAGTTATTACCCAAAAGAAGCTTATCCGATATACAGAAAATATTCCACCAAGGCGGTTGCCCATACTTTAGACGTTTATTCCCGATACTCGATTCCCTACCCTTATCCTGCTGCCATCTCTGTAGAGGCTAAGAATGGAATGGAATATCCAATGATCTGTTTCAACCCAGGTCGTGCGGAGGAAGATGGCACCTACACCAAGCGGGCGCGAAATTCTGCTATTACCGTCATTATTCATGAGGTGGGACATAATTATTTCCCTATGATCATCAATAGTGATGAGCGGCAATGGGCTTGGTTTGATGAAGGCCTAAACACCTTCGTACAGTTTCTCGCAGAGCAAGAATTTGATAACAATTACGATTCGGGAGAAGGGCCAGCTCATATGATCACTGATTACATGAGTCTTCCTAAAGATCAGTTGGAGCCCATCATGACCAATAGCGAGAACATCGTGGATTATTTCTCCAATGCCTACCGCAAGCCCGCCACAGCCTTGAATGTGCTACGAGAGACCATTATGGGAAGAGAAGCCTTCGATCACGCATTTAAGGAGTATTGCCGCCGCTGGGCTTTTAAGCATCCAACGCCCGCTGACTTTTTCCGAACCATGGAAGATGCCAGTGGATTTGACTTAGATTGGTTCTGGAGAGGCTGGTTTTATGGAATTGATCCAGTTGATATTTCCCTGGATGAGGTTAAGTGGTACAAAGCTGACTTGGAGAATGATCCTGTAAAACGAGAAGAAGTGTCTCAGACCAAGATAGAGAAGCCTTTTGAGCATATTTCTAAAAGGCGCAATCGGGAGGAAGGTGTTAAATTCGCTGTTGATGAGGATCCCGCTTTAGTTGACTTTTATACCACCTATCGCCCATGGGAAACAGAGGATAGCATCCAGACTATTACGACAAAACTGTATGAAGAGACTTTCAAAAAGAAAGAAAAGAAGAAAAGGTTTGGTGATAAGAACTATTATGAGCTGCAATTTACCAATAAGGGAGGTTTGGTGATGCCGGTTATCTTGGAATGGACTTTCGAAGATGGGACCACCGAAATTGAACGTATACCTGTGGAGATTTGGAGAAAAAATGAGAGTCAATTCACCAAGGTGTTTGTCAAGGAAAAAGAAGTGACTAGCATACGCCTAGATCCTTTCAAAGAGACAGCCGATATTGATGAGAGTAATAACAATTGGCCAGTTCTAGAAATGCCTAGTCGATTCCAAGTCTTCAAACAACACAAGGTCGATGCTGGACCGAACCCCATGCAAAAGGCCAAAAAGAAAGGAATTAAGCCTTAGTAAGCTTTTCCGACATGGGAAGAACTCAAGTTAACCAGGATCTAGAAAACTTTATGTATTTTCTCGACAAGGCAGCACGCCCCATGGCGAGCCGTTCGAATTGAATCAACACTTATTGGAAAAGAACTAGTATATGAAACATGTAATCGCTGTATTGAGTCTGCTTCTCTTTAGCAGCACCATTATCTTGGCTCAGAAGGCCACTCCTGATATTGCTACGAAAACCAAAGGCATGAAAGTCTACGAAGGTTTTTTTAAGTACTATTGGGATGAAGCACAAGGGAAGATCTGGTTAGAAATAAAGGATTTTGATAAAGAATTCCTGCATGTGAATTCTCTTTCGGCAGGGGTCGGTTCTAATGACATTGGTTTGGATCGAAACCAATTAGGAGGAACCAGAGTAGTGACTTTCAAACGAGTTGGTCCTAAAGTGCTACTTATTCAGCCCAATTATGATTATCGCGCGGTGAGTGATAATCCCGATGAGCGAGAGTCTGTGGCAGATGCTTTTGCTCGCTCCGTAATCTGGGGCGCAAAGGTGGAGGCAGTGGAAGATGGCCGCGTCTTGGTGGATTTATCCTCGCTACTGATGGCAGATGCTCATAATATTGCCGATCGACTTAAGTCTAATGGAGAGGGAAGTTTCAAGGTGGATGGCAACCGCTCGGCGATACACCTTGACCGGACTAAGAATTTCCCAAAGAATTCAGAGTTTGAAGCGATCGTTACCTTTTCGGGAAATCCTCAGGGCCGAAACCTACGCTCTGTCACGCCAAACGGCAAGTCGGTCACGGTTCGCATGCATCATTCCTTCGTAGAGTTACCAGACAACAATTATAAGCCACGGGTCTTCCATCCGGGAAGTGGTTATGGAGCACTAAGCTATGCGGACTACGCTACACCGATCAGCCAATCCTTAGTTAAGCGCTTTATTCGCAGACACCGTTTGGAGAAGAAGGACCCAACGGAAGCAGTCGGCGAAGCCGTAGAGCCCATTGTTTATTATTTAGATCGAGGAGCGCCAGAACCTATCCGCTCAGCCCTGATCGAAGGAGCCAGCTGGTGGAACCAAGCTTTTGAAGCCGCCGGTTTTAAGAATGCTTTCCAAGTGAAGCTCTTGCCAGCAGATGCCGACCCCTTAGATGTTCGTTACAATGTGATCAACTGGGTGCATCGTTCCACTCGGGGTTGGTCTTACGGTAGTTCGGTGACAGATCCTCGCACCGGGGAAATTATCAAGGGGCATGTATTATTGGGATCGCTGCGCGTTCGACAAGACTTTCTGATTGCTCAGGGTTTGGTTGCTGCCTACGAGAATGGTGAAACACCGGATCCACGATTGGAAGAGATGGCACTCGCCCGTTTGCGTCAACTTTCCGCACATGAGGTAGGACACACTCTCGGTATTATGCACAATTTTGCAGCTAGTGTCAACAATCGTGCCTCGGTTATGGATTATCCACATCCATATATTGCCATGAATCGCCAGGGAAAGATGGATTTCAGTAAGAGCTACGATGTAGGTATTGGCGATTGGGATAAGCGCGTGATTATCTATGGATATCAAGATTATCCCGATGGCGTAAATGAAAAGGAAGAATTGGATAAGGTGATACAGGAAAACATCAATCAAGGCTTCCATTATATTACCGACCGAGATGCTAGACCTCCATCTGGAGCTAATCCGCTAGGACACCTTTGGGACAATGGTGTTTCAGCCGTTGGTGAATTGAAGCGACTCAATAAAGTACGTGCACAAGGGCTAGCCAATTTTAGTGAGAAAAATATCCCAGTAGGCGCGCCGATGGGAACTTTGGAAAATGTCTTGGTGCCCTTATATCTCATGCATAGATATCAAGTGGAAGCGGTTTCCAAAGTGATTGGTGGCATCAATTATACCTACGCGGATCGAGGGGATGGCCAAGTGGTGAATGAGCCTATTAGCCCTGCTGTGCAAAAGGAGGCTTTCTCCACCTTGTTAATCACCTTAGAACCTGATTTCTTACAAGTACCCGAACATGTAGTTAAGTTGATACCTCCTCAACCTCCAGGGTACTTCAGAGGACGAGAACTTTTCAAAACCCATACAGGTTTGAGCTTTGATCCGCTAGGAGCAGCGGAAAGTTCAGCAGATTATACCTTGCGGTTTTTGCTCAACCCGGCGCGCCTAGCACGTTTGGTCGAACAACGTACCTATAGTGCTGACCAGTTGTCTGTTTTCGATGTAATGGATCGTGTACGTAGCTTATCAGCTGAAGGTGATGGTGCGCCACAAATACACAACGAATTAAAGCGTATTGTTCGCAAACTATTTTTGCACCATGTTTTGCAATTGGCTGGGGATAAAGGTGTGATGTCTCAAGTCAGTGCTGCTGCTTGGTTACAGTTGGACTATCTAAAGAAGGAAGCTGAAAGTGTTTTGTCCTCAACAGCAGGAGCAGACTCCAAGGCTCATCAGTTATACATTTTGCAACAGATCGATGTATTTGAAGAGGACCCCAGTGCCTATAAGGTACCTCGTGCGCCCAGCCTCCCAGATGGATCGCCAATTGGTTGTGGTGATTTTCACTAATTGACTTAGCAACAGCTGAACAAAGCCTTGTCGTATAGCACGGCAAGGCCTTGTTTTTGGGCTTTTGGCTGAGGAACTTCTTGATACGGGCTCTTCTGAACTAGGGGTATAGCCACCCATAAGGGGGTAAAACAAATGTTAAAAGCCCGTTATGTGTAATGACTTTGTTGAATACTAGCTGGGAATATTGTAATTTTAAGCACCTCTTCAAAGAAACACAACACTTAAGGAGGTCTTAGCGTCTCACTCAAAATCTATTTCACAAAAAGGTCTACTACAGCTTTACTATTTCTCAAAAGGAAATACTCGCTCGGTATTTCGTTAACCCAAACCAGTACGTTTAGGAACCTGGTTTGGGAAGTAGTACCCCTCCCTTTCAAAGTATTTGACTTTGCCTTGTAGGGGCTTACCCCCATTGGAGTAAGTGGTATTTACACAGGACTGAATCTATGGTGAAAAGAGAGAATTATAAAAAGCTTATTCTTTTTGTGTTGACTTGTTTGTTGGCAGTGCCGCTCTCAGCAGGGGAGGGGGCTAGTTGGTGGACTGGTGAGTGGAATGATCAATGGAATTGGCAGATCTTGGCCCTGGCTGGTCTGGGATTCTTAATTTGGAACCATTTGAGGGGCGTCCGGCGGAAAACGGAGACCTTGCGGTTGGAAGCTAAGGTAGCTTTGAGAACCAGCCAGATACAAAAGGATAAAAGAATTATTGAACTGCAGGCAGAGGCACTGAAGGCGCTTGATGCCAAGAAGTCCGCATTTTTTGCTAATATATCTCATGAATTACGAACTCCCTTAACCTTAATGCTCGGGCCGATTCATGATGTGCTCGAACGGGCAGCGCTTCAGGATGAAGATGAGCAGTCCCTGCGGTTGGCTTACCAGCACGTCAACAAAATGCTTACATTGGTTAATGAGATACTGGATCTCTCCAAACTGGATGCCGATCAACTTAAATTAGAGGAAGAATTCGTGGAGATGCATGCCTTTGCAGAGCGCTTGTTTGACCCCTTTAGCTCCTTAGCTGCCTACCGGAAGATCGAATTTCAGATTACCAATCAATTGGAGCCTGGGCATTACTATAGATTAGATGCGCAAAAGCTTGAGCGTATGGTTAGTAATCTGCTTTCCAATGCGTTGAAGTTTACCGCGGCAGGTGGATGTGTACAAGTAAAACTGCAACAGCTTGCAGATGCCTTATTGATCGAAGTCCGCGATAATGGCGTCGGAATTCCAGAAGCAGATCTACCCTACGTTTTTGATCGATATTATCAATCGGATGTGGTAGCTCCTTATCAAACTGGTGGTACAGGGATAGGCTTAGCTCTAGTCAAGGAATTATCCATGCTAATGGGAGGAGACATCAAGGTGAAAAGTAGAGAAGGAGAAGGGACGCGTTTTAAACTCCGTTTACCTTTCCAGGAAAAGCGCCAGGACTTACCTGTGCATCATCAGCAAAGACCAGACCAGACGGCTAGCCAGTCCTCTGACTTTGAGCAGCGTCCAAAAGAAAATATCCCGGCAGCTACAGGAAGTACCATTTTAGTAGTGGAAGATCATATTCAGATGCGGCAATACATTGGCTCCATATTGGAGAAGAAGCATAAATGGATAGCCGCCAATAATGGAGAAGAGGCTTTAGCCTATTTGGAAAATTCAACAGAAATAGACCTCATTATAACGGATGTTATGATGGCCAAGATCAATGGCCTTGAACTGCTAGAACGCCTAAAAGATCGGCCGGAATGGAAAACTATCCCCGTCATTATGTTGACTGCCAGAGCAGATCAAAATGATCGCCTTAAAGCTTTTGACTTGGGCGTGGCGGATTATCTGTTGAAACCTTTCCTTCCTGCAGAATTATACGCTAGGGTAAATAACCTGCTCAGTCAAAAAAGACCAACCCATAGCAGGGAAGGAAATAAAACCCCCAAGCTCCATACCGAAAATTCATCCCTGAGCAGGGAAGATGAGCGCTGGCTAGAACAATTAGAGGAAACAGTTAAGGAGCAAATGGGCGCTTTTGACTTTACGATTGAGCGTCTTGGGTTTCATATGGCGATAAGCCGAAGGCAATTGAGTAGGAAGGTGAAAGGACTTACTGGGTTGACGGTACATCAATACGTCCAGGAGATCAAGTTGAACGAAGCAAAGCGACTTTTGGAGAACCAGTCCAAGACTACCGTCAAGGCAGTGGCCTACGAATTGGGGATGAAAGACGTAAAGCATTTTTCCAGATTGTACCTGCAACGTTTTGGCAAACGCCCTTCGGATTTTTTTTAAAAAAATAAAGAAGGGAGTGAAACATCTGCTGCAGTTTCTAGTATTAATGGGTGTATCAAATGACAAGGAAGTGCAAAAGGTACTGACAAATTTTGATCAAAGAATTGAAACAGTTGAAGTACAATAAATTGGGGAAAATCAATTTTGGCCGAAAATTCACCCCTGATTGGCCAAATATTCTCCTGCAAATCAATTTTATTTGTACTGATTTATAGAATATATATAGTTTTTCTATGAAACACTAAAGAGCCTTTTTATAAGGGGGACATTATGATATCGCTCCGGGATAATAACTTTATCTCGGAGTTTTTTTTTGCCAACCTTTGACCATTTTTTCTGTTGATTTAAATAGACCGGTTGTACTTCTTTTACAATTGGAATCTCTTCTCGAGCGTCATACCAATAATCTTGAAGAAAGAAAAAGCAAAAGTTATTCAGCAAGCAGAGGCTTGGTTTGAGCAGAATGCTTGGAAGCCCTTCCCGTTCCAACAGGAATGTTGGGAGGCCTATCTCAAGGGGTATCACGGTATGCTCAACGCACCTACCGGTAGTGGTAAGACCTATGCGCTCCTGATGCCCGTCCTTCTTCAATTTATTGAGGCACATCCTGATGATTATGCGGATAAAGTAGCCAATGGCTTGCAGGCCATTTGGATCACTCCAATTCGTGCCCTGGCCAAAGAAATTCAGTCGGCTGCTCAAAGAGCTATTGATGGACTTGGACTCTCCTGGGAGGTGGCTATTCGTTCTGGGGATACTTCAACTAGTGACAGGGCTAAGCAAAAACGCAAACCGCCCGAAATTCTCGTAACCACTCCAGAGAGCCTACATCTCTTACTCGCTTCCAAGGCTTATGCGAAATATTTTAAGCAACTCAAGACCGTCATTATTGACGAATGGCACGAGCTGATGGGATCAAAGCGAGGCGTCCAAATGGAATTAGCTTTGTCCCGCCTTAAGGTGGTTTGCCCCGGTTTAAGGATTTGGGGGATTTCAGCCACTATAGGCAACCTGGATGAAGCCTTACATGCCCTTTTGGGGAATAGCTATGCCTTGGGACAGTACAAATTGGTACAGTCATCGATTCAGAAGAAGATTGAAGTTCACTCGATATTACCCGACGAGGTGGAACAGCTGCCTTGGGCAGGCCATCTTGGAATTAAATTGCTGGCAAAGATTGTTCCCATCGTCCAGAATAGCCGAAGCACCTTAATCTTTACCAATACTCGTGCCCAATGTGAGATTTGGTATCAACAATTGTTGGAAGCATCGCCCGATTTAGCAGGCATTATGGCCATGCACCATGGTTCGATTGCCAGAGAGCTTAGAGATTGGGTGGAAAATGCCCTGCATGAAGAGGTGTTGAAGGCTGTGGTTTGTACTTCTAGTTTGGATCTGGGAGTTGATTTTCGGCCTGTGGAAACCATTATCCAAATTGGTAGCCCCAAAGGAGTGTCGCGCTTCATCCAACGTGCTGGCCGCAGCGGGCATCAACCGGGAGCGTTGAGCCGCATCTACTTTGTGCCGACCCATGCCTTGGAGTTGTTAGAAGCAGCAGCTTTGCGGCAGGCTATCGAGGAACAACAGTTGGAGAGTCGAATACCATTCATTCGATCCTTTGATGTATTGGTACAATACCTGATTACCTTGGCGGTGTCAGATGGTTTCCGTGAAAAAGAGATCTATGAAGAGGTAAAAAGCACTTTTTGTTACAATAGTATTAGTCATCAAGAGTGGAAATGGCTACTTGCTTTCATCACAGATGGAGGCAGTAGTTTAAGCGCATATGATGAGTATAAGAAGGTAGAGCGCATTGGAGACTTCTACAAAGTGAACAGCCGAAGAATTGCCACCCGCCACCGTCTACAAATGGGGACGATAGTCAGTGAGTCTAATCTTACGGTGAAGTATGTCAGTGGAGGAAGAATCGGTACCATTGAAGAGTGGTTCATTGCACAGCTGAAACCTGGGGATACGTTTTGGTTTGCAGGAAGAAGTTTAGAACTCGTACGGATGAAGGGCATGATGGTGCAGGTGCGCAAGAGCAAACGTAAGACGGGTAAAATTCCTTCTTGGCAAGGAGGAAGAATGCCGTTATCTTCCAATCTTACACATTATCTACGCCTAAAGATGCGAGAGCTTCGCAATGGGGTAGGGGAAGAAGTGGAACTCAAGGTGTTGGAGCCTATCGCTGAATTGCAAAGAAACCGTTCCCATATTCCAGGGGATGACGAATTCCTGATTGAATACTTCAGAAGCCGTGAAGGGTACCATCTCGTCTTTTATCCTTTTGAGGGACGTTTCGTGCACGAAGGCCTTGGCTCATTGTTTGCTTATCGCATTAGTCAACTGACGCCCATCAGCTTCTCTATTGCTATGAATGATTATGGGTTTGAGTTATTGTCAGATGTTGAAATTCCGATCGAAGCAGCTTTAGAACAGAATCTTTTCAGTACACAGCATCTATACAGAGATATTCAAGCTAGTATCAATGAAGCCGAATTGGCCAAGCGACGCTTTCGAGATATTGCCAGTATCGCGGGGTTAATATTCAAAGGCTTTCCGGGCAAAGAGAAGAAGGATCGTCATTTGCAATCTTCCTCACAGTTGTTCTTTGAGGTGTTCACCGACTACGAGCCAGAAAATCTCCTGCTTCAGCAGGCCCATGAGGAAGTAATGATCTTCCAATTAGAGGAGATCCGTATGAGAGAAGCTCTAAAAAGGATTCAACAACAGAAGGTCGTACTGAGTCGTCCAGCAAAAGCTACCCCATTTTCCTTCCCTATCATGGTGGATCGACTACGCGGTCGCTTGACCTCCGAAAAGCTAGAAGATCGCATTAAGAAAATGAAGCTACAATTAGTCAAGTAGGAGTTGGAAGATCGATCAAAAAAGAAGAAATTTGAGCTTCTTGATTTTTCATTTATGCATCAAATTAAGCTTTGCCAACAAACCTTTTACCTACATCCGTTTCATGCCATATATTGGGAGGAACAGCGAATGCTATTATTGGCTGATCTTCATCTGGGCAAAGCAGCTCATTTTCGGAAAGGAGGACTCCCTGTTCCCGCCACTGCGGGTGATGACAATTGGGATCGTTTACAAGCTTTACTTTTCGATATTAAACCTGCCAGGGTACTTTTTTTGGGTGATCTCTTTCATAGTGAGTATAATGCAGTTTGGGAAGAACTGGGTGATCTTATTCAACAGTTCAATGCTATTTCCTTTGAATTGATTCCTGGTAATCATGATATCCTGGAAGATCCTTACTACACCTCAGCTGGCTTGCAATTGCATCCGCTGACACTAGCAATTCCTCCCTTTTACTTTACCCACCACCCGCAAGAAGAAACCCCAGAGGGCTTATATAACCTTTGCGGACACATACATCCCAGTGTGAAACTGCGAGGGGGAGGAAGACAAAGTCTACGCTTACCTTGTTTCTATTTTGGGGAACAACAAGGGATATTGCCTGCCTTCGGAGCGTTCACTGGTACCGCTAATATAGCTGTGCGGGAAGGAGATCGGGTTTTTGTGATTGCCTCTAACGAGGTGGTGGAGGTTAGCTAGTTTACTCCTGTTTAAGTCTTATCTTTCCCGGTTATTAGGACTCCTGGGCATAATTTTGGATAGAACTCCCATTATCGTGGATAGTTGACTTCGGACGACTATTTACCCATGATTCCTCCTTCGTCAGTAAAGAAGTCAGCAGATTATCCATTGAATCCAGTCATCCACCCAAATTATGAGACTTTCGAAAATCATTTAGTTCCATTTCTTTAGCAAAAGCCCTAACTTGAATTTGTCAAATACTTACTCCAGGAGTCCGCAATTGATGGTCTAAGGTTTTGCGATATGCATGAGATGATAGAATATGCTTTTTACGGAGCCCTCATTTTCCAGATGAGCTTTATGTTCATTCTGTATTTGCAGAACCGGAAGGAGTACTATATCATTTATACCTTGTATGTGTTGGGGGTTTTCCTAGTGATGGAACCGAAACTCATTGGGATCATTCACGCCTACATATTTTTGGTAGAGTGGACCACCGTACTGGTATATATCCTGTTTCTTGATTCTTTCTTGGAAATATCTAGTCATTCGAAAACTTTTAAAAAGTTCATCCACTATCTGGGACCATCCGTAATGGGCTTGATGGTCATCCAGTTCATTATGACTTGGATCAAGGAATATTTTGGACCAATGGACACTTTGAATCTGGTGGCACATCGGGTGGATCAGGGGTTTTTCTATGCCACCTTTGTAGCTGGGGCTTATACATTGTATGAAACTTATAGATTGAAGAATACGCTGTCCAGATACATCTTGGCTGGGACCTGTATTCTGCTGGTTAGTCTGATTTTGAATCGGGTATTTTACGATTACTTCAATGTCTTGCCAATCATATTCGGAACCTTTTTTGAATTGCTCTTATTCGTCGCAGCTATTGGTTACAAGACCAATTTATTGGAATCGGAGAAACGGAAAACACATGAGCAATTGATGCAAACGACGCTAATGGCTTTGAAAGATCAGATGAACCCTCATTTCATTGCCAATTGTTTGAATTCAATCAAGTTATTGATCCAGCAGCAGAAGGAAAAAGAAGCCATCGAATACTTAACAGAGTTTTCGAAATTGCACAGACTGGTGGTAGAGCACTTTCAAGAGGTTAAGGTATCGCTAAAGAAAGAATTGCGGATATGTGAATCTTATGTGGAGATGGAACGCTTGCGGTTCAAGCAAACCTTTAACTATGAATTTGATATTCGGGTAGATGATAATTTGCTCACCTTCATAGAAGTACCCCCACTGCTTTTTCAACCCATCGTGGAAAATGCAATTTGGCATGGATTGATTAAGAAGGAAGGGCCCAAGCATCTTTGCATCAAGGTGGAAGATCGGGGAGGAGTACTACAATGTTCTATTGAAGATAATGGTATTGGCCGTTCTAAGGCCAACAATGGATCCGTCAAAGAGGGGGTAGAACGCGGTAGGAAATCCACCGGAATCGCCAATACTAAAGAGAAGATAAAGGTCTACAATGAGCTGTTTCACAATCAGCTTGAAATGAAATTCATAGATAAACAAAACGAACAGGGGCATGCCGCTGGGCTAAAGGTCTTGTTCAATATTCAATATGACTAAACTGAGTCGATACTGATAACAATTTAGCAAAGACCAACTTTATGTTGAAAGCAATACTTATTGATGACGAACAGGATGCGCTAGATACCCTAGAGATGGACCTAAAGCGCTATTGTGCTGATGAGGTGAAGGTGATCAGCAAGTGTAAATCCCCGATTGACGGGATGATTGCTATTCGTCGACTAAAGCCCAATCTCGTTTTCTTGGATATTCAAATGCCAGAACTCTCCGGTTTTGAGATGTTGGAGATATTAAAGGAGATCGACTTTAACCTGGTTTTCATCACAGCCCATGATGACTACGCTGTAAAGGCCTTTAAGGTAAGTGCAGTAGATTACCTGCTTAAACCTGTAGACAAAAATGAATTAGTTGCCGCTATTGAAAAAGTGAAGTCTAAGGAAAGATCAGCACCGCAACGAGAGTTTGAAGTGCTGCTGGAAAATGTAAAACAGATCAAGACCATTGCAATAAAGAATCAAAAAGAGTATCGTTTTTTCGGAGTGGACGAGATCATGTACTGTAGGGCCGATGGCAACTTCAGCTATATTTATCTGAAGGATGACCAGCGTAAAGAACATACCTCCTATTCCTTGGGTAAGATGGAAGAATTATTACCAGCCCAGTTGTTTTTCCGGACTCACGCTTCCTATATTATCAATCGCAATTTTATTAAAAAATACACAACCAGAGATGGCGGATATCTAATTATGAAAGACGGAACCAAGCTTTCTGTAGCTAAAAGTCGGAAACTTGAATTTGATAATTGGCTCGGTTTTAAGGATAGTTAGGCTGTTTTTCTGGATAGATACACTGAAAACGATGATAATCGTCTCACGTCTTCCCTTCTCCTTTAACTATAAGGTAATTCTAATCAATTAAAGTTAATATAGCACCTCTTATCCAAGAGGGATTCTGTTTCTTCCTGCTTTTAGATATCTTGATAGAAGATAACCTATATTTAGTATCTGCAGTTTGGGACAAAGATCTCCTCTTTCTTCCGACTGTAGATACTGACTCCAAAAAACTAATTACAGCTTTTTGTTTGAAAGCGAAAGTTTGACCCTAAACATGACCTAGACTTTCGACTTGAAAATCCACATGGTGTAACTCATCCAAACCTTTTGGTCTTGGATCAGTTGCCGACAACACCTAAAAAATGTACTGATAACAAGCTGGTAAGCATTTCTTGTCTACCGCTTTGCATCAAGTATAGATTGCTACTACCTGTCAGCCCTAGGCATTTGCCTAGTTGGCTTCCGGATATCGCAGATGCCTGTTCTTTAAATACCTAAAACCTACTTGCTCAGCACACTTTTACAGGCATTTGCGATTCCGTTCCCCCGCTCTGCTACAAGTTAGTTTCCTAGAGATCATCTTCACTGACCAAGTCCTCAAAGCGGACGGTAAGCAAGCGACTATCCAATTCCATTGGGGGTTTATTGAATAGAAAATAGGCAAAAACCATCCCTCTCCCTTCTTTGTACATGGCTAACATCTGGCAGGTGTATCGGGTGCTAAAGGTTTTCTTGGGCGTGAAAAAAAAGACCTTGGCCCAGTCAGCATTTAGCTGGTCAATCCTAATAGAATCTGGAAGTGATAGAGCTGATACCCGAGTATCCTCTTCGTTGGAGGCTACATTAGCAATCATCTGCATACAACGGACGTGAGGAATTCGGGTCATGGGCTTACCTTCCTCCTCAGGTTCAAGATGATACCTGATCTCCAGTTTTTCCTTACGTGATCGAATGGCAAATTCGTAGTTCTGATGTGGATTAGGATAGGTGCGGACGTCTTTGTATCCGGCATCCAAGGGAGCCATGAAATCCACCGCCATCTCAGCAGCCAAATTGGTGAAATCTTCGGGTAAATCCACGCGTTGCGCCTGAGTCAAGAAGGGCAGGGAAAAATATAAGGATAGAATGAGTAGACGTTGCGGCGAGCTAACTAGTCGGATTAGGAACATGCGATTTTTAGCTAAATATACCGAACACTATCCATATTGTGCCAACATTTGATGTAGGTCTTCTAGCGTGTTGGCTGATTTTAGATCCTTATCCCTTCGCCAACGCAAGATCCTGGGGAATCGAAGGGCAACACCACTTTTATGTCTTTTGGAGGCCTGAATACCTTCAAAAGCAATTTCAAAAACATGAAAAGGCTTGACGGAGCGAACTGGGCCAAAACGATCAATGGTGTGCTTGCGAACCCAAGCGGTAATTTCTCCAAATTCCTTATCCGTTAAACCGGAATACGCTTTGGTGAAGGGGACAAGTTGATCTTCCTTCCAGACCGCAAAGGTGAAATCGGTGAACAGATTGGCGCGACGGCCATGTCCCCTTTGGGCGTAGATCATCACTGCATCAATGGTAAGTGGGTCTACTTTCCATTTCCACCAATCTCCACGACGACGTCCAGAGAGGTAGGGGGAATCCAAACGTTTGAGCATGATGCCTTCGCTATGTTTTTCTCTAGCACTACTACGTTCTGCACGCAATGCTTCCCAATCCTTAAAAGACACCACCGGGGAAATCTGAACCAGTCCTTGGCTAGGATGTGCTTGCAGTAATTCCTCAAGGCGTTGACGGCGATCTTGCATGCTCATACTCCGGATATCTTGCCCTTCCCACTCCAATAAATCATACGCCATCAGAATGACTGGGGCCGCTTCAAGTACCTTTTTTGTGACATTTTTGCGACCTAGGCGTGTCTGTAACTGCTGAAAAGATAAGGGGTGTCCATCCTTGAATGGGAGTATCTCACCGTCGAGTACTGTTCCGCTGGGGAGAAGATGAGCCAAGGGAGCGTATTCGGGGAATTGATCCGTCACTAATTCTTCCCCTCGGGACCATAGAAACAGTTGCTGTTCTCTAATGATCAATTGACCTCGGATGCCGTCCCATTTGTGCTCGGCTTGCCAGGCGCTGGGTTCTCCTAGTTCCTCGGCTTCGCCATCGAGTTGGTAGGCGAGATAGAAAGGGTAGGGCTTCGAAATATCGTCCAAGCTATTTTCACTTAGAATCAATTCCTCAAAAGTAATGTTATCCGGCGTCCATTTGCCCATCAGTCGATGTGCCAGACTGCTTTCCTCTTGTCCCGTAAACTTCGACAAGGCGCGAACCATTAATTTTTGTGAAACGCCAATGCGCAAACCTCCGGTGATGATCTTGTTGAAGACGAAGCGTTCAGTTGGACTTAACTGCCCCCATGCTTCAAGGATGCGTTCCTTTTTTTCTGCTTCTTCCAAAGGACCCAATGATTTTACAAAATCGATCCAGTAGGTTAAGGAGTGCTCGCTTTTGTGGCGAGCAGGTGGGAGCACAAGTGCTATCGTCTCAGCTAAGTCACCAACGACGTGATAGGATTCCTCAAATAGCCATTGCGGGAGATTCGCATCGGTAGCTGCCCATTGCCGGAGCAGGGTTGTGGTGACGGTGCGCTTGGGGCGGCGATGGGATAGAATGGCCATGGTCCACATCCTATCTTTGTCATCCACTTTGGCAAAATAGTCGGCTAGCGCCTTCACTTTTGTATTAGTCTTGGTGGTCTGATCCAGTTCTTTGAACAATGCGGCAAAATGCTTCATGAGTCCTCCTTTTTGTCATTGTCTACTGTGGAGGTTTCCTCATTCATCTCTGCTAGTTCTCCAGTATATTCTGTCTGTACTTCATGGGCATCGTAGCCCTGCTCGATGAGCCACCTTTTGAAGATATCTGTATAACCATGGGTCACGTATATGTGTTCCGCTCCGGTTGCCTTGATCGTTTTATTCAGTCCATCCCAGTCTGCGTGATCCGACAGTACGAAGCCACGATCAACGGCTCGGCGACGTCGGGTTCCTCGTAGATTCATCCAACCGGAAGCAACGCCTAGAGAGGCTGACTTGAAACGCTTAATCCAGGAAGAACCAATGGCGCTGGGTGGAGCAATCACAATCCCGCCTTTATGGATCTTCGGATCGAAAGCAGAGGCTACGGGTATGGTATTGGGGAGTTCAATTCCCTGCTGTCGGATGATCTCATTGGTGTTTTCGATGGCACCATGGGTAAGAATGGGGCCAATGGAAGGATCTAAATGACGGAGAATGCGCTGTGCTTTACCTAGCGCGTAAGCGGTTAGAATGGTGTATTTTCCATCCGCTTTATTGTCGGCCCACCATTGGTTAATGTCTGAAAAGACCTCGGTTTGGGCTCGCCATTTATAGACTGGTAATCCAAAGGTAGATTCGGTAATGAAACTATGGCAAGGTACTGGCTCAAATGCCTCCGCTAAACCATCATCCTCTAGTTTGTAATCTCCCGATACCACCCAAATCTCTCCCTTGTATTCTACCCGGATTTGAGCAGAGCCAAGTATATGACCGGCCGGCAAAAATTGGAAAGATACCCCGTTGACGTTTCTCTGCTCACCATAGGATACAGTGGTGATATTTACATTTCCCAAACGATATCGGATTACGGGCATCGCACTTTCCGTGCATAGGTAATACTTATGTCCCCAGCGCGCATGGTCAGAGTGGCCATGCGTGATCAAGGCCTTTTGCACGGGCCGCCATGGGTCGATATACACGTCGGCCTGGGCACAGTAAATTCCATTTTCAGTGAAGCTCAATAAACTCATTTGATTTGCCTTGCTGGGACATCAAAAGAACAGCCTGGAATGCCTTTTGTTGAAGGCCTAGGAGATATAGGTAGCCGAAATTAGGCTTTCGAAAAATAAACTTAGCTAAGTGCTCCCTGAAAATGCCGGAGGATCTAAGGGGTCTTTTTGATCGTAAAGAAGAAGGTAGTGCCTTTGTTAGGTTCGGATTCCACCCAAATTTCGCCTCCATGTTGTACCACAATTTTCTTGCATAGCGCTAGACCAATACCCGTCCCATGAAAGTCCTTTCTGCTGTGCAGCTTTTTGAAGAGCAAGAAGATCTTTTCGAAAAACTCCTCTTCAATTCCGATGCCGTTATCCTTCACCGCAAATTGCCATGAGTGACCCGCGTCCTTGGCAGAGACTTCGACTACCGGCGCTTGATCTAGTTTAGAGAACTTAACGGCGTTAGCTAGGAGGTTTTGGAAGAGCTGCTTCATCCGGGTTAAGTTACCCTGAATCCGAACAGGAACATTCTTTAACTTGATCTTGGCCCCTTTCTGTTGAATTACATTATCCAGATCTTGGATCGTTTCTTGCAGTATCTGTTGAGGATTAATGGCCTCAAAAACTAATTCCTCCGTATTTACCCGGGAATAGGTAAGTAGATCTTCAATCAATTGATTCATATTGTGAGTAGAATCAATGATGAATTTCAGGTAAGCAGAAGCAGATTGATCCATGCCTTCCCCATAACGTTTCTTAAGTAGCTGCGCGAAGGTACGCATGGTTCTGATCGGCTCGCGAAGGTCATGTGAAGCGATGTAAGCAAAGTTCTCCAGCTGCATATTGGAGTCAATGTACTTCTGCAGCTGTCGGTTCTTAATATCCAATTCCCGATATTTTTCTTGCAATGCTTCCTGAAACTTCTTCCGCTCGGATATATCTCGGATAACAGTAATTACCTGATTATCATCAATAGCGCTTAATCGGGCTTCAAAATAAATCAATTTACCGCCAGCCGGTAAGGCATATTCAAACCGTTGTACCTCCTTGGTAGCCAGTGCTTTCTGGAGGTTGTAATTCATGCCCTTGGCCAAGTAGGCTGGCATCATATCACTGATGCTCTTATGTAAGAAGTCCTCTGGATTGGCGTAAATGCCAGGTACTTTACTGGTCGATGGGTAGATGGCGGTATACACGCCATCCTTGTTAATGCGAAATTTAAGGTCAGGGAGGGCTTTCAATACGGCTTTCTGCAAGGCTTCACTTTCCTTCAAGGCCTCCATGACAGCCCGCTTATTGGTAATGTCTTGTTGTGACCCCCAGATGCCTAGGAGATGTCCATCGCGGATCACGCCCACCGCCTGGTTCGTGAATATCTTTGAATTGCCGTTTATATCCTCTTCTATGGTTTCGATGTTTTCTACTCGATATCCCTGCTTGATAAAGGCAATGAAAGACTTTTTGTTCTCTTCTAGGTGGACGCCAGCGTGCATGTCAGCAATCTTTCTCCCGATAAGCCGCTTAGGGTCGTCGTAGCCATACATTTTGGCCATGGCGATATTGCATTCTTCGATATGGCCTCCTTCGTAATACATCTCCAACTGAGCCTCGATGGGAAGATCGATTGAGATAGGCATACCACAGCCCATGTAGTAAATGCCGTCTGTACTGTATTTGATGAAATTTCGGTACCGGCGCTGGCTCTCTAGGATCTTCTCTTCATTGACCTTGTTTTCGTTTATATTTTGAAGGAATGAAATGTATTGGTGTAGCTCTCCATTTTCATGCCGTATGAAAACCTTGGCGCGTTCCCTGAACCAAAGCAGGTTACCTTCGACATCTCGGAGGCGATACTCTGCCTCTATGATGTCATCATCTGCCGCTTCACGCATTTTTGCCACAAAGTCAGTATGCGCAATGTGAAAGTCGCTTGGATGAATAATCTTGTGGAAGAGATTCAAGGGCGTCTCTTCTTTCGAGAAGTCATGCCCTATGAACAGGCCTGTCAAATTCGAATAAACGACGTCGTTCTTGTCCAAGTCGATCAAGGCGATGATATCGGGGGTGGTTCCAGAAATCATCTCCAGCAGCCGCTTTTCTTGCTTTATCCGGTGCTCTATTTCTTTTAGGTCTGTGATATCAGTTGCCACACCGATTAGTTCCTTTACCTCCCCGGTATTGTCATCGGCGAAGGGGATCTTAACGGTCTGATAATAGCGAGTTTCTCCAGCCGCATTGGTTACGGTTTCCGTAGGAATGAATTTGATCTTTTGACTATTGATGACTTCGAGATCATCTTCGTGAAAATGATTAACCTCTTCTGTGTTCTTGTTGAAGTCAATATCGCTTTTACCTAAGAGTTCTTCTGGAGTAGTTCCATAAACATTAGCTACGCTTTGATTGGCCATCACATAGCGTCCTTGGCGATCTTTGGCAAAGACCATGGATGGAATATGATCAATTACTTTTCGTAGGTAGTCTCGCTGACTTTTTAACTCATTCTCTACGGTCTTTCGAGCTAATAAGTTACCCATGGCAAGCAATAGGGGTCTGACCATTTCAGTATGAAGTGGTATCCAAGCTTCCTGTTCAATAGTAGAGGTAAGGGTAAGAATCCCCCAGGTAGAGGAATCGACTCGAATCGGGAGATGAATAAAGTGGTTAAAACCTGCATCTTGAAATAGACTATGGTGATTCCCATGGTATTGGTCCAATTGCCCAATAATGATCTCTCCTTTTTCATAGGATTTTACCCAGGATCTTTTAGGGGGAGCATCGATGCAGAGTTGCGTGCCAACTGGTGAAGGGCTGACCTTCCAATTTCCATTCAAGTGGCTGAGGGCCAATTGGATGGAAAAATCAATTTTTTCGGCCTCTTGCTTTGTCTTGATCAGGAATAAATGTTCCCCACCCAGGTGCTGGGCGATGGTTCGGCAAGCTTTTTCCATACCCTGCTCAAAGTCCTGGCCATCCAATAAGCTGACTAGGGCTTCATTGAGCTCTTCAACCTTATAAATTTGTCTTTCTTTCAACATTTTAGTGGGGTCCTTAATGAACGACATCGAGTTTAAGATCAAATATTACTACTCCTAAATATACGAAAAACGGGTGCTTTTTCCTTTTTCTAAATCTTGGGGTGATAGAGCGCGGGGAAGTCTAGCATAGTATACGGGAGGAAACGATAAGTGTTCGATCTTTTACATAAAAAACCGGTGTAAGCGGTCAATGCTGTATGGCATCGGGCTTACACCGGAATAAAAGGGACTGAATTATGGTGCTAAATTAGTGCCGACTGATGTTGAACTTACTACTCCACTGCTGTTCTCCTTGCGTCACTTGAATAAAGTAAGTTCCCTGATTTAAATGATTGATTGCAATTGACTCACGATGCCCCTGTTCAGTTGCTGTAACTGAGCGTTCTTCTACTAGTCGTCCCGTGGCATCGAATACTCTGATCAAAGAACTATGGCCCCCCGTAATAGGGAAGTTTAGATGTACTACTTCCTGAGCCGGGTTGGGGTAAACAGATAGGGCTTCCACAGGTAATGCACTGGTTGCTGTACCCTGTTCTTGCAATCCTGAATAGCATTCATTGTTGTCACGTTCAAACAGTACTACATTGCGGAAGAAGGAATTACCATTGCTAAATCCGCTGTCATGATCTGCGATGAATACTAAGTATTTGTATAGTCCTCGATAGTAGTCTCCCAGTGGGATACGGTAGGTCTTCCAGGTGGAAGCGCCATCATAATCATTGAAGTTTTGGATACCCCATCTTTGCGAACCGTAGAGCTGGAAGGTTTTACTGAAGGAAATCGTATTGTTATCATCTAAGCCAATACCGTGAATCTCTCCTTCGATGCTAGACCCAAACTCAAACTGTAGAACGGTACCTGCGGTAACATTGTAGTTGATATTAATGGCCTTCCAAGCGTTATTTTCGATTTTAAGGGTAGTTCCGTTGTTCATGACTTCAGCATCACCCACGTCCTGGAAGGATCCATAAGATTCTACCACGTAGTCGTTGAAGTTGATCCCCAAGCAGCCATCATTGTTGTCATCTTCTGGTTGCCCGACGCAGAAGTCGGCTAAATCTTCATCCTCAAAAGTACCTCCATCAGCATAGACATTACCCGCTTCATCGATCACATAGTATCCTCCTTGTCCGTAGGCACAGCAGATACCATCACCATCTGAGTCCATGATCTTAAAGGTATAGCAAGCTTCTGCCAAGCAGAAGGAATCTCGCATTACTTCACCCGCCATTTTCTTCGGATAAGGGCCACCACTAGCTACAGCATCTCCATTGGCGTCCAATACTTCCCAAGTTGTTTCCATCCCAAAATTGTCGAGAGTAAGGTCTAGGTACATTTTAGTTTCGTCCTCCGTACACTCTGGATTATTATCACCGCCATTGTCTCCACCGCCATTGTCTCCACCGCCATTGTCTCCAC
>CAJXPD010000159.1 GCA_913057785.1 uncultured Lewinella sp. | reverse complement strand
GTACATGCGAATCCTGCCTCCGCCTGGCCTGAATAGCCTTTACGTTTATTTTGACTAGATAGATTATGCCTAGCAATAGGGTATATAGAAAAGTCGCGGACATGAAAAGTGCATTTATGTTTAGGACCAATACCATCCGATAGGTACCGTGCGAAAGCTTCAGATTTGTAGTACAAGATTTGACAGGCAGAAACACTCGGAATTATCATTTGCAGCCTATTTCTGAGACGATGCTCAGCACTTTAAGCATAGTTCCACCCGCCCTTGGAAAGCCGATAGGGATGCGGGACAAGGGGAATCATTCTATCGAAGCACCCTATAAGTTTCCCTGTCCTTAATGCACAGAGAAACTTATAGTACGGCACCACTATACCGTAGCGTGTTAATTACTTAGATCGTATCATTCTGTTGGTCGTAACATAATTTCGACCGTCTCGCCCTCTCGCAACGATCTTATACACATACATGCCGCTGCTTAGGTTTGAACCATCAAAATTAAACTGATAATTGCCAGGAGCTAGGTCCTGATTAGTCGATTCATATACCCTTTGACCGAGCAGGTTGAATACGCTCAAGGATACCTTGGCATGCTGCTGTAATCCAAAGTTGATCGTCGTAATTCCATTAAATGGATTGGGGAAGTTACCGGAAGAGGATAATTGCGTAGGATCTACTTCTTCCGTAGAAGTAAGTGGAGTGACTAGTGGCGTTTGATCCATAGTCAACGGATCATAAACCTCCACTGCCATTGTCATCGAATCCCTAATGGCTGCTACAATAGATTCTCTGTTGGCTACAAATTCTGCCTTGTCTTCCGGGAACCAATTTAGGTCACCTAGCGCCAATCCGTCTGTCCCTGCTGTCTGTAAGAATGTGTTGGAATAGCTTAGATCGAAGGCTGGAGGCCAGCTATTGTATTGCGGTTGCCCACTACCATCAAAGGATACGGGTGAAGGAATCCGCCAATCTACCCAATCACTTGTTGGATCAATCCAGTGTCCATTGATATGGCTAGCAATAGCTTGCGCATTCCCAGGATGCATGGTAAAACCAGGATCCATATCGGCATAGTTTGCTCCAATCGTGTAATTATCATCGGCAATGATAAATGAATCCACATCAGGATGTTCCCATAGGAGGCTTGGGGCAAGCGAGTCGCCACCTACTGTAGCAAAGAAATCCAGAATTTCCTGATCCCGATAGAATAAATTTTGGCCCAAATACAGAGAAATACTATCTAGAGAATTTTTGGAATCGGCAAAATAATTCCAGGTCGTGAAGTAGGAATCATAAGTGTTATTAGGGCTTGAATGAAATTCGGTTTTATATCCTATGAAATGGAAATTGTAAAAGATGTTGTTTGCCGTAATAAACTCGTCTGCACGTTGTTCATGCCCTGCTACTGTTTGGTTGAGATAGGTGTTGTGCATCTCTTGAACACTAGCATTGTGGAAGGGTCCACTATTGGCCAACAAGCGTCCGGAATTGACTACCGAATTGTTTTCCATGACTACATTATCACAAGCTACATCCATTCGCAATGGAAAGCCTCCCCAAGGAGAATATCGAAGTCGAACGCCATTGATGAATACGCAATTCGTGATACTGATACTGTCCCCTTTGTTTTGGTTTCTAAGCGCAAAATCTTGCCAGTCAGTAAAAACGCAGTTATCTACGATCATTTTGCTACCGCCAGTATTGGCTACAAAATTACCCACTACTTCATCATTGTTGTTGGCCCCGCTCAAAAGAATATTTTTGAGGGTTAAGGATCCGCCTTCTTTCAATTCAAAGAAATTTCTAGCAGAACCATCGGCCGCCGGCGTATTCAGAAAGACCGGTGGAGTAGCTTCATTCATTATCCAGCCGTTATCGGGGCCTTGGATTGTGACATCAAATGTCAAGTCAATACGGCCGTCAAAAGCATAAAACACCCCGGACTCTACCGTATACACACCAGGGCCAGTTATTTGAGTGTTTACAAATTGGTTGGGATCAAGTGCGGTTTGTGCACTTGCAACTGAAAAAAGTCCAATAGTGAATGCAAATAATAAAGTAATTGTTCCTTTCATAATTAGCTCTTTTTTAGAGTTTTAAGATGTAATAAATTTTATTTTTCAGATGTTGGAATCACCCTAACATCCGGCTTATTACCGATGCTATTTATTCAAGCTTCTGTAGTTCAGTGCATGTCTGGCAATCACCCTTTGGGTGGGAAAGGCACTTTTTTTACTGATACCTGATTACCGTCAGGCAGACTTGGTTGCTTCTCTTAATCCTATCCTTAGAAAGCGGTCTACTAGAGTGGGCCAGTACCAGCAAAACCTAGATGGCCGGTAGAGGAGATGTGACACTTTCCTCCCATAAAGGCAATCACCAAACTTGGACTAAAGCAACCTTATTCAAATTGATAACGCAGACCTATATCCATTGTCCTTCCATAATATTCCACCGAGGATAGTTTCCGCAAGGTGCTCGTAAAGGCACGATCGGGCGTATTCGTAATGTTATTAGCATTCAGATACAATTGAAGTCCTCCCTTCAGCCAAGGGAGTTTCTGGTACACGGTAAGATCCCAACGCCGGTAAGCAGCGGTATAGGAATCCAGCTCATCATATGTCCGATTGACCCCAGTCAGAATATTATCCTGATATACATAAGACAACCTGGCTGAAAAACCGCCGATATCATAACCGAGCGTAAAATTGAACACATCATCCGGTTGATTAGGCATCCTGCCGATTCGCGTGGAATCGACAAAAACAGTTGGGGCAAATGGCCCCGATCCTTGCTTGACCGACGTCTGAAAAGGATAGCTGGTTTCAGAGGTAATATGTGTATAGTTTACACTCAGGACAATACCCTTCAAAAAGGATGGAAGGTACCAAAAGTGTGTCTGCCAATCCAGCTCGAAGCCTTGTACCGTGGAAGTGGCATCCAAGTTGATCCAGGTATTAACGGTGGTCTGTTGTGTTTGGGTTAATTCAAATCTATTATTGATTGATTCAGAATCTTTGCTTCTAAAACTAGTCGTAACGATCAAGTTGTCAATTTCCTTATAGAAGTATCCAGCAGTAAACAATCCTAGACGATTCTTAAAGACAGAGGCATAAACATCATAATTCTGTGACAATGCCGGCTTAAGGGAGGTATTTCCTAATTGTATGTTGGGGCCACTATACGAATCGTAATAGATATAAGGTGAAATCGCCCGATAATCTGGATATATTATGCTCTTAGTCCTGGCCAGTCGTAGGTCAAACCAATCCGTAGGTTTCACCCGGATATGCAACTGCGGGAACCAGTTCTCGCCGCTAATACCATCTTCTATCAAGCTTTCATTCCTGAAGTCTTCCGGATTAGGCCCGAATCTCTCCGTAAAGAATGAATTGTAATTGAATGTGAAATTCTCATATCGTATACCAGGGAAGAGTGTGATATACTTGCCAATATTAATCTCCGCCATGGTATAAAATGCAAAGAGATTTCTTTCATAATCATAGTCATATTGGGCAGATCCTCTGACGTCGTTCGGATAGTAGCCATTCGCTATCGCCAATTCTTCATAGCGATTCATCTTTGCGATATCCGCTTTGTAGAAGAATCCATCAATGCCTTCATTGCCAGAAAGAAACTTATCTACATCATAGTTAGGATCTTCAAACAAGAAAGCTCTAATTCCCAGGTTCTGATCCAGGTTTTCCAAACCAAGATCTGTCCAAAGTGAATCTTTCAATACACGCACAAATTGTTCGCCGATAAAATTCCTATCCGGTTGACTAAAGTTTTGTGTTTCATCATTGTCTCTGGTATTGCGAACGTATTTACCTCCAAACCTTAGCAGCCCTGAAACACCCTGTGACACACTAAAAGGGACTTTTACATTCAACATGGCCTCCTGGGCTGCTTCTGTAACATCCCGTTCCAATGTATTAAACCTAGTCACCCTTTTTGCATTGGGTCCTTGGATAATCTGGGCTGCATTCAACAACTCGCTGGGTGTTGCCTTAAGCGGATCATCCAAGGTAGGTGTAGTGAAACCAGATTCATTCTGAGCGATACCAATATTCATAGTCAAATCCCCGGGAGAATATTGTTTGGAAATCGAATTTGAGACCGAGAAATCAATGCTAAAAGAAGAAAAATCAAATTCTCCCTGGAGGGCATTACTAAGTACTGTATTGCTCAGCTCCCGATCCGCCGCAAATCCGGACCATTGATTTCCGATGAGTGCCAAAGAATTTTGCTGTTCTATTTGATCTTGAGCCAGATTACTAACGAAATTATTTAGAATGAGCGATCCATTTTTAAATTTATAGTCGAGCACCAATCCTCCTCCGGTTCTTTGCCTTTCTGTAACTCGATCAATAATGCTGACACGATTAAGATCGATAGGGATGAAACCCTCTTCTAGTACGTCTTCCTCATTCAAAGCATACCCAACACTTAGCACATCTGAGTTTCTATTGAAGTTATCCAGGTAGCCCGACACCTGAATGCCAAGCTTGTTATTAAAGAAGCGATTGCTGAGTAAGCCATTCACTCGGTAGTTTCCATAAGTGTCTGCAATGGAGCCATAACCCGTCTGCATAGCAAAATTACCTCTAAAACCCTCGGAAGCCCCTCCAATTTTTAGGTTAACCGTTCCTCCCACTGCATCGGCATCCATATCCGCTGTCAAGGCTTTAGTCACTTCAATGCCGCTCAGAATGTTAGGCGCAATCATATTCAGATCCACACTACGATCGTTACGGTCGGTTGACTGCATCCGCACACCATTAACCATCGTCACATTGTATTGAGGCGAAATACCTCGAATGGCAACCTTCTGACCTTCTCCTCCACTTCTGATAAGAGATAACCCAGGTAACCTAGCTACTGATTCTGCGGCATTTACATCCGGAACATCTTGTATGCGGTCAGAGGATACCACATTTTTGATCGTATTGGAAGACAGCTGCTCATTGATAGCAGACATCTGTCCGGAAGCCTGGGCGGACACGACCACCTCTTCCCCCAAAACGGCAGCATAATCTAATTCGATCTTCACTTTTGTTGTCTCATCAGAAGCAACTGATACGGGAATAGCTTGTTCTTGATAACCAATGTAGGTAACCAACAATCTATAATCTCCAGGTGGTATTTGATGGATAACAAATTCTCCTTTGTCCCCTGTGGATGCTCCAAGGCTTGTGCCTTCCAATTGCACGTTCGCAAAACTTAATGCTTTACCCGAAGTTTTATCGACAACCGTTCCAACAATGGTTCCAGGACCTTGCGCTCTGGATTTGGCCACCTTTATAGACGACAATATATTCAAAGCTTTATCCTGTGGTTTTTTGCCGCTTCTTCGAACACTGAGGTTCCCACTTCTTTCTAGCTTCCCAATCTGATTAAATTTCTTCCGAATTTTCTTGGCCTTTCGCTGGCCCTTTTTGTCATTCTTATAGACTACAAGAAATTTTTCATTGACTAGCTCATAAGTGAAATTGGTTTGGAGCAGTAAGCGATGGACAGCTTCTTCCAGCTTCTCTTCTGGTCGAATATCAAAATCCACGTAAGTTTCCTTGATCAATCGAGGCTCATAACTGAAGAACACCTGATACCGCTCTCCAAGCTCCTCGAGAACTTCATGTAAAGGTTGTTGATGTACGCTCGGCAAGGTAAACTTACTGCTAGCATGGACACTTCCTGACATACCTGTCAAGAGCACAAAAAACAATGACAGTGCCAGAATATTTTTGTGCAAATATTGGTTTTTCATGATCGTTCTGTTTTGATTGCACCCCTTGATTCCAGGGCAGACCTTCTACACCAGTGGTCAAATTTCCTGACTATTCTTACTCATCTTCACCGGAGGCATTCTCCTGGATCACGAGTTCATCGTTCACTTGCTCAATGTTGGTTCCTGTAAGTCTACTCAACAGATCCAGTGCGGTACCCATATCTCCGGTTGGTATCCTCAAGGTAAACTCACGCTTAGCTAAAGCTTCATTACTTATGGTATAACTTAGGTTGTTGGGGGAAGCTAATCGCTGAAGTATATCTTCGAGTGGAGTTTCGACAAACTCCAGCATTCCTTGCTTCCAGGAAACTTCAAGTTCATTTGCTACTCTTCTTGGGGGTTCCAACTTCTTTTCTTTAGCGGAATACCGTAATAACTCACCTGGTTCCAAGCGAACTTCTCGTTCATCTGAATTATCCAGTTTCACATTGATTTCACCTTCTTCCAGGAACACCCCGGTTTCTTCTTCCCAGGACATCACGTTGAAGGATGTGCCCAGTACCTCAACTGTCAAATCGGAAGTAACCACCTCAAATTTGGTGGTTCCATCACCGAAGTTTCTCACCTTGAAGTAGGCTTCTCCTTCCAATTGCACGGTTCGAGTGGGATCTTTAGACCAATTTTTTAAGTATCTTATTGAGGAATTTCCGTTTAGCGTCACTAATGATCCATCTGGCAGTGTAACCTCTTTAACCTGGCCAGCAACGGATTGATGAACGACCCAACTATCGTTAAGGAAGTACTGCACCACAAACAGAGAGACAAGGATGAGTATAACTGCTGCGGCTATTCTTAGTACATAGCGACTTCGACGCCACAATGGTCGTATCTCAATTGTTTGTTGCTTTGGGTTACCAGCTCGTTCCGCTACTTTCTTCCAAACTCTATCATAAGTTGCTTGTCCTACGGTCTCACTTTCCTTGATTTGCTTAAAAAGTTCATCCATGACCTCCGGTGCCGTACCGGATTGATCTTCACGAATCATTTGAAGCAGCAATTTAAGTTCCTCCTCAGAACACTCACCTGCAAAAAGCTTCAGAATTAATTCTTCTCTGGTTTGCATTAGCAGAATAAAATTAGGTTAATTAGTTCCTACACCTATATATAGATCGGGAAGGCAAATGGGATTACTCACCATCTAACTTTTTTTCATTTTTTTGTACATTTGGTTGAATAGGGGCAACTTTTTGACTGCAAATTAAATCGATCATATTGCCAATAATAGAGGAATATCGGCATCTGAGCGCACTGAAGGATGGGGAACAAAGCAGTTTAGAGTGGATTTATGCTAAGTATTTCCAGGTAATCTTTCTTTATTGCAAAAAACTGATCGGTATAGAAGTTTTGGCTGAGGAGGCTACTTCTGAAGTATTCCTGACCCTATGGGAGAAACGCTCCATCATTTCTACTGACAAATCTATTCAGGCATTTTTGTATCACATCGCAAAGGTGAAGGCTTATGACCATCTTAAGAAGATAGCTAACGACCAACGTCTTCAAGAACAATTTTTATTAAGTCATAATGCTGGAAACTCTAAAAGTGGTGAGCATTTGTTGATCGAAAAAGAACAGTTGGAAGCCATTAATAAAGTGGTAGAAACACTTCCTCCGCAGAGAAAAGCCATTTTCAAAATGCGTTATTTCGAAGGCAAGGACAATAAGAAGATCGCCGAACAGATGCAGATTTCTACTAACACCGTAAAGGTACAACTCGTGAAAGCTCGTCGACATCTCAAAGAGCACCTTGCCTTTAATCATGACCATCTTCTCACTATTGTTTCCATTCTTTCTTTTATCCGATAAAACGATCGAGTCGCTGGGCTTTGCGCCAAGCTCATAGGCAAAAATTGGCTTTACACTTATAGGTTATCGTTGAAAAGAATTCAGCCTCGCCGTCAAGAATTCTCAGATATAAGATTCCCGCCTCTCATCCAATTCTAAGTTCTTTGAAGCTGAAGAATCTGATCCTAGTTTAATCCCGCTAAAAATAAAACATGAGGTACTTGAACATGAACCTGTCAACAATTGGAGCTTTATTTATCCTTCTTTCTTCCTGTCAACCCAAAATATCTCCAGAGATCAGTGATGCCCTCACCTTTCACGTTTCCTTTGATGAAGGAACTACGGCAGACTTTGCCTTGGGAGACCCTAAGATGTATACAGCAAAAGCTAGCTATGTCAATTCCAAAAGAAAGCTCGATGGCTTACAGCAGGGTATGAATGATCCAAATCATAGAATCACAGCGGGGAAAGGCCGCTTTGGCAATGCCTTTGAATTTGGTAAAAAAAGTAATACGGTCATCTTCTTTAAAAGCAAAGACAACATCGCCTACAATCCTCAACATTGGTCGGGTTCTATTTCCTTTTGGTTAAGTGTGGATCCCTCAAAAGATCTCGATGGATATACAGATCCCATACAAATCACGGATGCCAGTTTCAATGACGCTTCGATCTGGGTTGATTTTACAGACGATGATCCACCCGGTTTTAGATTGGGCGTGATAGGCGATAAAAGTGCCTGGACTTTGGACACCCTGAATTCTTCCTTCCTGGAAGAATTTGAAAAAAGATTGGTCAGTATTAAAGAGCCTCAATTTAGCAGGAGTACCTGGACACACATAGTTATTGCTCATGAGGGTTTAGGTACTGTGAATAGTTGGGCAAGTCTCTATCTTAATGGTCAGAAAATCGGTACCATCCGTGGCATAGATGACCCTTTTACCTGGGACCTAGAGCAATCAAATATTTTCTTGGGCCTAGGCTTTACCGGCTTAATGGATGAACTGTCCATATTCAACAAACCCTTAACTGAAGAGCAAGTATTGGAACTCTATCAGCTAAAAGAGGGTATCAAATCCCTGATACGGCAATAAATGCACAGAAGCAGCTATAATCTTCCTAATTGCCTTTTACCTCCTGGACAACTTCATTGCCTTTACCATCTTATCAAAAATCTCATTGTTTTGATAAATCCCCATAAAGTGCTCTGCACCTGGGCCATAAGCGAATACCGGAATGAGGGCGGCAGAATGGTTACCAGTGGAGAACGAAGGGGTTATTTTGGAATAATCCCCCTGTCCATAAACAGTAGAAGCCGAAAGTGATAGGCCTCCCGTTTCGTGATCCGCTGTCACGATGACCAAGGTGTTTTTGTCTTTGGCTGCAAAGTCGAGGGCCACCTCTAGGGTCTGATCGAAGTCCAAGGTCTCTTGGATAACGTAGTCCGCATCATTGGCATGCCCACCCCAGTCGATCTGGGAACCTTCTACCATCAGGAAAAAGCCATCTTTGTCTTTGGATAGGTAATCGAGTGCCAAATCCGTAGCCTTCGGCAGGAAATCTCCTCGACCCTCCTGCATTTTGGGCATCCCGTCAGAGGCTAAGAGATAAGCATGGTTCTCTTCAGGATTAAGGGACGTTTTGGGAAGGGATTCCGTACTTACCTGGAATCCTCGCTGTTGTAAGGTATCCAGATAGTTGATTTTGTCCGATCTTCCCGCAAAGAATTTTGTTCCTCCACCGGCGAAGAAGTTGACTGGCGCATAGACCAATTGGCGAGCAATCTCTTCGTAGCTGTTGCGCGATGCGGTATGCGCATAGAAGGAAGCGGGTGTGGCATGTACAATGGAAGAAGTCGCAACCAAGCCGGTACGGAAGCCTTTAGCGGCGAGCATCTCCAAGATCGTTCGGACCGGAGTGGTATCTTGGTCCACGCCGATCGCTCCATTGTACGTTTTCACACCAGCAGAAAAGGCGGTAGCACCAGAAGCAGAATCGGTTACTTTATGGCTCGTCGGTTGATTTTGGTGGAGTCCAATGTGCTTGAAGCGAGAGAAGGTGCTTTCTCCCTCCTTGTAATAGTAGGTAGTAGAAACTTGCGTCAGTCCCATGCCATCCCCAATGAGCAGGATGATGTTTTTGGGCGATTTTATCCCAGTTGCACTTGTTACTCTATTGGTGGTACAAGCAGCCAGTAGCACCATCACGGCTACAGCAAGAAAGGTGTATGTGTATTTTTTCATTTTGGAAAAGAAAGTGTAGTGTTAACAGACAAAAGAACAGTTGTATCTAAAAGTAAAGTTGGCTTAACGAAACATCCCTTGTCTAAGCATGCGATCGTCAAACAAGGTCAAAGGTAGAGCTATACCTTCAGAGAGCAGGATTTCTTAAGTTAAATTATTGTAAGAAGATCCTAGGAACGGGAGGCAAATGGGCTGTTGTATTGTGTGGAAAGGCTTTTAGAAAGTATCTTGGAATCATTCCCGTGGAAATCTTCTAATTTACTGAATAATGAAAATCTCCCCCCTACTATTTATTGTCCTTGGCTTTGCAATACTATTTACCGGCTGTAATACCCAAAATCAAGATTTACCTGACGATGAGTCCCTGCCCAATGAACAATTGTATTTGGGACAAAAACCGCCAGGACTAAAAGCTGAAGTTTTTGCTCCTGGTATCGTCACAACCGAACATATGGAATTTTTTGGCAGCTTTACTCCCGATCTAAAGGAGCTTTATTTCAAAAGGAAGGGTGGGGTGTATGAAAAGTCTACCCTGGTAGTTGTACGATATGAGGATAATGAGTGGAAGGAATCTATCGTTTCTCCCGAAGAGGCTTCTGTCGGAGAACCTTCTCTTTCACCTGATGGTAATACCCTTTACCTGGATTCTAGATATATAGAGCGAACCGATTCGGTTTGGTCTGACGTCAAGAGTTTGGGAGCACCATTCACAGAAATACCCATCATGCGCCTTACGGCTTCTAACAATGGTACCTACGTTTTTGATGAACGCGAAGAAATCGGCACCATTCGGTATTCGCGCATGAACGATGGTAAACGTGAAGCCCCGAGGGCATTTGGTGAAGCGATCAACACGGGAAAATGGACAGCTCATCCCTTTATTGCCCCAGATGAAAGCTATTTGATTTGGGACAGCGAAAGAGAAGGGGGTTACGGGGATTCAGATTTATATGTAAGCTTCCGTCAGGAAGATGGTTCCTGGGGCATAGCCCAAAACCTTGGGGAAGGTGTCAACACAGAACACGAGGATATTTATGGAAGTGTGACGCCGGACGGAAAGTATTTGTTCTTTCACACATATCTAGGCGAAGGACAAGCAAGCATCTTTTGGGTAGATGCTCAAGTGATAGAGAACCTCAGGCATAAATAACTCCTTGCTCTTGGACCAAATGGCTGTGGGTATTTCCCAGGAATAACAGTTAGATGCTAAAAGGGGAGCTACTTCAGTTTGGGAAAGTCATCTACTTTCTTTGCCCCCCAGTATTTAGCGTTTTTATCCTCAGCCAGATACTTACCATTCTTGCCGGATAAGACCTTGAAGGTCTGAGCATCTGCCCCTTGTATCAACTTTTCGCGGTAATAGACATTGTTACCACTTTTGGAATAGCGATCTCCAAAAAATTCAAAATGAGTGGAGTTAGAATGCTCTAATCTATTAGAAAGATAGTAGACAAAATTCTGGTCCACGTAGTAGCAGAACTTCACCTTTTTAAAACTTGCCGCATGAGCACCATTTAGTTTCTGACCGCTACAAAACACGGATTGATAATCCCTTGCAAAGAAGCCTTTTTCATCCAGTAATTCAAAAGTCTTAGCGTGGGCCCCGGGTATGATTGCCCCTCGATTGAAGACGTGACGATCATTTTTGGCGAAGCCACCGCCTAAATATTCAAAGCCGTCCGAAATTTCACCGATCTTCCTAGTTGAATAAAACAGGAAGTATTTGTCCTTAGCATATTTGTGAAGATCTTCAAGTATCTTGAAACTGTTTGGATCTGCTTCCGGGATGTGGTTACCTTCTAAAAACACACGGTCTTTATCTTTTGCATACACTCCACTGAAGCCAAATATCTTTAGCGTCTCAGGGTCGGCCCCCTCCACTTCATGCTGTACTTTTTTCCAAGTTGCATTCCTGATTTTTTGATAAACTACTTTTCCATCGACCACTTTATAGCCGGTAAGCTTGCGAGTCAGGAAAAAGAAAGTGATAAAAAGTACGGCTCCAATAGCAATGAACCAAAGTAAGATTTTCATGATCATCTAATTTTAAAACAGGAGGGGGAATACCTTGCCCTTCTGGATGATAGCTCCCCTGCTAGGTCTACTTAGTTGGCAGCTTCTGCGGCCGTTTCTTCTTCTTTCTTTCGTTTCTCGATTTCTCTAAGGTTAGTGGTCACTACCTTTTGGATGCGGTTTAGCTTTCCTAAAGCTTTTTCCACGACCTGCTGGGCCTGATATTGATCACTGACCTCGATACTGACGAGATAAGCTTGCATATCGCTGATAATCAACTCAATATTATCTGACTTTAGACCAGCAATCACAAAATCTTTGTGTTTTTCAGCATACTCAAAAAGCTGGATGGCATCTAATCGCAATTTCTCGACCTTTTTCTCCCAATTATCCAGTTGGTAAATGTATCCGGCGGAAGCTTTGCGGTTGGCTTGACTTAGCATTTCCTTTTTGGCTTCTTCTCCAATCTGCTCTTCCGCTTGGACGTAGATTTCTTCTGCTTCGGCCAGTTGCTTTTGCAAAGCCAGACTAAAATTGGGATACTCCTGAGAAAGACGTTCCAAACGAGCCTTGCTTTGATTCCACTGATTCGTCTGTGACAAATAGGTGGTTTTACAGGAAAATAAACTAATTATCAAAAGGCTAGCGATAACATAAATGGTTTTCATGGTTTTGGTTTTTTAGGTTTGGGGTGGTTTGACGAGCCCTGGCTGCCCTATACGTCCGAATGGCTATTACATGGAGACCGGCACTAATACTCTTATTTATAGGATTGACTTATCTGGAGAACTTCAAGGGGGACCTAGAACTACTAGCCTGAGTTTGCGACCAATTTATTCGTGGGATTTTTCTAAACATCCAAATAATATCTGGAATTTTTGGGGCCTCTGATTGGTGAATATCTATATATATCTGCTGCTCACCGCTCAGGCCCAAAAAGAAATAGAACCCATCTAATACCAAAGAATGATTCGCCTCCGAAAAAAGTGTTTTTTCAAAAAGTACCTTCTCAAGCTTTAGCTCTAGCAACTTCTGATATAGCTGACTCATCCAAGATTCGGGGCACTCTTCTATTCTCTTTTGTACTTCTACTTTTACAATTCTAGATTGTGCATCGACTAGTTGCAGCAATGCCGACTCCGACTCCGTCTGTAGGGCTTTTCGTTTAAAATCTTCGATATCTATACTATTCATTACCATAGAACCAACAAAATCTACGATCACCTTAGATTCATGTCTATTCAGGTAAGCTAGATTCAAATGTTTAGAAGGGCTCAACCTTTCCATCAGCAGCTTTACGTCTATCTTATTCAACATACAAGAAGGAAGGGCTTCGATACTTATTAAAGGATCATTAGACCGTGCCTGCAGAAGCCTCAGATATCGATCTTTGACCAACTCAGTGAAACTTGGGGTAGTCTTTATACAAGTCATTGCAGCACTTACCTTTTCCACTTCCCCAGATTCTAGGTAGGTAAAAACGGTATTGATATCATTAATCAATCGACCATCAATCGCTGCATTCTCCTGGAAAGCCGTGATCGCAAATGCTGGGAAGGCAACATCAGCCTGAGTCAGCAAAGAATCTTGGTCAAAAACAAACCACAGTTTATTCGCCTTCCCTTCTAATGCGTGGTAAAGGCATTTTGCATCCTCCTTAATCTCAAAAAAAGGATGCTCCACTTCACCTTCAAGGGTAAAAATGCACCCCTGAATATCAAGTTCCAGTTCTCCATTTTCAAAAAATTCAAGCTGACAGATGGCCTTGTTTCCCGCCTTGTTCCGCAGCAAATCGCACATGGTCCGGCCAATATCTTGCAACAACATCGGTACCGAATAGGTCTTAACTGTTGCTGGCTTTCCTTTCTCAAATTGGAACTTCACCTTCGTGTGCTCGGGGAATTTCTTTACTACATCAAAAATTCGGCTTCCAAACTTCAATTCGTTTTTTAAAGTCTCTTCTATCTGATCTTCTCGCTGCAACTGGCCATTCAGGATGCGACAGATCCCACCTCCGGAAAGCCCATAACTGGTCTTTATTGGGTTTGAAAAATACAGGAACCCTGCCTCTAGATGTGGATCAATTTTCTCTGTAATGGTCGTGATCGTTCGCTGAACACTTGCTTTTTGTAGAGGGTTTCGCATATTGAATAGGTCTTATTTGGGTTCAGGTGCTGACTTTCGATATCCAAAGGTAGAGCTAGGACCATGCACATGCGATAAAACTGCAGTGAACTAAGGAAATACGGGAGTGACTTGCACCTTGCCTCTTGTTGAATTGCTCAGAACTGCCTGATTCATTCCGCCCGATTCTTTTCCTATTGTTTTGGTTTAGCTCTATATTCGCCGCAATAGAAATTGAATTCTTTCGCTGTCCGTCAATCTACGATTATGAAAAAATTGGGTACACTATTAGCGGTCTTTCTTTTGTGTTGTGGGCATGACATGTTCCTGAAACTGGACATCTACATATTGCCACCCAACACCTCTGCAAGTATTGAATTGTTCAATGGCACTTTTGAGACAAGTGATAATACGATTGATCGCGACCGGATGGTAGATGTAAGTTTGGTGGGCAGTGGGCAAAGAATGGTAGTAGATACCAGTCAATGGCGAGAAGAAAAGGGTGTTACCATTTTGGACTTCAATACAGGAGCTGAGGGTACTTGGCTAGCAGGTGTTTCCACGAGAGCTCGAAATATTGAGATGAGCGCGGAGGATTTCAACACCTACCTGGAACATGATGGTGTGCTGGATATGTTGGCTTGGCGGAAAGAAAACCAGCTACTGGATCAAGCAGCAGTGGAAAAGTATTCCAAGCATGTCAAAACTGTTTTCCAGGTGGGAGACAAAAGAAGCAATGATTGGCATCAGATTTTGGGATACCCCATCGAATTTGTCCCGCTAAACAACCCTTACGACATGCATATAGGTGAAGTCTTGACAGTAGAACTTCTGTGGAAAGGTGAGCCTTTACCTAATCAACTAGTCTACGTTGGTTCCGATGCCGATACACATGATCATGAACACGGCCATAGCCACGATCATGATCATGAGGCCGATGAAGAGCATCATCACCACGGTGATGGGATACAGCAGCTACGCACCAATGAAAACGGCGTAGTAGCCTTCAAGGTTACTGATAACGGGAGATGGTTCCTACGAACGATACATCTCACGACCTCTGAAGAACCTGGACTGACCCACGAATCGAATTGGGCTACCCTAACCTTCAAGCTCGGGCATGATCATAGCCACGATTCAGGAGATCATAGTCATGCGGAAGGCGGCCACAGTCATGAGGATGGTCATCATCACGATGACCATAGCCACGAAGAGACGGCTGGTATTCCCTCCTATCTTTATTGGATTGGCAGCTTTGTCTTGATTGCTGGCCTGTTTTTTTATTTCAATCAGCAAAAGGATACTGATTTAGAATAAGAAGTTGATTTCGAGGTTTCATCACCAACTATCAAATTGTAAATGCCAACATGCCATTCCTCATGAAAAGATCACTACTTCTAGTTGTCCCGATACTTGCTGCCTTTCTTTCTCCTCTATGGCTCCACGCCCATGGCGTCAGTGCCGGCGATCAGGCAATTCTTAACAATGGAGGCCTACTGTCCTACATTTGGGTAGGGGCCAAACATATGGTAACCGGTTATGATCATTTGCTTTTCTTGGCTGGAGTAATCTTCTATCTAAGTGGATTTAAAGATATAATCCGCTTCATTACCGTTTTTACCATTGGCCATAGCATCACGCTTATCGGGGCTACCTATCTAGGTATACAGGCCGATGAGCACCTCATTGACGCCGTAATAGCCTTGAGTGTGCTCTACAAAGGATTCGAAAACTTGGGCGGTTTTGAAAAGTGGTTCAAGGTAAAATCGCCGAATCTCCTATTCATGGTTTTCCTCTTTGGGCTGATTCATGGTTTCGGTTTATCTACTCGCCTACAGTCCTTTGATCTAGGTGCTGAACAATTTCTATTAAAAATCATCAGCTTCAATGTAGGCGTAGAATTAGGTCAAGTTGCCGCTTTAATTCCTATCGTGTTTTTCATAACGCAATGGCAGTCTAAGAAAAGCTATCGTGCTTTTTACAAGGCCGCCAATGTGTACTTAATCATAGCGGGAATCTTTCTGTTCCTCTTCCAAATGAATGGCTATTTCTTTGGGCATTAAGGCAGGGAATCAATGGATCGTCTGCATCCGGGCGATCTTCCACTTCTCGCCTTCTTTGACCATGAATCGCATCTCCCTAATTGGTCCTTGCTCCCCCATCTTAGCATACATAACGAGTGCTGTTTCCTCGAAGACTGTGACGGTATATGCTTGATCGACTTGCGGCACGGGAATTGGATCGGGATGATCACTAATGTGATCCACCGTATTTTGCCGAATCGCCTCCCAACCAGAAAATTCCTTAAACTCAATATTTCCCGCATACATTTTAGAAACGAAGGGTTGCTTAGACCACTGCTCCTCCCATTTGAGCAAGTCGCGCTCACAAAAATACCTCGTCTCCTGCTGCAATGTTTCAATGATCAAAGTCTCAGCATCTTGATCGCTGATAGTGGACGTTTGGCAACTGCTGATTAATGGCAGCAAAGCTAGTACATAGCAATTCTTCATCTTTTTGGGCAAAATTAGGGAGAGGGGGGTAGGCGAGATAGGAAAAACGCGACATGCTAGGAAACCAATACGGTTATTTCTTCTGATAGCATGGGGTCATAAAAAGAGGTGAAAATAGGAGAAAAGGGAGTACTCTATTTGAAAAAGATTAATTTCTTCTCAAGAATCTCAATTTCTAAGTATCTGATATTCAACTTTAGTCATTTTTTTATTACTAGGCAATTAAATTATAACTACTTGTGCTATTGTAACTATTGGCAGAGCTTTGCTGTATCAAACCAAGCAAAATTCTGATATGAACAAAGCTTCTTTTCTAATCACTGGTATTGTTGCACTTTGTCTTTTCCAATCGTGCGATAGTACTGCTCAAAATCTAAGAAAAACAGCCATGCACAACATTGCACAACCCATCACACTAGAAGAAGTCAAAGCGTACGCACAGGGAGAGTGGACATCGATTAGCGTAGAATTACGCCCAACAGAAGATCGAACTGGAAGTGGCCAAATCGAACCCACCTTTCTCAAAAGAAATTTCAAGTATCTGGAAGGAGATAAGTTCGTTGGAACCATCACTTTGTTCGGGGATAATTATGGTCAATTCCCATTAATGGAATTCGAATTCAAGGGAGATCTAAAATGGGGAGAAGAACATCCTATCGCTGAGGGCGCTTGGAAGATAGACTATGTCCTCAATGAGGGATTCGGTGTCACACCACTTCATGAGCAAGCTGCGCAAATGCTGAATGCCGGCTTACCAGTAGGCATGACTCCTTTTGCCTTAAATGAGAAGAAAGATATTCTCGGCAAAGCATTTCCCATGTTTAAGATTGTGGAAGGCCAGATCGTTTCGGATTACGACCTGATATACTTCAAGAATGGTTTGTTATTTATGGGAGCAAAACACGTGGATGGCACCCCATTTGACAAAGCGGAGAACAGACCTCATCAACTCCAAATTCCTTTGGAGAAAGTGTTTTAGACTCATAAACCCAATTTCTTCTCAAACCAGCTCAATGCCATTATTATGCAAATCAAAGCTGAGTACGCATTTTCCGTCCCTTGGTGGTGGTATATATTACCCGCTTACTTGACGCTGTGGACACTGATTTTTAGTATATACAGTTTGATCGATGGTCAAGGGTTGATGGAAAGTTTTGGGATTGATACAGGGGGTGCGAGTGAATTCATCCTATTGAATTCGGGGGGAAGATATCTAGCTCTGGCGGTGGCTATGATTTTAGGTATCTTGGTTTTCCGAACCTTTAGTTCTACCATAACTGCCCTTCTGGCCAGACTAGCCATGGATCTATTGGATCTATGGGCCGGGCTTCAAGCCGGAGTGATTGCGGACACCTCAGGTGTTATTCAATCTTTTCTAATGTTCCTGTTACCGAATTTCATTTCGCTATGGTTCATAATTCGGTTTAAAAACAGAGCGTTGAATAAAACTTAGAACTTGAACGGAGAATCAGCAATATAGTGTTTTGGCTAACGATTACGGATGGAGTTAACGGGCCAAAGGAAAGAATTAATCGGACGTCAATCGCTAAAGTATTGGTTGTCGGACTACAAAAATTTAATGAAGCGAAGAACAGACTTCATCAAATCCAAATTCCTTTGGAGTGGGTCTTGTAACCCATTGAAATTCTCTATTTTAGCAGGGCAACTGTGCTTCGAACTGTAATCTAAAAAGACCATTGGGACCTTTTGGTCTATGTACCGAGAGGTCCCAAATTCTGGCTTCATCTAAAACACCTACACTGATTTGAAAAGGCTCAGCTGCAAAATCGTAAGGTTTATCTTGATAAGTAGGATGAGTGAAATCCCAGAACAACCCATAGTGGAATCATTCTTGCATTTCGATGGTTCTACAAAGACGCATGCTAAGCATTCACTCTGTCAAACATTATAAGTTTTACCAATGAACAAGGAGTATTTAAGACTAGAAAAAAACGGCCGGAATATCTTGTTGATCTTTGCAGAACTACGGAAATCTATGCCCCCCCTTCAGTCTGTCAAGAAAATAATGGAGGAATTTCCAGAATTAAACCTGGTACAAGCCAAAGAGCTGATGGTATTGCACGATACAGATTACAAAAGCTTGGAGGACTATCAGGAGAATCTATTCACGAAAATTTTGGATGAATTAGGTGGGCAAGATACTGGTAAAAATCAGGAAATCTAGATACTCGTTCTCTGACTTGTCTGAAGGCAAAGGTAATAGCACGGAAGAGCTGCATTACATGTCTGAGTAGGTGTAGAACGGACGTATCCATTTGTCTTACAAATTAAGAATTGCCAGAAGCAAAACCCCTCAATATGAGTAAATCTGCTCCAAAGAGTAACTGTGATGATGAAGGCGGTAAACTTATACCCATTGTAAATTTTAATAGCTGTGGGGCGAAGGAAGACTGTGTAGCGGTCTGCCCCTTTGATCTATTTGAAATGCGACCCATCACAATAGAAGATAGAGCTACGCTCAACCTGAAAGGTAAAATCAAAACCTTTTTTGATAAAAGAAAGGCCTACCTGACGGATCCAAGTAGGTGCCACGCCTGCGGTGCCTGCGTACAGGCTTGCCCTGAAAGAGCCATTAAACTGGCTAAAGTTCCTTGACTCTCATACTTACGTACACAGAAAGTAATAGGTCTACGGAAACCTATCTTCCAAATCATTTTCCAATTCCGATCCGTCCAAATAATAACTAGAAACCAGCGATTGATGAGAGCTTGATTTTCATTTGTCAGAGCTGGTCCTCATCACATTACTGGCAATTTTCATATATTTTACTTACATTTGATAGCAATACTTTTATACGCAATTGAAGAACCAACCTACAGGACTACCAATACTATAAGAGCTGGCGGTTATACTTATATCTTAGCCACCCATCTCTAATGCCCCTCTAGTAGAAAATAACCGACCTATTTCAAACGGGCCTAATTAGGCTCAGCATCTTATTACCCTTTCTCAATCTGATACATTGAGATTCTGGGCCCCTAGATTAATTTGATCTTTGACTTGTCGAGCAGTAGTCATAATCTACCATCTATCACGGAAGTTGATTCATTACTGAATTAGCCTCAAACTAATATCCCTAGTTAACTATGAACACCGAAAAACTAAGTCCGATTGTAAAAGGTATGTTCAAGCACATGCCTGGCGTCAAATCCTTGCTGCCAACCAGGACAGGAGGTACGATCAAAAGTCGATATTGCTATGCAGTTTGGATGCGGCATCTAAAAAATTGGAACCAATTCAATTCGGCAGTACCACAGACCGTGGTTGAATTAGGTCCCGGAGATTCCCTAGGCATTGGACTGGCGGCCTTGCTGACTGGCACCCAAAAAATCTATGCCATAGATGTTATCCGCTACTGGGACGTAGAACGAAACCTGCAAGTATTTGAGGAACTGATCCAATTGTTCAAGAGCTCAGCTACTATTCCTGACAATCGAGAGTTCCCAAAGATCAACCCTCCTCTATCCGACTACAGTTTCCCGAGCACTCTTCTTTCTCAGCAGCACCTCGAGCAGACCCTCCATAGAGATCGATTGCAGGCTATTCGTAAAGACTTAGAGAATATCGATAACCCCAATAACACCTTCATCAGATTTGCCTGTCCAAAAGAGGCCAGTGAGGTAATACCCGCAGAAAGCACAGATTTAATCTTCTCGCAAGCTGTTTTAGAATACATTACGGATTTAGGGCATTGCTTTCAAGAAATGGATGCCTGGCTAAGACCTGGCGGTTGTACATCGCATTGTATCGATCTTAGTGCTCATGGAATCACACCTTCCTGGAACGGTCATTGGACATTTAGTGAATTAGAGTGGAAGCTAGCTACAGGGGGAAAGAAGGTGGTCATCAATCGTTTACCCTATTCAGCCTACTTGGAACAATATCGAAAGGTTGGATTTCAGATTCTTAGCCAAGACCTAGTCACTTGCGATCACCTATTCACTTCTGCGCAGATGGCTAGAAAATTTCGAGGCTTAGACCAAAAAGATCTTACTACAAGAGTCGCATACATATTGGCTCGTAAATGAGGCTGAGCAGTCACTGGATTTGAATGAAGCTACCTTAATTTTCGGCGCTTTAGCATATTTTCTTTGCCACTAATCCATAGGTAATTTCCATAAATCACAGCACCGTGGATATGCGGCATTTCCGTGGGAATATAGAGCCAATTCCTGCCCGCATCCACTGTTTTGTAAACAATAGCTTTTTGGTTTCCCTCATCCAAAGATCCGCCAAGAATGTAGCCTTCATTTTTATTCAGAAATAGAATATGTCTAAGCATTCCCCTCTTAAAAGGGTGAGGTGGTAGATAGCTAGTATCTGCTGCCATGCTTGCCCTTTGTTTGCGGATTACAATATCTTGACGACTCCTATCTTTCGCTAACTGAACACTTTCCGTTTTATCCCGATAAAATAATCCATTAATGACTTCGTTTTGAGGCTGAGCTCGGAGCACATAAGCGGCTAGGAAATCTTCCGTCTTTTCTTTAGAGATTAGGTTCCAATTTTTTCCTGCATCGATAGTATGAAAGACTAGCGGTTCATAGGATGCTCTGAAACCCTCTTTGGGTTGATACGAGAAGCCTGAAACAAAACCTTCATTTTCATCGAGAAAGTGCATATTGTAGTAGGCCACAAAAAGCCCTTCCGGCTTCTGGTCTTTCTCCGGATGATTGCGATATCGATCCGTAATTCGTCCATCTATGGAGGGACTAATCTCTTGCCAACTTAGGCCAGCATCTGTGGTTCGATATACAAAGCCATAGTCACCACAAGTGAATCCATATTTGTCATCCACAAATTGCAAAACCTCGAGGTATTCAGAACCTAGTGTAAGCATTTTATGCCAGGTCTTGCCTTTGTTTTTACTTTGATAAAGTGTCCCAGAACCATAATCAGCGGCCCAAATTGCCTTAGGGCTTGCCGCCAGTCTATGTATAGGAAGTTGCTGGCCTTCCATTTGCAGCAGCTCCCATTGCTGGTTGAAGTCAGTAATGCGATGAGTGGTTTGGCAGGCTTGCAGGAGGAACAGAATGAGAAAAATGCGGATAGTATTTTTCATGATACGTGATTTCTTCTTAGAACGAGAGCTGATTACATGGTACAATTAGAGTTAGGTCACCCGAATTCGGTGAGACCTGAATTTGAAATCACGTCAGTAAGATAGTATTATTTTCCTTTTCTTCCACTTTGGAACATCAGTCCTAGCTATTTCAAAAACTGTTTTTCTTACTGCCCAATTCGTTCCCTCTTCTTTCTTCTCTACCCAACGAAAACCTCAGCATTAGTCTTTGGTCAGGAAAGCACGAATCTTTTCCACATCAGGATGAGTGATGCCTTCCTCCTCCAGTTTTTGAAGGTCCTCTAAGAAGGCCTTGCGCCAAGTCCCAAGTGATTCCATTCTTTTTCCTTTTTTGGATGCGTAAATGGCCTTGGCTTCCTCGTACTTTCCTTGTAGCAATAATGCAGGTGCCAAATTACTCTCCAACCAAGGGGAGCTTGGGTCTAGAACTAATCCGCGCTTGGCATGTCGTTCTGCAGCAGGGAAATTCCGGACAAATAAGGAATAGTAGGCTAGGCTGTTGTACTCCGAGGCTAGGTAAGTCTTAAGCACCACATTTTCAGGCGCTTCTTCCAGTGCTTTTTCCCAAATCGATAGAAAATCCTCCAAAAGTGGTACTAGCTTGTTAGGATCGGTTTCGTTCCGAATGGTATCTCGCAATGTGGCACTTTCATCTTCATAAAACCTTAAGGAAGGATCAACAATCCCAATGCCGTAGACTTCAATCATTCGAAAAAAGATCAGTTTGGCCCTGACCTTAGGAAGGTATTTCAGCACGTAGTGTTTGGCCGAATCCAATTGTTCCAGCGCTTCGGTTTGATTCCGCAACTGAAGCTTCACGTAAGAAAGGAAGAAGTGCAATTGCGCCAGTTCCACTTCGTATTGCTCAGGCTGCTTTTCCGCTAGCTGTTGGGCCAAGTTAATTAGGGTGCGGTACGTCCCTTGAAGATCTGATAGCTTCCCTGATAAGAATAAAGAAGTACTTAGGTTTGCATGAATATCAAACAAGGCTTTCTTGGAAACGGTAACTCCTGTCTTGACCACCTTATCGTAGTTTTGAATGCCCTCCAGAAGGATGATCCTTGCCTGTTCAGGCTTTTTCCAGTTATTGTACAAAACGCCCAGGTTACTCTTCGTCTTAGCCAGGTCGGGCAAGAATTCTGCTGGTTCCCGCTTAGCCAATTCTGTCCGATCTTCAATGGCCTGTAAATAGTATTTTTCAGCCTCTCCGAATTGCTGAGTCTGGGACAAAGCATTAGCTAAATTATTTTTGTTGATGGAAAAGACAGATAGGAAACGCTGGCGATCAATTCTAATGAGCCTAGTCCACAATTGAAATCCTTCTCTCAATACTTCAATCGACTCATCGAGCTCATTCAACTTCCTCAATACCGCTCCTAGATTATTTAAGCTAGATGCCAGTTTCTCTTGATGGAGCCAATTCTTCGAACTTGCCATTGCTCGACGCAAGTCTATGGCCATCAAATGTTGTTCTTTAGATTTGCTGTACCGTCTTTGAGATTCATAGACTATCCCCAAGTTGTTTCGAATCGAAGCTATGTTATCCCTCCAGGCCACAGAATCAGTCCTACTTAATTCCAATAATAATTCCAGGGCTTGCAGATTGTGCCGCTCGGCCTTTTCAAATTCTCCTTGATGTTCAGCCAGTACCCCAAGGTTGGTATACAGATTGGCTTCATTTACTAAATGTACTTTTTGATCTTCAGCCTTCCAGTTGTTCAAACGCCGAATGGTCTCCAAATAAGCCGCTTCCGCCTGGGCATTCTTACCTTGCCGGGTGTAAATCATGCCTAACATATTATTCAACTTAATCTGCTGATGATCCGTCAGATGGCCTGGGATTTCAGTCCTTATCCGATCTATATAAAATAGGGCAGAATCTAAGCTGTTTTGGTAATAGGAAAACTCAACATACTCCCACAAATTGCCGAAGATCGGCCTACACTTGATGGATTGTTTGATATAATATTGGATGGAGTCCTCCCAGTTGACCAATTTGAAACGAACTCCGGTCAACAAGGCTTTAGTTAGCCACTCCTTAGCTTTCACTGCTAGCAAGCTATCAGTCAGTTGAAGCCCTGATTCCATTCGAGTTCTTTTGGCGAGCAGTTGCTCCGTTTCACCTTCTAATTCACTTACTTTCAAGATAGCATCAGCTTCCCATATTTTACCTTGCTCAAATAATGCCTCTGCTATAGCCATCCGCTCCGTATTCACTTCTATTTCTTCAAACATTGCGGCTAGGCGAAGTACGTCAACTCTAAACTTCTTTTCGATTTTTCGAATGGAATCTCTTTTGCGACTGAGTTGTGCCAATTCAGCGGTGCAATTTTCAATATACTTCTCTGGAAGTTTATCCTCCACCATCTCATCACAGAGGTCAGCTTTATCGCCGATTTGCTCCTCATACTCCTCTAAGGCAGACTTTAACTCAGCATACTCTGGCGACTTGCCAAAGATTTGGGTGGTATGGAGGGTGTTCCCTTCCCCCGTTACGATTAGTCCTACACGGGCATCATCCTGGATGAGGACACTTTGTCCCTCCTGGGCATGGGCTGCTAACTGCACTAGAAGTGTCAGTAGCAAGGCGTTGCTCAATTTGATCATTAGAAATCCTGTTTAATGTCAATTTTATTTGAGTCGCCGGTAACTATGGTGCCCACCTTTGCTTGATCCTTTACTTCAATGTGGGTCTTCGTATTTGTTGAGTCAAAACTTGTTTGTGAATCTAGTTCTTTGTTAGCTGGAGTTGATTGAGTGGATTCTGTAGTCTGACTAGATTCATCTATCTTTTGCTGCTCCTTTGTAGGAAGCAGGAAGTATACGGTCAGGGAGATTAAAGCGACAAATGCCAAGATGCTCAAGCTTAATAGCCCTTTATTTTGCATAGCCCCTAGCTTGACATCCGCCGGAAGTCGTTCGATGATATCTAAAGCCTTCTGGTTCATTCTATTGAACTCTACATCCAGATGATCTTGGCTTTTGATCTGATCCAATCGATCTCGTTGGTATTGGTGGAATCGGCCGGACAAGGAAATGATCTCGTGGGAAAGCGTGCGGTCATTAATGGACAGCTGAGTTAGCTGTGCAATAGCTTTTTCGGTTTCACCTTTAGCAATAAGTTTCTTCAGTTGGGTTTTCAAGAGTGTTGTCCATTTGGTACTGTTCCATAAAAATAAGGAAGAATAGGTTAAGATAAAAGTCCATATTTGAATGTGGTTAGCAATTACCTGAAAAGGACTTTCACTCTAACCGAAAAGGATCACCTCATGTCACCTAAAGGCCATTCCTGCAATCTCACGCCAGAGCTTATTCACCGAAAAGTTGGTATTACAAAAAATGATAATAGCATTCTTCCGCCGAGGATCCATGAATATAGTTGTACTTACCCCCGTATCCCCTCCTCCATGTTCATAGTAGATTCTTTTTCCAGCGCCGGCCAAATACCAGGTATAA
>CAJXPD010000158.1 GCA_913057785.1 uncultured Lewinella sp. | reverse complement strand
CTATGATCCTGCTAAAATCATTTATCCACATCCAATTTCTGGCCCATTGAACGTGGTGCAGCGGATCGAATTCCTACGCTTTCACCTGAATCGACACCAAGCACAGGTAGAGCGGATCAAGTCTGATCCTGGTTTCCCAACTGAATAGCGAAGACATGGCCAAAATGCAACCCGTCAATTTCAAGCATGTAGATGAATTTCTGGATTACCTCCCGGAAGCAGAGCGTCTGCTCGTTGAGCACCTGCGAGAAATCGTATGGGATTGCATACCCGATGCCCGCGAGAAGTTATCTTATAACGTTCCTTATTATTCGCGAAATCGGCGCATCTGCTTCATTTGGCCTTCCGCTATTCCCTGGGGTAAGGTGAAAAAGGAAGGGGTGATGTTCGGTTTCTGTACAGGACATCTATTGACGGATGATGTTGGTTATTTGGAAAAGGGAGGTCGCAAGATTGTGTATGCCAAGACCTTTTTCGCTCCAGAAGAAATAGAGGTAGATCTCCTGAAATCCTTTATCTTAGAAGCCGTTGAATTGGATCGTCAAATAGGTGGTAAGAGGTAGGGGCCTCTGCTGTCAATAATTGGATGTTATGCGCTGTCATATTAGGAGGTACTGTTTTAGTGCCATACTCGCTTTTCTATTTCTTATTCCTTCTACACATACACAGTCAATTATCCTAGAACAACCTGCTTGGCATTTTTTCTTGGGAGGAAACTACACCTCTATTAGAAGGGCTCAAGATCTTGGGGATCCCAGCATGGGCTTTGACTATGACCCTACAATCAGTCCAACCTTAGGGTTGGGCTATAGGCATCCCTTTCCTACTACAGGTTATGGTGAGATTCGATTAACCTATCTAGCCCAGAAGGGTGATTTTAGAACAGCCGCAAGAGGGCATCTTTTGGGTGTATCAAATGAGTTTGATCTAGTAACGGATTGGTTGAATTTGAGTTATCTACTGATTTATAAAACTAATGGGAGTACAAGTATCGGCTTTGAATTTGGTCCTAACTTGAGTTTATTGTTAAATGGTGGAGATGAAGTAGAGGGACTTGTCACGCGTTCGGGCTTCCCATCTCCGGGCGACAATGGACAGTTTCGAAAAACAGAAGATAATCGCACTTTACTGCAAACTACTGTGTTGGGATTTCAAACTGGCGTGGTTGTGAACTTTCTATTCAATGAATCACTTTCAGGAAACGCATCCCTTTCTTATCAGTTTGGAGTGAATAATACCGGAGGCACCTTCTTCTTTGGAGAGACCTTACACTTTCACGCCTTCATGTTGACCGTCGGGGTCAAAATCCAATCAAGTAGCCTTAGAAATCACAGAATATCCTTCCAGTAGTAAATCTAATGTCATACATTGATCTACTATTTGTAAAGCTCTACTTAACTAATAACGCGCGCAATGAAATTTGATGTAAACAAGCTAATCCTAGTCTGCTCCTTTTGTATTGTTTCCTGGTCTCAGGGATTGACACAGATAACACAGATACTGAACGGACAATATATAAAAGGAGTGGTTATCACTCTAGAACAAGATACGCTCTTTGGGAAGATTGAGTATGATCCTTCTTGGTACAGCAGAGCCCCCCAGGTCTGTAAGTTCAAGCGCATAGGTGAGAAAAAACCTGAGCTGTTCACACCTAAGGATATTTTGGCCTATAAACTTATTAATTCCAAGACTTTTGTGTCAGTAGAGATTGGTGGCGAGCTTACGTTTGTAGAGGTCATCTTTCAGGGCGAAGTAGATATATACTTTTTCGATGATGAAGAAAAGGATCGATACTTTATTAAAAAAGAAGATTTGGGACTCAACGAGTTAATCTTTGATACGAAGATGGTGAAAATTAAAGGGAAGACCTTTGAAAAACAGAATACGGCCTACAAGGGAATGCTCCGCTATTACATGCAGGATTCCCCGAAATTATTTAATCGAATAAACAAATTCCAAACGTTTTCCCGCTCTTACCTAATAAAACTTGCCAAGGATTATCATCGCTTGCATAAGGATAAAATTAAGCAGTAAAAGACTGAAAATACGGGACCTAATTTTCTACTGTTGTATCTCCATTTGACTAGCTCTGAAGGGAATGTTTTCAAGTCTTAATTTGTTGGCCCATAATATATCATCAAACTTCATTTCCATGCCCACAGCAATTACCTTCGAAAAGTCCCGCCCCATCCAAGTCATTCCCTACCAAGCCAGCTGGCCGAAAGAATACGAAGAAACAGCTCAGGATCTTAAATCAGCTTTAGGAGATACAGCCCGATACATTGATCATATTGGCTCCACCTCCGTCCCTAACCTGCAAGCTAAGGATGTCTTGGATATCCAAATCACCGTCCATGACCTTGAAGATCCTGCTATCCAGACCAAGTTGGAAGCAGCGGGTTACACCGGCTTCTCGAAAGCATATCACGATGAGTTTTCTGGCATGGATCCCAATTCGCCGGATTTGGAGAAACGCATGATTAGAGAAAAGGAAGGCCAGCGAAGAATGCATATTCATATTCGGGAATACGGTCGCTTTAATCAGAGATATCCCTTGTTGTTCCGGGATTATTTACGCGCTTCTGCTGTGACCAGGCAAACCTATGGCTTACTGAAGGAGCGTTTAGCACAATTGTTCCCGGAGAGCAAAGACGGGTATTACTTCATAAAAGACCCTTTAATGGATATGATATTCGAAGGAGCGGAACATTGGGCTTTGCATTCAGGATGGAAACTTCGTACCTAAATGGCTACCTTTTCCGGTAGTTGGGAATTATTCTTTGGATTTACAGGTTGTGAATAAACAATCGCTTAAAAATAATAGATGTTGACTATTCGTAAAATCTACGACGCGGCTGCCTTCATTACTTTTTTAGGAATTTGTCTTTTGTTGAGCCTACAATACTTTGAGGCTAATCCCTTTTCCTACCAGACTACCTCTAATGTTTTGCTGACTGCTACGGTCGTATTAATTGCCTTTTTTTGGGTGAGGACTGTCGCTTTGGCAAAAGAAAATACAGGCAAGGAATGGACTACTTATCATTACAAGAGACCACGGGTTAATTTTTCCAATTTCACACCAGGGATTGTACTCATCGTCTTATCTAATGTAATGGAAACTAGAATGACCAGTTTGTTGTGGTTACTTGGGATGATCATTTGTGGGGGGATTTTGATTAATTATGTAATTGAATATTTCGTCAACTATCCACGCTTCGCCATCAGTGACAAACAATTGGCCGTTTACGAAGGTAAGGAGTCGATCATAGACATAGCAGAAATTAAGGAAATGAATCAGCGCGGAAACTACCTGGAGGTGAAAACCAAGAGGGAGACGCTCTCTTTGCACCTAAAGTATATGAGTGCCGAGGAACAAGAACATTTAATGGAACGCCTGAAACGAAGTATGATTTCTGCTATTATGGAGAGAAAGGAGCGATTGGGTATTGACGATTAGTACCAGAAACACAACGAACTGCATTTAGCCAGCCCTACCATTCGCATCAATTACCCCAAGTTGCGGTGAATGAGCGCAAAAAAGGAAGAATTTGCAAAAAAGCAGCTAGGAGCTTGTTTTTGCCGCAAATATCTGACGCATTTGGGCTCCTTGGCATGAATCGCAACTTGCCATTATTAAAACCCATGGAAAAAGAAGTACCCTTAGCGGCTTCAACTGATTTAGATCGCTTGGTTGAAGACTTTGTGGCCCGGACTTTACCCAAGGAGGCCTGGACGCACGAAGCCCATCTGCTAGTGGCCTTATGGCATTTACATCATCACTCCCTTGATGAAGCTACTTGCTTGCTTCGTTCGAGAATCATTAGCTACAATGTAGCCGTTGGGACGGAAAACTCCAGCACTAGTGGCTATCATGAAACGATGACCCTTTTTTGGATTTGGGTCGTAGAGCAATTTTTGAAATCTCATCAAGGAAAGCTGCATGATCTAGCCACCACTTATTTAGAGAGCAGGTATGCTGATCGTAAATTACCCTTACTATTTTATCAGAGATCTACGCTATTCAGTGTCAAGGCTCGGGCGCGCTGGGTTGAACCCGATCTGCAAGCTTTGGATTTTAGTATCATTTAAAGATTAGGTATGTCAATCGAAATCAAAGAGACGAAAGAGCTTGCGCAAGCTGAAATCATTGCTTTATACGAATCAGTAGATTGGTCTTCTGCCAAAAAGCCCCATAAATTATACCAGGCACTTTTACATTCTCATAGCCTACTTACTGCTTGGGATGGAGATCGTTTGATCGGCTTAGGGAATGCCATTTCGGATGGGTTTTTAGTGGTCTATTATGCCCACCTAGTCGTTCATCCCGATTACCAAGGAAAAGGAGTGGGGCGCATGATTGTAGAGCGGTTTCAGGAAAAGTACGGAGACTTTCATCAGCAGATATTAGTAGCTGATGGTGGATCAATACAATTTTATCAGAAATGTGGGTTTGAAAGAGCTGGGCAGACAGAACCGATGTGGATTTATCAAGGGGATGAACACTAAGATATAACAACAGAATCTTATGATACGACCTTTAGATAGCGATGACCTCGATGCTTTTATTCAGATACGCAGCGATAGCCTGACGCAAGCTCCACAAGCCTTTGGATCTGACCCGAGGCCTGTTTCGGCCTTCGACCGAACGCAAACCGAAAAAGATTTAGCAGCCAAGAATGAGAAGAATTTCATCCTTGGCTATTTTGACAAAGGGGTATTACAAGGCATAATGGGATTCGTCTTATCTGACCGAGAGAAGGTGCGGCATCGTGCTTTTATTTGGGGCGTGTTTGTCTATCCGCAATACAGAGGTAAAGGAATCGGCAGAGCCTTGATGGAAGCTACCTTGGAAAGAGCGAAGGGAATAGAGGGCTTGGTGAAGGTTGTCCTATCTGTAACAGCTTCGGCAGAAGCTGCCAAAAGCCTGTACGAAAGTTTTGGGTTTGAAACCTATGGCCTAGAACGCGATGCCATGCGTTGGAAAGGGCAATCTCTAGACGAGCTCTTTATGGAATGGTACAAGCCCCAATGAAGTAATTTTATCTCCTCCTCAACCATAGCGTAAGTTTGTCTGTTCTTCTTAAGTCCGATCATACCATTACAAGACACGTATTCCTAGACTAAACATCTGCGTTTTGAGCCCTCTCCTCCTGAAGGTTCGTTCCTATTATGATATGGGGAGATTGAATACTATATTTATCTTGTAAATCATTAACAGCAAATGGCAAATCCGCTTACCGCGCACGAAAAAGAACTGATCCAAAAGTACTTTGGAACGACGATAGAAGAACTTTCTCCAGCGACTTTCAAACAGAAGTTGAAAGAACTCCGTGTAAAGTACCATCCCGACCAATTTCAGAAATTTGAAGATGATACCATCCTAGAAATGGCCAAGGAGCGGTTTCAGGAAATCCAGACTTTATCAGAGAAGATTGAAGCTTTTCATAAAGGAGAGAACATTGGTACACCTCCCGGTGCCAAGGCCAAGATGAAGCGGGATTTCATGTCCCCGGAAGCCTTGTTCGCTACCAAGAAGATGAAGATTGAAATCAAAACGAGTGATAAAGATTTAAAGTATCACCTCTTTGGTTCCTTCTACCGCTGGCTACAATATGGCGATACCTTTAAGGTCCCCAACACGGGTGGAACGATCATTATGGATGAAGACCATCGGGGTACCCGAATTGGCTTTGAGGAGGTTGTACGGATCTATCTGACCTTTGGTGAGGAAGATATAGTGGAAGATATTGTGAGCTGGTTGGCTGGAAAGATTGAGGATCGAGCTAATTCCTTGATCATTGGTCAGGAATTAGTAGACAATAGCTATGAAGCGATCCTACAGTCAATCAAAAAGCAGTCCTTTCTGCGACTAGCGCCACCTACGACTTGATATTGACGAAAATAAACATATGTTAAATGGGGTTTTTGTACATTTAGATGAAGCTTCTTCTAAATTACGAGTCGTTCATAAATTTCCCCATACCATGAAAAATTACCGTCCTATCGTTTTCGTCTCCGTAGTGGGGGCCATTATTGTACTTGCCTACCTATTCTTGTCCCCAGTATCCTTGCTTTCAATGGCTATGTCAACATCAGCGCTTCTGGTCTGGTTGGTAGCAATAGGTGTCCTTATTTGGGGCTTTCGGCGCTTCTATCGATGGGCATTTAAGCATGAGGATTAGTCGAGTAAAGTAAATCATTGGCCTAGAATTGGTGCCTTTTTGACGGATTTGTATTAATATCAGTAGTATAAAAGAGCGTTTCAACAATGATTCAGCTAGCCATAATACTACTGTCGATATTATTCCTTTCCCTATTGATTGGGTGGAGCTACAATAGTTTTATCCATCGCAAGAATGCTTTGCAGTATGCGTATTCAAGCTTAGAAACCATGCTACAGAAGCGTCATGAACTGTTACCCAAATTGGCGGAAGTTGTGCAGACCAGTGCTGAGTTTGAATTTCGTTTAGTGCAAGAGGCTACTAGTCTGCTTAAGCAGACAAATTCCAAGGAGCTGCCACCTGCGGCTATGGTCCGCCACGAAAACCAGATCGCCAAATCCATCACGCAAATTACCTCAGCCATCAATAGAGATGCTGCGTTGCGGCAAGGACAGAGTTTTGTCCATTTGCAAAAATCGATTGTAGAAGTCGAAGCACAAATCTCAGCCTCCCGGAGAGCCTATAATGCGGCAGTTATGGAGTACAATAATTCCATAGAAATGTTCCCCACTGCCGTATTTGCCTCTTTGTTGAAACTGCAGCGGATTGATCCCGTGGACCTAATTGTGTTGGAGCCGGAATATGCAGTGCGAGATAAATAAGCCCCTAAGCATGTATAAACCCAAAGTAGAGCTATTACATAAAGTACGCCCCAAACTAGTTGAATTGGAGCTACAGCGGAAGGAAACCTTGAAGGCCCGCCGAAAAACGGAGTGGACGGCCTTACTGCTGGTTATTGTCGGGATAGCCCTGATTGTCCTACTAACTACTTATTCGGGCGAACACGTGGTTTCTGCTTTACTTTTTGGATCTTTTACTTGTATAGGGATAGCAGTTTATTATCTCAGGACGGCTAGACTAAAAGCTAAAGACGAATTACAACAAAGTATAGGCAATGTGATTACAGAAGCTATGGAGGGCAATTGGAGCTATAAGGCTGATCGGCACTTGCGACCTGGTTTGGTTAAACGATCTGGCTTAGTGGCAAAATCACGGCCTATCTATGGCAATAACTTGATTAAGGGAGAGCATGGTGATACGAAGTTTTCCTTTTCAAATATCAATATCAGCAGTGAGGGTAAAGACGGCCGCTCGGATCTATTTGGTGGCATCCTCGTAGCTATTGATTTCAACAAGGAATTAAAGGGGAAGACCCTTGTCTTTCCTGACCTTGCTCAGAACGCCCTTGGCCCCTGGCTGGGGAAAAAGGTGCAGTCCTTTGGTTGGGCTGGCCTGGATCTCGTCTATCTGGAAGATCCTATTTTTGAAAAAGCCTTTGCGGTCTATGGTTCTGATCAAGTCGAAGCGCGTTACATCCTCACACCTCATATGATGTCTAATATGACACGCTTGAGAGAGAGGTATGGAGATCGTTTGTCCTTTTCGTTTATGCAGGGTACCGTTTTCGTAGCCATTGAATATGAGCGTTCATTTGAGAGTGACTTGAAGGTTCCCATTCTACCCGAGGGCACTTTCTACCACTTTTACAAATCTATAGATCTTGTCACCGATGTGATTGATCACTTACAATTGAATACACGGATATGGTCGAAGTAAAGCAAATGCCAAGTTGTATTTAGATGATGAAAAATAGAAGGGAAATTGCGGAGAAGATGCAGGCCGAGCTACCCAATCTAGAGGCTCGTAGAAAGCAATTGCTGTTGCAAAAACAACAGAAGAGCCTATATCTATTGATTCCTGGCGGACTTGGACTCGTTCTATTGACTGGATATCTGTGGCAATTTATGGGATGGGTGGCTTTAGCGACGGTAGTTTTACCACTCTTCTTTGTCGTTCTCATCCTCTTTGAATATCACAAGTGGCTGACGCCCCGCTTGCAAAGGCAACTACAACAAGCTATTGGAGACAAGATACTTGGACAGGCTTATCCCAATTGGACTTTCCAGGCGGATGATCATATGGATCTCCAAACTTTTGAGGCGATGGGGGTGGCGAATGGGTACAAGCTCAGAGAAGCCTCCAATTTGATCACTGGACAGTTGGAAGATACTGCCTTTGCCTTTTGTCATTTATTGGTATATGAGCAGGAAAGGGATGAAAGTGATCCCTTCTTCAATGGCCTGTTGCTTGTATTTGATTACCATAAATCCTTTAAAGGGAAAACGGTAGTGGTTAGGGATAGTGCGCAAGCGCTCCTCGGTACCTACCTAGGCAAGAAGGTGCAGGAATTTGGCTGGAAAGGGCTCGAATTGGTGTATTTAGAAGATTCCATTTTCGAGCAATTGTTTGCAGTATATGGGGATGATCAGATCACAAGTCGCTATATACTGACCACGAGTATGATGCAGAATCTAATCACATTGCGTTATAAATATGGAGAGGAAGTTGCTTTCTCTTTCCTGGATGGGAAAGTAGCAGTTGCTATCGATCACGTTTATTTATACAAAACGTACATCGAAAGCCCCATACATCTTGAGGCCGCTGTAGATCAGTTTCTGAGGCCAATAGAAATGGTTAGGGATGTGATCGAGACTTTGCAATTGAATACCCGCATCTGGACAAAGTAGTAGATGAAAATCAAATATTAGCTGATGCCAAAGGCCATACAGATCGTATCCAATGCGCAACTGGAGAATGTTCGTACTGCGCTAACGGAAGTGGAGCAGAAGCGCCAGTTACTTTGGCGTTGGGAGCGCCGTGGGCTTCTTCTTTTAGGACTGCCGGTCTTGATTTTTGTCGTCTTGGTCGGTATCGAATCAGTAAGAAACTTAGGACTGATGGGGCTATTTATTACCGTTCTATGCCTATTTGTGATCGTCGCGATGGGAGGGGATAGCCTGTTTAAACCTAGCCGTCAAGCAGAACGGAAATTACAGCAGTGGATGGGCGAGGCAGTCTTACAACAGCTTCACCCAGCATGGCAATTTTTTGCGGCAGATCACCAAAATCTAGATCCCTTTTATGACTTGAATATCTTTGGCCAGCATCACATCATCAGAGGAGCGAGTTTGATCAAGGGAGAGATAGAAGAGACCGCTTTTTCTTGTAATCATTTGACGGTTCTCCCTCCTAATCGAGATGAGACCTATATTCACTTTCAAGGAATTCTTGTCACACTTGAATTGGCTCGCCCCTTACAAGGGAAAACCGTGGTTGTTCCGGATCGAGCTCAAAAGCAACTAGGTACCTACCTCGGAAAGAAGGTGCAAGTACAAGGGCAGGGTAGCTTAGAGTTAGTGTATTTGGAGGATCCCGTATTTGAGGAACTGTATGCTGTGTATGGCGAGGATCAGATTGAAGCCAGATATGTGCTTACGCCCTTAAAGATGCGGCGTTTGGTTGAGCTTAGATCGCGGTTTGGAGAAAATATCTCTTTTTCTTTTGATAAAGGACAGATCGCGATCGCTATTAATCATCGCCCGCTGCATGTAGTACATGTGCAGTCCCCAATCCATGCAGATGCTGCTCTACAACAACTATTGGAGCCGATTAAGCTGGTAGAAGATTTAATTGAAAAACTTCAACCCTAGTTCCACTTCTAGTACTGTGTCTTTAAAATTTGGTACTCAAGGTGATATTCCATTGTCTACCCAAGGCGGGAATGATGCCCGGCCCTGGATAGGCTGGGGCCCTGCGCGTGAAGTAAGATGCATTCAGTAGGTTGTTAATACTCGTGCTTAGACTAAAAGTGTCTGAGATATTATAGCGTGCAGAGAAATCCAGGACTGTATAAGCAGGGATAATCCCGAATACTCCTTTGAAGGCCTCCCGGGTATTGGCGGCATCCGAGAATTGTTCGCCTACGAAGGTGGCTTGTAGGGAGGTGGTGAAATTGCGATAGCCGTAAGCAACACCAGATTTGATGTTATAGTCAGGGAGCTCTTCAAGTTTATTGTTGGTTCGGACACCAACTAGTGCTCTATCATTGATGCTGGTATAAATACCTCGATTGATGGAGCCATTGATAAAGGCACTGAATTTATGCTCACTGGACTTCTTCAGAGCGGCCAGAATATCCAATTCGAAGAAAACTTCCAGTCCAAAGATCTGAGCGGCACCTATATTGGTGCGTACCCTTAGGCCATCGTCAATCACCTCACCAATCCGGTCTTCATATAGGATGTAAAAAAGGCCAGCTTCAAGGAAGAAGGGCGAAAAATCCCTTTTTCTAATCCCCAAATCAAAGCTAAAACCGCTTTCATCCTGAATTAGAGAATCCACTACCTGGGTGTTCGTCTGTATTTGAACATCGGTGAAGTTAATGGCTCGGTAATTGGCCGTTGCATTGCCATAGAGTTCGTAGCTTTTATTGAGTTTTTTGGAGACGCCCAATCCATAGAGAAAGATGTGGCGTTCGTTTTCAGAGCTATCGGGTCTTACTTCTTCAATGAAATCACCAAAGCTATTGGTACGTAGCGTACTGGTAAAATAGCCTTCAGATTTGGTGTCAATGTATTCGTACCGGATGCCAGGGATAAGACTAAAGGTGTTGCTGAGGCGAATGATCTTTTCGGCGAAGACTGCTGCGTTGAGATTCGGGAATTCAAAATCCGATTTTCGACGATCCAAGAAGGAGGTATCTACTCGAGTGAAATTGGCATCGCTTCCATCCGTCCCAAAGCTCTGACTGAAATTGGTGAAGCCACGGTAGAGGCGCGTTCCTATCAGCAGGGTATTGTTGAGGTCTCCCGCACTTTTATAGGAATAAGAAACCCGGGTTTCATTTCCAATGTTGCGGAACTGACCATCGATGAGATCTCGGTTTGATAAAGGGTCTTCGATATCTGGTGTTTCTAGCAGTCCTAAGGAGGTGCGATCTGCATGCAGTCCGAATGTGCGACTGTAGATTTTTGTGTTGGGACTCAGCGCATATTCTAAGGAAAACGCGGCAAGATTCCAATTGACTCGAAACCAGTTTCTGGTTCGGTTGGAGCTTTGGGGATCCGCTGCAAAGGCTTCATCGGTCAGCCCGCCCGCCTGCTGACTGAGATAGTACATATGCGTGAGGTCGAACTGCAGTTTTAGCTTTTCTGAGGCTTGGTAGGTTAATCCGAGGAAGGCGCCGGTCTGCTCAAACTCAGAATTTGGTCGCCAGCCATCTCCTTGCTTGTATTGGAAGTAGCTGTAGTAATTGAGTTTCCCGACTTGGCCATGGAGACTATTAAAGGTGTTCAGAAATTGATAGGCCCCGTAAGTGTTTTGGGATTCAAAGTTGAAACGCTTGCCGGTGTTGCCCTGCTTCATTTTAAAGTTAACCAAACCTCCAAATTGGCTTCCATATTGTAAGGCCCCAGCCCCTCGAACAATTTCGATCTGTTGGACCGCCTGAAGGGGAGGTGTGTAGTAACTTTCGGGGTAACCTAAGGCATCTGCACTGATGTCATAGCCATTTTGTCGAGTGTTGAAGTTGGAGGTACGTTTGGGACTTAAACCCCGGCCTCCGATATCAAGTTGCAAACCAGCATTGTCACTTTCCCATATATTAAGACTTGGGATTTTGCTAAAGGCCTGGCGAGCATTGTTAGCCGCTTTGTTACCAACTAGTTTTTCGATGTTAATAACTTCTGTCTTTTTCCCCTCGTATAAACCTCCTGCTTCGATGGCTCTCAGCCTTCTAATTCCAAAAGCGTCGGAATTGGCTTTCACGACTACCTCTGAAAGGTTCTGAATATTCTGTCTTACTTGGATTTGAAGCGTGGTATCTCCATTTAAGAAAATGGTGGTTTCATAGGGATCTATGCCGATACTTTTGATTAAAAGATCATAGGAGCGCTTGTTGAGGAGTGGCAATGAAAAAAAGCCTTTCGCATTGCTTATCGCAAATTCTTCCTGATCAGTGATATAGACCATTACATCTTCAATCGGCTCATTGCTAAGATTGCTGATGACTCCACTGAGTGTGGCTTTTTCTTGTGACCAACCCTTTGGCATGCACAGTATGGCGACTAGTATGGGTAGTAAAAGTAGCTTCTTCATTATTCTTTTAATGGTAAAATCCAATTACTGTTCATGGGGTCTTTAAGGAGATAGATATTGATGGTATCATCGGTGAAGATTTGACTTCTTCGACCGTTGAGAGATAATCGACTTTTAACGTAAACTTCTGGGGCGTATCCATGCTTGGTACTAAACTCATCTCCGATATGCTTAGCAAATTGGCTGATCATATCCGGTTGCGATCTCATTTGCTGCTTTTGGAAGGCCGTTAAATAGTCATCTTGCTTGACTTCTTTCTGGATACCCGTTTTGGGATCTTTCACGATAATGGAAGTATATCCGTTTTTCTCCATCAACATTACCCGCCAGCTAAATCGATAGCCCTTTTCATGCCAGAATAGATTGCCGGGATACTGTAGATATCGGAAGGGGAGATAAAGCTGAAGGAGAAAGTAGAAGACCAGTGCACCTGAAATCCATTTACGCCTCGTGGATGAGATTTCAGGACTGTTCTCCTCCAGACCGGGTTCTGAAAACGGCAGATAGGACAGTAACTTTTGATGCCAAGACGGTGAGAAAAAGATGATCGTGGAGGTGATCATGATCAGTGGAAACATACCAATCCTAGGGAAAAGAATAGAAGTGAGAATGTGAAAGATCAAAACTGCAATATAGGCTAAGGCTCTAGTTCTCTTGATCCATAAGAATAGCCAGATGCTAAGATCATACACACAGCCTGCCCAGCTGAATAGGAAAGCCGTCTCTTTATAATGCATCCACTGACCTAGGATCGGTAACTCATATTTGCCGGGTAACCAAGTAGCCATAGGTTGGGCCTTAAACAGCCAGTCTGGGTTTACCTTAGCTAGGCCAGCAAAAAAGTAAACAATCGAAAGTTGAACTTTAAAAATGGCAATATGCCAATTGGAACAGGTAGCTGATTTGATCCTGGGGAAAAGCAGCACATCTAGTGCATACCAACGATTTGCAGGTACGAGCGCCAACCAAAAAGTAAGTATCGTAACCAAGTAGTAATGGTTAAGATAATAGGTCTTATCCAGCAGCTCAACATAAATGAACAAAAGGAGAAAGAGCAGGGTACTAAACCGATACAAGAACCCCAATATGATTCCTAGTGAGCTAAAGATTAGCAGCGCGAAGACCAAGTACATTCCCTCGGCACCCAATGGCTTTAGCCAGGAAAAGAAACTAAAATGATAGCTTGGATCTAGATACAACTCTTTGATCCATCCTTTTTGCCAAGTTCTAAACGTACTATAGAGCAATAGACTACCAAATACTAGCCGGAAGATGACTAGTGGTGCAATAGAAACAGATTTGAAAAGAAAGTTGTCTAGTTTATATAGTGCACTGGGCATATCAAAAACAGCAGAAAAGGCACTACCAGAAGTGGTGCCTTTTCATAGATTATTGTCATTTGGCGCTATCAGGACTAATCACCGTCGTTAGCCCCGTCAGCATCTTGTACATTTAGTACCGGAAATAGATCCGATTTATATAAGGTTACTAATGCTTGAATTTCGTCATAAAGTGATTCATCACCTGAAATCGAATTTCGACTGGCAATCAGGTTATAGATAGCACTAAATTGAGCCTTAATGTCTTCATTGATGGAGGACTGTTCTCTGGCAATCAAGAGGTCATCATACCCTTGGTCATTGGTTCCTTTCGAGGTATTACCAAGGTAGAGGTCTTCCATTTCTTCAATGGCAGCTTTCAATAGTGCCAAGGTGAAAGTCTCGTTCCCCTCAAACAAGGATTGATAATAGCCTTCAATCTTTGTTGCATTAGCAGGGATTGGCGAGTCATTGGGCCCTAGTCGTCCAATCGGGATCCCAACCTTGTTCTCTCGAATGTGATCTTCGTAGTAGATCAAGCTCTCATTTAACTGGACACTAATAGAGCTACCCAATTGCGTACCTCCATTGTTGATGAAGTTGGACTGCAGGCTACCATTCCAACTGCTAAGGAGTCGATCTGCCCTTTCCTGCATGTCGCTAACCAAAGCTTCCAAGAAGGCTAAACGCTTGGCATCCCCATTAAAGTAGGATAAAACATCGGCTGGGCCATAGAGCATATAGTCAAGAGCGGGAAAGCCATTGGCACGCTCCTGAGCAGTCGTGCTAAAATTATAAGATTCCGTTTCAATCAAGTCCTCCAATACAGAGACCTCAATGGGAAACAAATTGGACGTACCGACTAGGGACTGATTAACGGTGGCAAAGTAATTATGCACGGCGGCAGCCTGGTAGGCCAGGTAAGCGGCTTGGTAGGCTGATCTTAAGTTAGCTAAGGTCGATTCACCTTTGGTAGCAGTGAAAGCATCTACAGCTGTACCCAAATTGGTGAGCCTACTTTGATAGGTCTCCATTGTTGGGATAACGACCTCATTCACCTGATTAGTTAAATGATCAGTATAGTCCGTTTCTGTTGGCCCTTCGTCATCTTCAGACGACTTGTTTTGACAAGCTGTAAAGAGTATGGTGATGCTGAATAGCGCAATCAGTGTTTGAAAAAGAATTCGATTATTGATGTTGATGTGTATTCGATTACTCATGTGTACTAGCCTTATATGATGTTAGAAAGGAATTGCTCCAAATCCAGGATAGGCAATGTCAAGAAGGTCTTTGGCCTTTTCCATTTGATCATCAGTTACCTCCCAAAGATTAATATCGTATACTCCACTAAGAGAAGAATCAGAATTTGACCAACCCAGCGCGATTAATACATCATGTACTTGAGCGGCTGAAATTCTTCCTTCAGCGTTGAAAGACAGAGAATAGATGAAAGCTAATGCTTCCGAAAGGTGATGAAGTTTATCTTCATCCGTAATATCTGCGATCGCAGCGTTCAGGTAATGGTAGGCCGCCGTCGCGATTCCAAGCTCTGTGTATAGCTTGACATCTTTTCGAGCAGCTTCGTAGTAAGCTTCATTGGTCGTTTCATCGCCAGGGCCAAAACCTTCGCCTGCTTTCAAAACTGCACGTCCGAAGATGAAAGCATCCATGAGCTTGTCCGCCAGGTTTATGCCATATACCGCTTCGGTTTCATCACTGAAATCAAAGGTGTAGTTTGCGATAAACTGTCCATCTCCATTGGAGTCATTGGATGGATTCGGATAACTAGCTGGGTCAGCGCCTAAATAACCAAAAACTTCATCCCAGCGGTGTTGTCTATCAGTTCCTGACGTAGCATAATCAGCGCCGGCTGCGGACTCATTGTTCCCTTTACCATTTTCAGCGCCTGCTTGGGTAGGACGTAGGTAGTCGTCCACCATTTGATCATACATCATCGCTCCATATAAGCCTTTTTCGAGCAACTGAATGAATTCCAAACCATTTGCATTCACGTGGCGTTTCTTACTACCCGTAGTGATCATACCGGCTACCCCATTGCTGGCCGTAGTGGTATAGTTCGCTTGAGTAGAAGTGGTGAACTTTTCTGCTAGATCAGCAAAGGCATCAGCTACTGAAGTGTTGCCATTGTCAAAGTTCAACTCATCAATTTTAGTTCTGATGTCAGAATTTCCTTGTGCATCAGCGCTTTGAAACTGATCTCGATTTTCATTGGATAAAGCGGCCTTCAAATCCCAGAAGATAGGTTCATTTCTAGAGGAGTCAACAATCTCTTTCAATTGAGCAAGTCTTCTTTTTTGTCCATTGTAAGCTCCGGGGGCAAAATCTCCAGTGATGTCATAGGAGGTAGGAATAACGAAGTTGCCAAGATCAACTTCACCCAATTCATCAATAGAACTGGCTAAGAAGCTGGGGTCAGGACCAGCTGGCCCTTCATCATCATCCTTCTGGCAGGCAGAGAATAAGACCAGGACCGTTAAAACTAAAGTTGCTAGTTTAAAAGTGTTTAACTTTTTCATGTTTCTTTTTTTCACGAAGTTTTAGTTTGCAAGCTTTATTTGAAAGAGCAGAAAGCATTGGGATGCCGTCTTAAAAGACTAAAAGCTCTGCCTTTCGGCAGAGCTCTAAAATGGAATCGAATATTTGTAATCACATCAATAATCATCTTGATAGTCTTTCGACGGTGCTTAAGCTGTCAAAGTCATTGAACCTCATTTCCCATATCTTAAGAAGACAGCTATGTAGATTAAGTCTAAATAAAATCTGGCACAAATATAGAAGCTGATCGGCGGCTAGCCAATACCGAAATGTTGGGGATTAGGTACTGAATTTAGGGGGAGTAAATACCTAATGTTAGGTACGAGGTTTTGGAGGTCTCCATACCTAATAAGGTCTGTTTACAGTCCTATCATGATAGGAACGAACCAGAAAAACGAAGGCCATCAGCATGAGCTCTTCCTATTTGGAAGATGGATGCTGATGGCCATGGATTAAACAGGGTACAGATAGAGAAAGTAGGTACGAAGAGGTACCTATTTGCTTATAATAACATCTAAACTTATCCTTGCATCATAAAATGATTTCAATATCGAGCAACTGAATCGTTAGTGGTGTGGGATTCGGTATGGCATTCCCTTCCACTTCGAGCAAGAAGCCGGAATAATAAAGTGGATATACTGGATCATTTTGCCCTAAACCGGCTTCCTGCTCCGGTGAGGGACATATTAAAACACTTTGACCAATTACCATGGAGACTATTGCCCTGGTTCCTACATTCAGATCTAAATTAGGAGGCAACTGACCGGGAGCGTAAGTCATAATGGCTGTGCCATTGTACTGCTGACCAACGGGATCTGAGCTTTTGAACCTTACCTTAATCTTACCATCGCCACCACTGGTCACGCCCATTTTTTGAACTCGGATATCAATGAATTCGATTTGCAAATAATAACCGCTGTCTTCCCAGGTTCGTGCATGTTTTTTGAACATCTTTTTGAAGTCCCAGTCATCCTGGGCGGTTAGGGTGCCACTGGCACAGCAAAGTAGTAGAATATATAGTAAAGCCTTTTTCATGGTCTTTGATTTAATGTTTGAAAATCTACTTGGTTTTGATCACAATGCTTACTGAATCACGATCTTCTGCAAATGTTGGGTTTGTTGGTCTTGTGTGATGCGTAGGAGGTATAGTCCGGGGAGGGGAGGGGAGTCTATGCTTCCTCCTTGTGCAGAGGCCCAAGATTGCTGAAATACTCTTCTTCCCATCATATCGTAAAGTTCTACCTGTAGGTCCGTGCTAGCATCTGCAAGTTCGCAACGTATTGGTAAGCCTCCCTGATAGGGATTGCTTACTTGACAATTTTCCGGCAAGGTTACTTTTTCTAAGGCGTTTACTACCTGCTCTGACCAAAAGTAGGTGAATCGTTGGGTGAAATTCCTGTTGATCCAACTTTCAGTACTGGCATCCCAGGTTTCCATTCCCAGTTTCTCTTGGGTGGTGCCATTGCCAGCCCTTGTCTGTTGGTACCTCAGGAAATTACTCCAGGAGTCTGTACTAGCATTCCATTGCTGGATGACCGAGGATTGGGTGTCTCCATTGATGGTAAGCCCTCCACGCAGGTTATTCTGCCAATCATCATTTTCCCATAATTGCATAATCTGACCGATTGGGTTGCGCTGATTGTCATACAAGTACTGAGTCCGTTGCGTATTGACCCACACTTCGTTGTCCTGATCCCAAGCTTGATAGGATGAACCCGTCCATTGGCTATCGGCATTATAGGAGAAGGTCTGAATGAAAACCTCTATCCAGTCGTTGGTGGGTGTATCCCAGGCACTAAGGGTTACGGTGCGAGTCAATCCTGATGCCATATCGTAGTCCCAGATTCTTTGCCGACTGTTTTTCCAGGCATTTTCTGCCCATTTCTGCAGGGTTTGAGTCGATAGCTCTCCCTCCTCATTGTAAGCTTGCTGTTTTCTACTTCGATTCACCCACTCTCCTTCCTGCATTTCTTGGAGATTCACTTCTGTTTCGTTTTCATCTTCATCGAAAGTGTAGATCCATTGACGATAGTCGGCAAGTACTCCTTCTTGCATGGTTCTTCTCAGATACTTCACCAGCAAGTTATTTTCGAAAGTATAATTGTCTTCCCGGATTGAGATCCATTCTTCACCCATTAGTTCCCAGGCTTGAATGACGAATTGGGTTAAGTTGGGGCCATCATAGGTAGTGAGGTGCCTGCGGAAAGGCTCGAATTCACCACCATTATTCTTTCGGTGTATGATCTTCTCTAATACTCTGCCTTGATCATCTTCTTCTATAAAGTAGATGCGACGGTCGTTTTCAAAATCGTTGGTATTGTTGACACCCTTATCTACGTAAACTGAGTCTCTCTTGAAGACCTGGTCGCCCTGTGCAAATAGGCTGCCGCAACCGATCATCATAAGGAAGCTTAGGCTCAAAATGTACTGCCTGCGAAGTAGTTGTCTTTTCATAAGGTTGAATTGTGTTTACTAATATTCAGCTCAATATCTATAGATAATCAGGACAAGTAATCACCCGATCGGGTGATTATAGCTTTCAGCGGGTTTAATGATTCTCTTTACCCGAAAGCAGCAACAGACATCATGCCAATATGAACTAGACTTTTAGATATAATGCTTGGCCAAGGCCTTAGGTACTTAGTCGATTTGATTTGGACTCCCGTCAAAAGCTACTTACCTTCGGAGAAAATCTGAAACCATGATTTTTCCTATCGGAGATGATAATGTGAAAGGCGGGCACTATCCCTATTTTAGTTATGCCTTCATCGCGCTCAATATTCTTGCGTTTCTCTACGAACTATCGCTTAATGCCACTCCCGGTGCGCTCAATCAGTTCATATTCGATTATGGGGCTTTGCCTATTGAGATTCAAAATGGGGAGGATCTTCACACACTTTTCACCAGTATGTTTCTGCACGGGGGCTGGATGCACCTGATTGGTAATATGCTGTTCCTGTGGGTGTTTGCGGACAATATTGAGGCTACGATCGGATCATCGCGTTTCATCTTGTTTTATTTTCTTGGAGGACTAGCAGCCCATGCCTGCCACATCTATTTCAATATGTATAGTGAGGTGCCTACGGTAGGGGCAAGTGGAGCGATCTCAGCTGTCATGGGGGCTTATCTGGTGATGTTTCCTAGCTCTAGAGTCAAGGTCCTACTGCTGTTTTTTACCTTCCGAGTGCCAGCTTTAATCTTTTTAGGTATTTGGATCTGGCAGCAATGGATGGCCGGCTCCGCAGCCTTAGAGGTGGCTACGGCCGAGAACTCAGGAGTGGCCTACTGGGCACATATCGGGGGCTTTGTTTTCGGTGTGATCGCTGGCTTCTATTATCGAACTAAATTCAACATGCCAGCTTTAGATGGTAAGCGGAGAAGCCCCGATCGCCCAGCGCCCACTTACCCAAGAAAGGATGAGTTTGTATAAGCTGAATCACCTAAGACTGAACAATGAAAACTAAGATTGATAAGTGGGTAACGGACCTGGAAACCAATACCCAATTATTTAAACAGCACTTCGCTGGCCTTTCTCCGGAAGATCTCAACTGGAAGCCCGATCCTCAAACCTGGAGTATTGCTCAAAATATTGATCACCTCATCACGATCAACAGTACTTACTTCCCGGTATTAGATGAAATACTGATGGGACGCTACAATGCACCCTGGTTAGGAAAGATTGGGTTTATCCCTCGCTTCTTTGGCAACCTAATCTACAATGCTAGTCTTCCAGATCGTCGCAAGAAAATGAAAACCTTTCCCATGTGGGAGCCCGCCAAGAGTGATATCGATGGTATGATTGTAAAAAGATTCGAAGAACATCAACAGAAGATGGCGGATTACATCCGAAAGGCGGCGCCTGCTGTCGAACGAGGATTAGTCATCAGCTCTCCTGCGCAAGCGGGGCTGGTCTACAAATTGGAGCGAGCCTTCGATATTATCGTAGTTCATGAACAGCGTCACCTGGAGCAGGCGAAGGAGGTACAGCTAGCTAGACAGGGAGGATAACGCAATTGTGGCTATAGCTCTTTGATCCATTCCAAAGCACGGAAAGAGTGGGGCTGAGTAAAGTACTTGTCAAGATAATCCGCCAATAGGGTAGCAGAAAGATAGTGCCGGTTTTTCAAAGCGTCTTCTTTCATACTACTGATTTGTAAGTTCGCCTGCCTGTCTCCCCAGCAAATGTTCGACCTAATATCAACTTGAGTCTTTCCCATATTGCCTTTTACAGTGGGGAAGTATACTTTACCGTGCAAGTTGTCCCAACTCAAATGTAGATAAGCTTCCAAGTCCTCAAAATGCTTCGGACTTAAGGCCAGTACTTGCTCAGAAGTATCTCTGTATGCTCCCCAATGCACGCATTTTTTATGTAGGGTATACCCGGATAAGGCGTAAGAAGTAGTGATTTTTTCTGTGTCTTTAGATCGGGTCGTTTGGACAATAATGAGTGCCAAAACATGCTGGTGCTGGTCGTTGGAATGTTGCATTAGATTCTCTTTTGGGGTAGAACACTGCCAGAAACTAATTAGGAGCATACTGAAGTATAGGAATTTGGCCATTTTTTTTGCGACAAATGTGTGGGTTGACTCGTCTTTTTGCCATTAATATGAAGTGAAAGTAGGGGAGAGGGTAGTGAAATGGCATCCTTGTAAATAGGTATACTACATTTAGGAATTTTATTATCTTTGTCTATGTATACTACAATTAGGAATAATATTCTATGAAAAAGTATCCATTAGGCGAATTTGAAGAGATCGTATTGTTGACAGTCGGAGTACTGTATGATGAGGCGTACGGCGTTGCGATTAAGGATGAGTTAGAGAAACGCTTAGAGCGGAAGGTAAGCGTAGGGGCATTGCAATCGGCCCTGCGAAGGATGGAGGAGAAGGGCTATCTCAACTCCCGTTATGGCGAAACGACCAATGCCCGTGGCGGGAAGCGCAAGCGTTATTTCACCATGACTGCTCATGGCAAGGCTGCCCTCGCTCACGCTAAAAACCTCCGGCAACGACTGTGGGACGATATTCCCGACATCGCTCTAGACTTCTAATTTATGCTAAAAAAGCTCGCTGAACGATTCTTTCGCTGGTACTGCCATCCCGACTTTTACGAAGATATCAAAGGAGATCTCGACGAACTCTATCTACGGGAAGATGCTCAAGCTCATCGATTAGGCCCTGATGCTTGGTTGATGATTGAGGTTATCAAACTTTTTCGTCCGGCTCTGATGCGTCGATTTATCCTTTTCCCATATTCAAATCACCTCGACATGTTTATTAACTATTTAAAAATCGGTTTTCGCAACCTGATGAAGCATAAGGCCTACTCGGCTATTCACATCTTTGGTTTAGCCTTAGGCTTGGCTTCTTTCCTATTAATCAACGAATACACCAGCTTTGAAAAAAGCTATGACCGACATTATGCAGATTCGGACCAATTGTATCGGCTGACTACCGACAATATCATCAATGGAAAATTAACGGTTCGTGATGCCATGTCCTTTGCTCCTTCCGGGAAAATGTTGATGGATGAGTTGCCAGAAGTCTTGAGTTATACGGTGACTCACAAAAGGGGAAGTACGGTCTTTAAGAAAGAGACCAACTTGGTAGACGAAAAGATGGTCTTAGCTGCTGATTCTAATTTTCTGCGCCTGTTTAACTATCCCATCCTAGCGGGCAATAAGGATCAGCTTTTGGTAGAACCTTACACCTTAGTTCTGACTGAATCAAAGGCGCGAAAGTATTTTGGCTCAGCTGATCCTATCGGTAAAAGTATTGAGGTACTTGGCAGCTTTAACCGTCCCTTTAAGGTGGTAGGTGTTGTAGCAGATGTGCCGGAGAATACACATTATAAATTCGATATCCTGATGTCTTTGAAAAGTATTCAGGATCGGATCGAAAGGGATAATTGGAATGGTTTTAACTATTACACTTATCTGAAACTGACACCAGGTGCAGATGTGGCCGCTATGCAGCCAAAACTGGAGCCGCTAGCTAAGCAATATATTGGAGAAGAATCCAATCTATACTTCAATATCCAGCCCATCGAAGATATTCATTTGTACTCTGACTTTACCTATGAGCCAGAGATTCATGGTAGCGCGAAGGCGGTTAATTTCTTGAGTATTATTTCACTCTTTATCCTGCTGATTGCTTGGGTGAACTATGTGAATCTTTCTACGGCCAAAGCAGTGGAAAGAGCACAGGAGGTTGGTCTACGCAAAGTGGTTGGAGCAAGGAAGCAACAATTAATTGGGCAGTTCTTGGTAGAATCTTTGTTGATTAATTTCTTTGGAGCTCTTGCTGCTTTAATGTTAGCCCAGGTCTTACTTCCACAGTTTAATTTTTTGGTTGGAAAAACGGTACTGACCTCAGTCTTAACGAACACTGCCTTCCTACAGAAGCTGGCTCTATTCTTTTTATTGGGAACACTGATCTCGGGTTTTTATCCGGCCTTTGTCCTTTCCTCTTTCAAGCCTATCGGGGTATTAAAGGGTAGCTTTAGTCGCTCCAAACACGGCACCTTGTTGCGTCAAGTCCTGGTAGTGGTTCAATTTGCTGCTTCCCTAATCCTGATTGCCAATACGATTATCGTCTATCGGCAGGTACAGTACATGACGGGAAGAGATAAAGGCATTGATATTGAGCAGGTGATAGGACTTGAAAATCCTTCCTTTCAACGCGATCAGGTGGATCAGTTTCGAAGTAAGTATAAGGCTTTTAATGAAGAGCTTGACCGCTTGTCTGGAGTCGAAAAGGTCGGCGGTATTATGAATTTACCTGGTGGTGGAAGTTCGGACATATCATCGAATGCTGGCGGCGTTAGGATCGTCGGAGTGACTGATATTATAGATGGTACGGTTTACATCAATGCGGTTGATGAAGATTTGCAAGAGGCGCTTGGTGTGTCACTAGTCGCCGGCCGTAATTTCATAGAAGAGATGGCATCCGATTCTAATGCTGTTATTGTCAATGAAACTTTCCTAAAGTATTTGAATATTAATGACTTTGAAAGTGTCATAGAGGAGAAGGTGCAGTTTGGGAGAGATCCTGAAAATGACATGTTTCGTATAGTAGGGGTGTTCAAGGATTACAATCGTACGACTTTAAAGAATAGTGTGGAACCTACCTTGTTTTATCGAAGTAGAATCCCAGGAAATATGGTGGTAAGACTACAAGGAGATGATCCGAAGGCAGCGATTCAGACCATCGAAAATAAATGGGCAGAGTTCTTCCCTGATTCTCCTTTTGCTTATTCCTTCCTGGATAATCGATTCGAGAAGCTGTATGTAGAGGATAAAAAGTTTGGAATGCTCTTCGGTAATTTTTCCATTCTCGCCATTATCGTGGCCAGCCTAGGACTTCTCGGATTAGCTTCTTTCTTGGCCATTCAGCGTACCAAAGAGGTGGGGGTTCGGAAAGTGCTTGGCGCTACGACTGGGAGTATCATTTTGCTTTTCTTTAAAGATTTTATCTATTTACTGTTGGTGGCCATGGTTATTGGCTTGCCGTTGATATACGTAAGCATGAATGGCTGGCTGAGCAATTATGCCTATCGAATTGATTTCCCTTGGTGGGCGATGATTGTAGCTTGTCTAGTCATCGGGTTGTTCGCCTTCGCTACCGTGGGTTTCCAGACTTACCGGGTAGCGATACTTAATCCAGCTAAGACGATTCGGTATGAGTAGGGGAGGGTAGAGCGCCGTGCAGTCAGAAGACAGATGTCAGGTATCAGAATACAGAATCTGACCGCTGATATCTGTCTTCTCACTTCGGTCTTCTGACCTCTACCTTCTGACCACCCACTATTTATACAATTTCTGATATCCCTTAAAATAATAAGTGGTTCTCCCTGCAATCTTCTCTATCTGAATGGGGCTTTTCCCATCTGGCGCTTTTCTTCCTTCTTCTCGCCATTCCCAAAGCCAATTATCCGGATAGTCTTTGTAGTAGGCATTTTTGTTGATGGCGAAATTCAAAACCTCCTGCATCGCGTCGTAGATAGCCTTCCGTTTCTTCACCGGGATCTTTCCAGCACTTGACCCCGGGTGTACCCGTGTTCGATAGCAGACCTCATCGGCATATAGATTTCCCATGCCAGCCAAGTTGGATTGATTCAGCAGTAGGCCTTTTACAGAACCTTTCTTCCCTTGAAAGAGCTTGGTGAAGTCTTTTTCTTCAATCACCAAGGCATCTTCACCCAATTTGACCTCCTGAATGTAGGCGTCTCGATCCTCCAGGTATAGAATTCTAGCGAACTTGCGAGGGCAATCAAAGCCCAGGGTAAAGCCCGTATCAAATTCGAAGGCAAAGCGCTCGTGTCGAGGCCTTTCAATTTCTTCCTGATAGTACTTTAGATCCCCTGTCATACCAAAATGCAGCAATAGATGATGCCCATTCTCCATGGTGGCAAAAAGATATTTTCCCCTCCGATAAGATCCGGTGAAGGTCCGTCCTGTCATCTTTTCTACAAACTCACTCCCAGTGACGTTCCGGATAATCTTTTCATCATGTACGATGACATTATTGATTTTTTGATCGAGCGAGGTTCCATCAAAGTAGCGTTGGAAGGTGTTGACTTCTGGCAGTTCTGGCATAAGAATTAGACGTGATAACTAAGAAAATTGAAAAAGTAACACTAGGACTGGCCAATGGTTGTGTCGCTGGGTAGTTTCTTGCCACTGAGCATAGTATGCACATGTAGCCATAATAACAAGTAGAAAATGTAGATACCTACTCCCATAGAATTTTCGATAGTATTCTCTACCATGAAAGAGGCGAAAATGATAATGTGGAAGCCTAAGAATAGAGTGTTTCCCAAAGATATATCCAAGGAAAGGGTTTCTCCTTCGTTTTCGGACGAGCCTCGACCTCTCCAGAGTAACCAATACAGCGGATAACCTAGAGCGAAGAGAAAGATAGCCAGTCCAATTAGTCCTGTGCCTGCGTAGGTTGAGATGAACTGATTATGAGGCATTCGGACATGCTCAATATCTGGATATTCTTTGGCGTAGCGGGCACGTACCTCTTGCCGTAGATTCCCCGCCCCGAC
>CAJXPD010000157.1 GCA_913057785.1 uncultured Lewinella sp. | reverse complement strand
GCAGTCCACGCCAGTTTCCTGACCATTCTGGATACCGTCTGTACAGGTAGGATCGGCCGGTTCACCATCACAGGCGGTAATTCTCACCTCATCTATATAGACATAATCTCCATTGTCACTCGCATCAGCACGGAAGCGGATCTGGGTATTGGAAGAGAAAGGCCCTGTAATGTCCACTGATTCAAAGTAGCGAATCTCGTTTTCGAATTCATCTCCCAGATTCCACTCCTCGACAGTCGTAAAGGTACTTCCACCATCAGTAGAAACTTGCAACCAGAAATCTTCGTCGGCATTATCAAAGCTTACGGTGATATAGGAGAAACGAATGTTAACTCGATTGAATCCACTTAGATTCATATTGGAGGAGGTGACAACGGAAGAGCTAGAGTTATCTCTAAGTCTTACGCAAGCTCCTGTTCCATTGACAGAAAATTCAGCATCGGATGTACTACGACGACAGTCCGATCCTCCATCTATCCAAATACCAAAATCTTCATTGAAGTCACTAAAATCCTGTTGATCAAAGCAACCGTTACACGAGATACAATCTGTACCACCACAATCAACCCCTTCTTCATCCCCATTCTGAATATTATCGCTACACGTTGGACAAGTTTCACAATCTGGGCCACAGTCAATCGAAGTTTCTGTACCGTTTTGAATTCCATCAAAACAAGTCGGACAAACCACACAGTCTGGACCGCCGCAATCTACACCGGTTTCTTGTCCGTTCTGAATGCCGTCGTCGCAAGTAGGACAAGCGCTACAAGTGGGACCACCACAGTCTACACCGGTCTCTTGTCCATTTTGTATGCCATCAAAGCAAAGTAAACACTCTTCACAGCCTATAAACTCAAGGGCTTTAGCAGCGTTTACCCGACCGTAACCCAATTCTTGTGACCAACTCCCGGAAGGCTGGCCGGTTACATTATCAGTATAGGTATATCCTCCAACTTTGTCACATGAACTCTCTAGAATCGTTCTTGCATTTGCTTCCGAAAGACTGGGATCCAGTGATAGGACTAGAGCCATTACTCCCGCTGCATTGGGGCAAGCGGAGGAAGTTCCATTGAAGCTGCTAGTGTAATCACCATCGGTGTAGCCTGCCGATCCAGAAATGTCGGTAGTATAAATTTTCACCCCAGGAGCTGCTACATCTGCACCGGTTCCAAAATCAGAACCCCACCAGGTTTCTCCATCACAAGAATTAGGGTTTTTTCTTTCCTCACACATGCTCATGGCCACAACTGCGATAGCTGGCTCATAAGAGGCCGGATAGCTGACCGCTCCATTCCCATTTCCAGCAGCGAAGAGTACAGGGGCTCCTAGGCCTCCTCTACCTGAATTCACGGCACCATCAATAGCGTCTTCGATTATATTTGATGGTGAGCCACCTCCCCAAGAATTACTCAAGATATCAGCTTGTGCAGTCTGCCAAGACCAGTTAATCGCGTTTCCAATCCACTCATTGCTCGTGACCCAACCCGATCCAGGGTCATAGGCTATCCTCACTGGAATGATCTTGCTATTGTAGGCTACTCCTGCTACGCCGATATCATTATTAGCTACAGCTGCTACGATGCCGGCACATGCCGTGCCATGCGCATCATTATTTGAGGGTGCACCGCCGCTACCTTGTTCGGTCGCATCAAATCCCAAGAGCATATTTCCAACTAAATCCGGATGAATGAGATCCACACCCTCATCCAGGATCGCAACTTTGATTGCAGGAGATCCCGTTGTGGATTCCCATGCTTGGAAAACCTTCATGTCAGATCCTGCGACACCATTATATTGGCTAGTGTTAACCCCATCATTTTGCAATGACCATTGATTATCGACAAACGGATCGCTTGTGCTCATCCGTTTCATGATGCGGAGAAAGTTTGGCTCTGCAAACTCAAATAGACCGGTCTCAAACAATGCGTTAGCAACCTCTAGCGCATTCATTTCAAAGGCCTGATCTACTTTTAGGTGGTACTGCAAAGGGACAAACTTATTCTCCTTTACGATTTTAGTCGCGTACTTTTCGATAAGGAATCGCATGGGGCCCAAATCTTCCTCTTTTTCAATCTTCACAATGATTTCATCCATTATGCCATGCAAGGTCTCATCTTCGTGCAATAAGAAATGATTGGCATACAGCACTTCATCTAGGGAATTCAATCGCTTCAGTAAAGGTAGGAGATCCTTTTTCTCAACATTTTCTGTCAATTCTATTAGCGTGAGTGTTGGTTTGGGTAGAAGTTGATCCTCGTTTATTGGAACAAGGAGCTTCTCCTCCGACAACAGTTGTCGCTGTTGCTCAAATTTTATTCCTTCTGAAAATTTGACCAGAATCTTCTTTGTAGATAATTCCAGAAAGGTTTTTCCTGCAGGGCCATAGTAATAATTCTGGGACAATCCGCTAAAAATGAAAGAGATAGAAAGCGCAAATAGTAAGAGTATTTTTTTCATACAATGGTGTTTATTAAATAGAGAATTGCTAAGGCTTCAAATATAATTTTTTTAATTATGTTGATGTAAGATAATCCCTGTTTTCTAGTATTTCTAGATCTTTTGCACTAACGACAGTTGCTCCCACCGATTACTAGTATGGGCTGGGCTGACAACTGATGCACTTAGGGTGAATTGATCTTGGTTTGTGAAGTTCGTTTAGTCCCTAGCACCATGATGAGAAAGCCAACAAGTTCTGCTTTACTACACAAGCATACAGACTGACCATTTCATGTATACTAGTGGGGTAGAAGCCTGTAAGGGTGAAATTGGTTCAGTGCTTGACCTGATTTAGGAGGGTTGAGCTAGAGCACTTGTTGATTTAGTTGATCCTTCGCAACCAGCTCGCGAAGTTTCTTCGGCGTGGAGAAGCGCTGACCATGTTTCTTCTTGAACTGATTGCAGCGCCTGACAAAGTTGTCTACGCCATAATCATGAATATACTGAATTACGCCACCTTTAAATGCGGGAAAGCCCCAACCAAAAATGCTCCCTAGGTTCGCCTCTGGGATAGACCGGATTACATTTTCTTGTAGACACCAAACCGCTTCAATGACTTGGGCGAACAGTAGTCGTTCGATGATTTCTGTGGCTTGGAAAGACTTTTTGGAGAGTGGATAATGATCGCCTAATTCTGTCCAGAATTGGGGAGCGGTGCCTTCTTCATACTGGTAAAATCCGGCTTTCTTAAATCTTCCGGTACGTTGCAACTCATCAATCATGTTTTGCAGGACAGATACAGCTGGGTGTTGGATATATTTGTTGCCGTAGTGCGCTGCGGCTTGCTGTTCGTATTTGAGAACCATACCTAGGCCTAGATCATCAGCAAGTGACAAGGCTCCCTTGGGCATCCCGGCTTGCAAACTAAGGTTTTCAATGAGTGCCGGCGGGCAGCCCTCTTGCAACAAGGTAATTCCCTCTAGGATAAAAGTATTCTGTACGCGCGCAGCATAGAATCCCCAATCATCTTTCACGATAATCGGGATTTTCTTTATAACGTTGACAAAGTCAAACGCGCGCGCAATGGTTTCTTCGCTGGTTTTAGCTCCCCGTACAATTTCCACTAAAGGAACCTGATCTGCAGGATGGAAAAAATGTAGGCCCACATAATGATCCGGTCGCAAGGAATTCTGCGCTAATTCAGTGATAGGGATAGAAACAGTGTTGGAGGCTAAGACAGAGTAATCATCCATGTAGGCTTCTGCTTCTCGGGTAACCTTTTGCTTGACCTGCGCATTTTCAAAAACGGCCTCAATCACCAGATCACAAGATTCAAACTCGCTAGGGTCTTCCGTAGTAGTGATTTTGGCAAGCATACTCTCTGCCTCCACCTTGGTAATCGTATTTTGAGCCAAGGCTTTTTGGATTCGTTCTTTGGCATACATTCGTCCTCTTTCTGCGATCAATCGAGAAACATCCTTTATAACGACTTCCAAGCCATTGAGCAGACAAGCATAGGCTATGCCTGAACCCATCTGACCAGCACCAATGATACCTACCTTCCTGGGACGAAATCTACCAAAGCCTTTGGGCCTTTTTTCTCCGTCCTTGATGGATTTATAATCAAACCAAAAGGCCTTAATCATATTTTTGCAGGCAGGACTGAGGACCAACTGGGTATAATATCGAGTTCCAATTCGGCAAGCCGTATCAAAATCTACTTTAGACCCTTCGGAAAGAATATTCAATATGGCTTGTTGAGCTGGATAATTGCGATAGGTCTCCTTAGCTAATTGAGTAGCCAGGATCCGAATTCCTTTGGCCATCTCTGGATCCTTGGCCGTTCCTCCCGGAATTCTGCCCTGATCCTGATCCCAAGGTCGACGCCCCTCCTTGGTATGCAATAGAAAGTGACGAGCTTTTTCCATCATCTCCTTCTGATCTTTAGCCAGCTCATCAATAATTCCCACCCTTAAGGCATCCTTAGGGCGATACCGAAGGCCGCTGCTCAAGATATCAAAGGCTCGCTCAATGCCTAGTAGCCACATTAATCTAATGATGCCCCCGCTTCCCGGAATCAATCCAAGCCTAACCTCTGGCAATCCGAGCTTGATCTTTGGGTTATCAATTACAATTCTATGGTGGCAACCTAAGGCTAATTCAAAGCCAGCGCCTAAAGCATCTCCATTAATGGCGGCTACCACGGGTACCCCAGGTTTTTCCAAGTCCCGTAGAAATTGTTTCAGTCCATCTGCAAACTGGAAAATTTCAGTTGCATCCTGGGCGTGGTATAGATATTCTAAATCTCCACCAGCAAGGAATCGTTTTTTTGCCGAAGTGAGTATAATGCCTCTGAGGGTACCTTTTCGTTTTTCTTGCTGCAAATGCTTCAAGACCGGGAGAAAGGCTTGCCCAATTTCATGATTGATCACGTTGTCATTCCGATCACTCATGTCGAGAATCAAGGTGACAATATTATCGGTATCCTTCTTATACTTAATCATGTTGGCTGCTTAAACTCTTTCAATTATGGTGGCTACGCCCATTCCGCCTCCGACGCAGAGGGACACGAGACCCGTTTGAAGATCACGACGTTCTAATTCATCCAGTAAGGTGCCCAAGAGCATGGCTCCTGTAGCCCCCAGCGGATGTCCCATGGCTATTGCTCCGCCATTCACATTCAATTTATCTGGGTCGATATCTAAATCTCTTTGATACTTCAAAACCACGGAAGCAAAGGCCTCATTGCATTCCCAGAGGTCTATATCTGATTTTTTCATACCTGCCAGCCGCAACACCTTTTCTGAAGCGGGCGTTGCACCAGTCAGCATGATAGTCGGATTTACACTAATACTGGTCGCAGCAACTATTCTGGCTCTAGCTTTTAGCTCTAATGATTGTCCTTTCTGTTCAGTTCCAACTAACAATAAAGCGGCTCCATCGACAATCCCGCAGCTATTTCCTGCCGTATGTACATGTTGCACCTGACTCACCATGGGAAATGCCTGTTTGGCCAAGGCATCAAAGCCATATTCTCCCATTTCAGCGAAGGATGGCGAGAGCTCTGCTAAAGCTTCTAGGTCGGTTTCTCTGCGAATGTGTTCATCTTCCTGCAACAAGGGTAGGCCATTGCGGTCGAAGATTGGGATAATTGCTTTTTTGAAGTACCCTTCGTTCCAGGCTGTTGCGGCTCTTTGATGTGAATTCAGGGCGTATCGATCTAGTGATTCTCGATCAAAGCCCTCGATGGTGGCAATCAGGTCTGCTGCGATCCCCTGCGGAACGAACTTCACACCATTGATCAATTCGGGATCGTACATCAAAGCACCCCCGTCTGATCCAATGGGAACCCTGCTCATGCTTTCAATCCCTCCAGCAACGATTAATGATTCCCATCCAGATCGTACCTTAGAGGCGGCTAGATTTACGGCTTCCAAACCGGAGGCACAGTACCGGTTGATTTGCATTCCACCTACACTTTCTGCCCAACGAGCATGGAGTAATCCTGCTTTGGCAATGTTATAGCCCTGATCATCGATAGGCGTGACACAGCCTATCAATACATCATCTACTTCTTGTGTAGGAATCTGATTTCTCTCTTTTAATGCGGTGAGGGCGGTGGCTAGAAGGTCGATAGGTTTGACCTCATATAGTGCTCCGGAAGATTTTCCTTTACCTCTCGGGGTCCTTAGGGCATCAAAAATATAAGCTTCACTCATTCGTAGCTTGCTGAAGATTTTTTTGGGATCCTAAAATTTGGAAATAACAATATCTCTAGACTTGCAAAGTTAGGGTTCTACGGGAGAAATTGTGGCTTTTCGAGCATTAATTTAGTTGCTAAAGTTGGGAAATCGTATAGCAATGAAGGCCTTAAATTCGTTCATATTAGCAGGATCAGTGGCTGGAAGCTGTTGCTCCCGTGAGTATTAAGACTTTTTTTAATTAATACTTCTTTGTCATCAAAAAGCCTTTGTGTAAAAATCAGTGGAATTATTGTCGCATTACCTAAAAGTGTAGGAAAAATTAGTTCTGAAGTTTTTTATTTTTGCCCTCAATGAATTTACCATTACGGATCGCGCGCAGGTATCTCTTTGCTAAGAAGTCTACCAACGCAATCAACATCATTACTGGTATTGCAGTTTTTGGACTATCAGTCGGTAGTGCGGCATTGATCTTGGTATTGTCCGTGTTCAATGGCTTTGAGGATCTGCTAGTCGGAATGTATAGTAATTTCGATCCAGACATCAAAGTGAGTCCAGCACAAGGAAAGACTTTTACCGTTTCCGATAGCTTGCTACAAGAGATCTATGAGATTGATGGCGTAGAACAAATCTCTCAGACTTTGGAAGAGGTCGCATTCTTCGAGTATAAGGACAAACAAAGTTTCGGGACCATCAAAGGTGTTGAGGACAATTACGGGTATGTGATCAATATTGACTCTACCATGCGCGAGGGGGCCTTCAAGACGCAGCAAGGTCCGCAAGATATGGCAGTTATCGGATTCAGTATGCGCAATGCACTAGCTGTCAATCTGGATGACCTCTTTGCTACCATTAGCGTCCATATGCCAAAAAGAAATCCCGGTATTTTTGAAAAACCTTTCGTCTCCAAAGTGTTACACCCAGGAGGAGTGTTCCTCGTTCAACAAGATTTCGAGAAAAAGTATGTGCTGACCAATCTGAAGTTTGTCCAGCGTCTGCTTGAATTGCGCAATAAGGTTAGTGCCTTGGAGATAAAGATCTATCCTGGCTTTGTTGATGATGACATCATCAAACAAATCAAGGAGAAGTTGGGAGATACCTATTTGGTTCAGAATCGATACGAGCAAGAAGAAAGCTTTTTTAAGTTAATGAAAGTAGAAAAGTGGTTGAGTTATGCCATTGTGGGTTTAATGATGTTGCTAATTGCATTTAACTTAATTGGGGCCCTTTGGATGATCGTCCTAGATAAACGCAAAGACATTGCCATCTTGAAATCTATGGGAATGCAAGACCAAGGTATCGTCAGGGTCTTTCTTTTCCAAGGTATGCTTTTGAGTTTGCTAGGAATGGTTTCTGGGGTACTGTTGGCTTTGGCCATTTATGGCTTACAGAAAACGGTTGGTATTGTTACCATACCAGGTAATATGTCTCTAGAGGCCTATCCCATTAGCATTCGCTTCTCCGACTTTTTAATCGTTGCCATGACGGTGGTTTTCATCGGACTACTAGCAAGCTTCCCGCCGGCTTTACGAGCTAGAAGAGTGCCTGCATTGATTAGGGAAGAGTAGGCATTAGACAAGAAATTTATAGATTTGTGCTTGGTCTTTAAGCGGGTGTGGTAGAAGATTTAAGTGATCGACCAACAATCAACATTGACAGATAATTAGATAATATCAAGTGAGTAGATGGAAGAATGGGAACTGGATTTTGAATGGCTGAGAATACGACACTTCATACAAAAGCGTTTCGGTAAGTCCCAATTACCAGATCTAAATGCGATCTTGTTCATCATCGGCATGCAGGAATTAGGTAGATGGCAGGCAAGCTTTACCAAAGAAGAAAAGCAAGATCTTATGCATATTGCCATTTGCCGATTGCTAAGCTATCAAGGGTATTATGCTTTCAAGGGGAGAGATGCAGATGGATGGCCGCATTGGGAGTTATTAAAACCTGTAAAGGCACAAGGTATGGAAAGCCAGGAAGGCCTCCTAAAAGCAAATGTCATTAGATACTTTAAGGAATGGGAGGCGGAAAATGGAGCTTTGGAGGAAGAATAGCAACCACCAGGATTGTCAAATAGCAAAATAGACCTCGGTCTAGTCCTTAAACGATACAATTATGAAACGAATTCTGTTTGTTGCGGTGCTAGCCGCTCTGCTTAGTGCTTGTTCCACGGATGATCACACTTATGCTGAGATCACAACCGATTATGGAACAATGAAGGTGATGTTATATAATACTACTCCTAAGCACCGAGATAACTTCATCAAGTTGGCAAAGGAAGGATACTATGATGGTCTTTTGTTCCATCGAGTGATCAACGGCTTTATGATTCAAGGGGGAGATCCTGATTCCAAGAATGCAGCCCCCGGCCAGCAATTGGGAATGGGTGGACCTGGCTATCAGGTAGATCCTGAAATTGGAGCACCTCCCCTGAAAGGAGCTTTAGCTGCAGCCCAAGCCCCTAATCCCCAGAAGCGCTCTTCTGGCTCCCAGTTCTACATTGTGCAGGGACAACCACTAACGGATGATGCCTTGAATGCCATGGAAAACCGAAAGGGTATCAAGTATTCGGACGCGCAACGCCAGTTGTACAAAGAAATCGGTGGTACTCCTTTTTTGGATAATGATTATACGGTATTTGGTGAGATAGTAGAGGGTATAGAAATTATTGATAAAATCGCAACGGTTCCAACTGGCGACGCTGATCGGCCTGTGGAAGATGTACGGATGACGGTTAAAATTTTGTAAAAAGATTGGAATGTTTGTAGTGAGAAGTTTGAAATTAGGTCTTTATCTCCTGGCAGCCCTATTGATAGCTGCGTGTTCCAGGCCGATTGCTAATTTTACCATTCAAGGAGAGACCACGGCTCCCAGCAAGATCTCCTTTGAGAATATGTCGGAAAAGGCAGATTCCTTCTATTGGGATTTTGGAGATGGCAACACCTCCTCAGATTCTTCGCCCGTACATCGCTACCGAACTTCCGGTAATTATGTGGTGAGCTTAAAGGCGATGAAGGAAGGGAAAACGAAAGGAAGAGTAAAAGAAGAACGTTTGGTGATTGATGCTCCAACGGAGTGCCTCGTTGAGATTGAGACGCCCTATGGGGATATGCTCCTTCGTCTGTATGATGACACGCCAAAGCATCAAGAGAATTTCCAGAAATTAGCCCAAGAAGGATTTTTCGATAGCTTGCTTTTTCATCGGGTAATTGATGGCTTCATGATCCAAGGTGGGGATCCAAACTCCAAAAATGCAAGACCTGGGGCAGGACTGGGCTCTGGAGGTCCGGGCTATACCATACCTGCAGAATTTGTAGACACTTTGATTCATCTCAAGGGGCGCCTAGCTGCAGCAAGACAAGGAGACCGTGTGAATCCAAAAAAGAATTCTTCGGGTTCTCAATTCTATATCGTTCATGGTAGAACCTTTACGGATCAAGAGCTTAACCGCCTCGAGGCTCAGAATGGGCAGCGGTACTCACCTGATCAGCGCGAAGCCTACAAGACGATAGGTGGAGCTCCATTCCTGGATGGCAATTACACGATATTCGGGGAGATAGTGGAAGGCCTAGATGTAATTGATAAGATAGCCAAGGTGAAAAAAGACGGACGGGATCGTCCGCTAGAAAATGTGTGGATGGTGGTACACTTTATCAATTAGAGTGAGTTGGTAAAGACAGTTAACTTTTTGCAGTATAGATAAGCATGTGAGTCCTATAACAAACAAACAATGGCTAAAAACTTAATATTAGGAATCGACGTAGGTGGTTCGGGAATCAAAGGGGGTTTGGTAGATGTGAAGAAAGGAGAGATGGTTTCCGAGCGATATAGGTTAGCAACCCCGCAACCAGCGGTGCCTGAGGCAATGGCTGAAACTTTTGCTGCCGTTGTCAAGCATTTTGACTATAAGGGATCTATAGGTTGTGGATTTCCGGCTATCATCAAGAATGGCGTAGCCAAAAGTGCAGCCAATATTGACAAAAGTTGGATCAATACAGATGCCGCAAGCCTATTTTCGAAAGCCAGTAAGTGCAAAGTAAATGTCGTAAATGATGCTGACGCTGCTGGTTTGGCTTCCTCTTACTTTGGCTTGGGGAAAGGTAAAAAAGGCGTAGTGCTATTTCTCACCATAGGATCAGGCATCGGATCCGCTCTTTTTCTAAATGGGAAACTGGTGCCCAATACAGAGCTAGGACACTTGTTCTTACAAGGACAGGATGAAATTGCGGAACGCTTTGCCGCAGATTCTGCCAGAAAGCGAGAAAGCCTCTCGTGGCTCGATTGGGGCGCGCGATTTAACGTTTACCTACATCATGTAGATCGTCTTTTTTCTCCAGACTTGATTATTCTTGGGGGAGGAGCTAGTAAGCATTTCGAAAAGTATAGTCCCAACCTAGACCTAGCAACGGAAGTGAAACCCTCCATCATGCAAAACATGGCAGGGATCATCGGAGCCGCGGTCTGTGCTCTCGATATGGATGAGGACAAAAAAAAGGATAAGAAGAAAAAGAAGTAAGCACTACTTATACGAGAAGTCCGCTAGTCCGCTGCTTACATCCCTAGGTATACCTTAACCTGAGAGTGGATAGCCTCTTCCTTGGTCAGTTCTGGATATACTGTGAAGAGCGTATCGTGGTTCATGAAGTCATCCACCAAAGCATCGCCCAATCTATACTTGGCCTCTTGATCTCTTCCTAGGAAGAATAAGCAGGCAATCTGGCCATAAACTAGGCTGGTGTCGTAAGACTGCTCCATGGCTTCTTCCATCAATGTAAGGGCCTCCAAGCCAAGATCCATTTTCAGGAGATATTGACAATACTTAATCCAGCAATGTGTCTGTTCTGGAGCTAAGCTGATGGCCTTCTGGAAGTTAGTTTTGGCAGCATTGTACTTATTCAGGTGAAAATAAGTCTCACCTAGCGCCAAATAGTAATCTTCCTGTAGATCTTCAATGTGGATCGCTTTCTGAAAAGCTTTTAATGCTTCCTTATAACAGCCTTGGGCAGAATAACAAGTGCCCAGGTGGAAGTATACTTCGTCGTTTAAGGTATCTAATTGCAAGGCTTTCAAGAAGAAAGCCCAGGCTTCGTCAAGGTTCCCAAGCTCCTTATAGCACTGGCCAATTCTGAGTAAACTTTCACTCTCCGCTTCAAAATGCTCGATCATTTCTAAGTATCCGTCGAGCGCTCTCTGATACTTTTTCATTTCGAAGCATAAGTCCGAGAAATCTCGATAGGCATACTCAAATTTGTTGTCGATAATGAAGGCATACTCGTAAGCCTCGATGGCCGCTTCGTAGTTACCAAGGTAAGCATTGGTATGGCCTAGATTGTACCAGGCTAGGGCAGAGTACGGATCCTGATCTATTACCCATTCATGGAGTGCCACGCTATTCTCATACTGCTTGGAGAGTTCAACAGCCAACCAAATCCGATCTAAAGCTTCTCGATTCTTTGGGTTTTCCTTCAAAGCAGATTCAAGAATGTAATACATCAATTCATACTCTTCCTTATGTTGGTATACCAAGGATTCTGCCAATAGAATCTCACTCATTTCTTCAGCACTACGGATAAGATTGAGCTTTGAGGTCTCCAACAGTTCCATAGCCTCCTGCGTCCGATCTAAATAGGTCAGAGCCTCGGCTTCTAGAATTTTAATTTCAAGTGAATTGGGCGCGTATATGGTGGCAATGTTAAGGGCTTCAAGAGCTTGATGTTCTTGTTGGACCTCCAACAAAAGATGGGCTTTTCTAGTATAAAATTCAGCTGAAAACTGATAGTGAGCAATAGCCAAATCAGCTACCTCAAGGGCACGGTCCACCTGTTCATCCTCCTCATAGTAGTTAATCAATTCGTGGTAGGCCTGTGGATCGAGAAATTTATTGAAACCTGATTGAGCCGTAGCTTCATAAGCAGCAACCAATTCAGCTAGGGCTTGGCTATATTTTCTGTTCATAGGACAAAGTTGAAGTGTTCATTCCTTTGTACGTGCAATATACGTAAAAAGGTACCATATATGCCTCTCCATGTTTGTAGCGGTCCGGTTTTGACAGGAGCGGTACTTAATTTAGAGGGAGTGGTTTGGTTAAGTCTGTAAACCATTAATAACGAACACTTTATGTTTTTTCTCTATTTGATTAATAGTCTTATTTGTTAAAATTTTATACGCACCTTGAGGATAAGGGTTGCATACCCATTTTCAAAACCTTTACTTTTTTGAAAACAGTGGATTGGAAGACCTTTTTTGGCATAAAAAAACCGGTTGACAGGAATTGTCAACCGGTGCTGTATAAAAAGGAAAAATATTAGGTCAAGTACTAAAAGTTGTATCGTCCTTACCCCCCAAATCGTCTACCTCTCCGTCTGCGAATTTCTTCGAGTAAATACTGTTTGAATTCAGCATTTGCCTTCTGTAGGAGAAGAATTTGCCGTGGGCTGATCACCTCCTTAAAACGGGTGAAATAATTCTTCTTTAAAGCCAATAATTCCTCTTCCTGTCTCAAACGCTTTTCTATGGCTTCCTCAGCGTCGGCTTCAGACATAGCATCAATGGGTATACGATTGCGGTACTTCTGTTTAATGCTTCGCTCTGCCTTTTCATATTCAGTATGGATAGGCCAGAAGCCTTGTGCTTGCCTTGGGGTTAGTTCCATTCGTTTGGTGATGAAGGCAACTTTTTCCGCTTCAACGCGCTCGCGCTTTGTATTCTGTCCAACCAGTGTCATACTGATGGAGAGGGTTAACAAAAGACTCAGTCCCCACTTGAAAAATCTATTCTTCATATCGTCTGCATTTTTACTTTGTCGGATGTTATTTTACTCTTTGAAAGATTCAGATTCCCATAGCTCCTCAAAATCCTCATCGTCCATCTCCTGCAGTAGTTCTTCTAAATTATCCTCAGTCACAGGTTCTTCCGCTTCTTCTAGAAAGGTCTCCGCATACATATCGATCAAGACATCGGTCTCGAAGTCATCTATATTTGCCATGACATAGGCTTCCAAGTCATCATCATTTAATGCCATTTCAGTACCCAATTGATCTAAGGTACTATCCGGTTGGCTATACCAAATACCTGCGGCTATAAGCAGGGCAATGGTGGCTAGGGCGAATGCCGGCTTGGGTTGGAGTACCGTTTGCAGATTTTGTACAAAGGTTTGCCACCAGACGGCCGGCCCATTAAGCTTTTTCTGCTTAGCTTCCACTTGAATTTCCTGCATCACGACCTGCTGCAAATCCCTGAAATATCTTGGTGGCACTTCAAAGCCAGTTCCAGACTGCTCTTCCTTGAATTTGACTAACTCAGGAGCAATGTCCTTTAATTCATTTAGTATGTTTTCTCTTTCGCTCATGGCGCAAAAATTATCCGTTTTGATAGTTGGTTCTTCATCTTCTATTGTACTATTACCTGGCCTTTAAAGCCTTTTCTATTTTTTTCACCGCATGGTGATAAGATGCTTTCAATCCTCCGACAGAGGTTTCCAATACTTCTGACATTTGCTGATAGCTCATTTCTTCGAAGTAGCGCAATTGAAAAACCACTCTTTGTTTTTGTGGCAACAAGCACAATGCTTTCTGCAGGGCCAGTTGAATTTCATTGCCGTCGAAGTACACATCAGCTTTGAGTTTCTCCCCTAAAAGCAAGGCTTCGTTATCTAGGGAATCGGTGCCGGTTTTTTTCTTTTTGTTCAAAAAAGTAATGGATTCATTGGTGGCAATGCGGTACAACCAAGTATAAAGGGATGAATTTCCTTGAAAGCGCTGGATCCCCCGAAATACTTTGATCAAGCAGTTCTGGATTACATCATTGGCATCCTCATGATCAATCACTAATTTCCGAATGTGCCAATACAGGCGCTCTTGGTATTTATCCAGAAGCAGCTTAAACCCACGTTCTTGTTCGCCTTCCCGCTGGATTAAGTTGAGAATCTGTTCATCCTTGATATCTGCTACCGCTGTTTGCAAATTCTACGATTTGTTACTTTGACTAGATTTTAGGTGGAGGGTTTAATCGGCAGAATAATTTTTTTTCTCTGAATCAATCAGGAAGGTTTCATCTAAGCGATCTAGTTCCAAAACTGTCGCCCCATCTCGAGCAAAATACATGGGTGCAAATTTTCTGTCTGAAAGAATTTCAGCACAGGTATAAGAACTATTCACATGGACACTCTGTGAGAAGGTTTCATCGAAACCTTGGATCAGGACGATGATTTCGGTCTCTAGCTTCTTGATTTCGCTGGTATTCTTTTTGTACAGTGGGCTCTCCTCAGTAATTGGATGAACCAAGGTCCAATTGAGGGGAAAAAGATTGACGCTGTCTCTTTCCAGTGCCAATTGCTGGAACTGTCTCTTTTTTCCCGTAGGTGTATGTTCGAGCCAAGTCATAGTGACTTGCGCTTTTAAGTTGATAATCTTGTTATTCCTTAAATTGACAATACGGAACTGGAAACTATTTCCATCGCGATAAGGCGTGATGATAGCATTTTGACTGAACTTGATTTTAGCTCTGGGTTTAGCAAATCGTGCAAAGAGAATCCCGGTCGCTAAGGCAAAAGCCAGAAGTCCAGTAAAAGCATCGAAAGAGGCCAATAAATCGGCTCCAAAGGTCTGGGGGGTGATACCTCCATAACCCACGGTAGTAAAGGTCTGAATGCTAAAGAAGAAGGCATGCGTGAATTGCTCGAATTCGTTCTTATTCGCCATCCCGCTCAAGGACTGCGGTCCCATCATCCAAAAAATAAAAGCAAAGCAGGCGTTGATCAGTCCATAAAATAGGGTTACCAAACTCAGGAAACGTGACCAGGACATCTCCACAAGATTTTGGTAGATCGTCCAGACTGTATGCCCCTCTCTGATGATATTGAAGGATCCATCCTTATTGATCAGTCGTCCACCCCCAGTCATGATTTTATCCCCAAGGCCTAGATCATTGACCGAGGTAGGTGGTGGAGTGCTATTCCGCAACAATGAATTAGTGAAATCTGTTAGCTTCATGATCGCGACTAAATCTTTACGCAATTTTGCTACAAGGGGAGTTGAAATTCCTCTTTCCCCAAGATAAAAAAATCATTTGTTATGCTACTTTTGCCACTCAAACACAAACAGTTTGCAAGAATCATCTACTAGCCCACGGATCGAACTAAGACACTGGTTGTTACTCCTATTTCTCAGTGTCATTTGGGGAACCTCCTATATTCTCATTAAGAAGGCCGTAAATGTCTATACGCCCATGCAAGTAGGGAGCTTACGGCTCAGCATCTCTGCCCTCTTTTGCCTGGTTTTCGTCTGGTATCAGTGGAAAGCCATTCCTTGGAATCGCTTGAAAGTCCTATTACTGGTCGGTATTACTGGAACGGGAATTCCTTCCTTTTTGTTTCCACTCGCCCAAACCAACATGAGTAGTTCCCTTGCTGGTATACTGAATTCCCTCACACCATTATTCACCTTGATTTTAGGTATGCTACTGTTTCGGACCAAGTTTGCCTGGGCCAAAACACTTGGTGTTACAATTGGATTGCTGGGGGCAGCAAGTCTTTTTCTCTTTGGAGAGAAAGCCGGTTTTGAAGGGAGCGTGGCGTATGGTTTACTCATCGTTCTTGCGACTATCTGCTATGCTACCAGTACCAACTTGGTTGGGTTTTACCTGCGAGACGTAAACTCTATCATCATTAGTGCCATTTCATTCGTAATGGTAGGTCTTCCTGCTATGGCTTATTTGTTTACCACGGGTTTCAGCACCACCTTACTGGAACATCCACAAGGATGGGAGGCATTGGGTTACATCAGTATTCTAGCTGTGATTAGTACGGTGCTGGCTTCCATCTTGTTCTTTAAACTGGTCCAGATAACAACGCCCGTTTTTGCTTCGATGATCAGCTATATCGTTCCCATAGTGGCTCTGCTTTGGGGAGTTTTGGATGGGGAAGTCATCACCTTGGCCCACTTTTCTGGGATGGGGCTAATTTTGGTCGGTGTGTATCTGAGCAGGAAGAGTTAACATCAAACTAGGCTTCCTTCCCTAGGATCTGATTCAAGATTTTTAAACTGATTAGGTAGGTGGGTTTTACACCGTCAACTCCCAAGCTGCCCGATGCTAAAGTTGCTCCAGTAATCAGCGGGTTATCTGAGGCATAATAGGCATAGCGCACGGATACATTTGGCGTAATTCCCCCTTTGCGAATCTTGGTAGCTGCCTGGATAGCCTTCTGGTAGTGGGCTCCTTCCATTTCAAGGCCAATCGCATGCCAAGAGGAAAGGTGGAAATAGCGAAGTATATCTTTGTTTTGTAAACTGGTGCCGAGCACACTGATCATGGGACCTTCAAATACTCGGAGTCCGAATCCTTCAAAATCTTCTTTACTGAGTTCATTGTCAAAAGGATAATTATCTGCGGTGCCTTCGAAAACATGGGCGGTGGGTACCATGATGTCTCCTTTATCCCCTTCCAATATTCCTGCTTTCCCCATCACTGAGATAGAGGAGATGTTGATGGGCGTCTTCTTTTCTCCTTCTTCGAATGGTTTGAGCAATTCATCCATGGTTTCGTAAGCCTGTTCCCCAAAAGCATAGTCCATCACAAGGATAACGGGTTGCTCTTCACCAACTTTGTCTGCATTCCAGTGAAGGGCAGGGGATCGAGGGATCTTACTCATTTTCGTGGTATCAAAAAGCTGAACGGTGATGTTAGTTCCGCTGGTATCCTCGATTTCCACCATACCGTTGCCCAATGCCAGTTTCTTAACTTTCTTCCTCATCTGCCCATTATTGCTCAGACTTAAATCGCGCGCGATGTCATCTAGGTCATCCTTGAGTCGATCTAGTGCTGCCGGAGCGAAGAGGCTGTTCATAATGCTGTGAGGGTTAGCACTAATGATATGGATCGGACGATCCAAAAGCTTTAGTTCCTTCAGTTTGGACTTAATGTTTTGCGCCCAGGACTCTCCATAAATGTGGTGCCCTACCTTTTCCCGAAGGGAAGAGGAAAAGGAGATTTCTCGGTCTTCCTTGTGCTGGGCCTCGTCAAAGGAAAGTTTGCCAAGCCAGTAGGTGATGTGGAAAATGCTATTGACCTCCTCGCTATTAGAAAATCGTTCGCAGGCCGCAAGAGTATCCTCGTAGGTGCGACCCAACATGGTACTGAGATAGGTATAGGCTACTTCCTGATTAAATTCCTCTCCTCGTTTATCCAACTCTACGATCCGTTCTAACATTTCCCATTCTCTTTTCTTTCTTCCCTTATGATCCTGGCTATTGAGACGAATCTTCTCGGCCATGATATACATAAAGGTGAGGTGGGTCAAAACGTCATAGATATCGGAACGGCCCCTAGTCATTTCGATGTACATCTGATCCTTGTCGATGCGGTAACAATTTCGGCGGCGTTTTGGCGGGACGATCGGTTGGAAGGAACTGTTTTCAAAACCCTCTCTGGAAATCAATCGCACAAATCTACATTCTTCAATCCCACGCGGCAGCCTTTGGAAGATATACAGTAAACCATCTAATTCTACTCGTTCCGGGTCATTTAAATCCCCATAGATTTCTGGAGATAATTGCTCTAAGGAACTAATCATGGCTTCACCGGATACGCCTAGAGGTTTGTAGTTTCCTCTGATAAACAAGTGGCGCATGGCGATGTAAAGTCTTTCAATAGCAGCTCTGGATTCTTGGGCGCGAGTGCGAGGTTTATTGAGATGAGTCATTCGATATTTTGAAGCCTAAAATTAGGAAAAGGAAATAGGAATCCGAGGACTCTGGCTCTTTTTTACAAGAATTGCCTAAAACAAGAGGGGCTTGGAACCTACTAGCTAGGTCCAAGCCCCTCGATTTTACTGTGGTTTAGTTTTAGAGGGATTGGGATCTAAATCCCAATGGCCAGGTTTAGCGGCCGCTGGTAATTTCCTTTTCAGCCATTACTAGATCGAAGGTAACCCGGCGGTTCTTTGACCTACCCTTCGCAGTCGAATTGGAAGCGATAGGGTCAGATTCGCCGAAGCCTTTGTAGGATAATCTACGGGCACTGATACCTTTCACGCTGAAGTACTGCATGCAGGCAAAGGCCCGATTTTCCGATAGCTTTCGATTAGCGACTTTGTCACCACGATCATCGGTATATCCTTTAATCATTAGATTATACTGAGGGAATCTTTCTAAGATTTCTACGATTTTGTCCAAGGTCTCGTGAGAGCTAGATTTAAGGACATATTTTGCGGTTTCAAATTGGACACTTTCAGTGGCTGTTTCCAAGGTCTCAACTTCCTTGGCCGAGATTTCTGGGCAGCCATTGTTGTTCAAGGTCCCTAATACATCCGGACAATCATCTTTAAGATCTACAATACCGTCTCCATCAGTATCTGGGCAGCCGTCCATATCCTTTAGGCCCGCTACATTTGGGCACTTATCATCTTTGTCAAGAATACCGTCTTCATCTGTATCAGGGTAGGGGCAACCTTCGTTGTCAACTGGCCCTGCAATTTTAGGGCAGGGATCATTTTCATCTTCAACTCCATCGGAATCTGCGTCGAAGATCGGGCATCCAGAGCGTTCTCTAAGACCGGATAGATCAGGGCATTCATCATAGGGATCTAAAACCCCATCTCCATCTGTATCAGGACAACCACCGTACAGAGCAATTCCAGCTAACCCTGGACAATTATCTTGAGCATCCGCTATTCCGTCCATATCTGTGTCCGGACAGCCGTTTAAACTTGGGATTCCATAATCTTCTGGACATTCATCCTGAGCATCTGCTACACCATCCTTATCCGTATCTCGCTTACTCATTCTGTAATTCAGGTTTAAACCGCCGATTCCGTACCAGTCATTCTTATCTGGGTTTCCGGACATGCTCACGCCGTCTAGGTAGTCGCTGAAACTAATTCGGAAGCCGTATTCAAACCCGAGCGTCCATTGAGGATTCAGGTCCATTTTTACACCAGCACCTACGGGAACTATTAGTCGGAAAGTAGAAACGTCCTCGGCCTGATCCATCGCAATCATCTCGTTATTGCTACCGCTACCATTACCGAAGTCTACATTGGGATCAAAGTAGGTTAAGCCTAAACCACCCATTATGTAAGGGGAAAAGACCTTTTTGAATTCCTCGCCTTTGAAACGCTTGTGCCCTAAAAGATCCCACTCGGCCATAGCTGAGAATTCATGGATAGGGGTAGAGGAGCTAAAGCCCCGACTGCTCAATCGTTCGAAGTTTCGGTCTTCTCCAGTTAAGGTACCGGTGTAGTACCCAAGTCGAACGCCAAAGGTCTTGTTCACAATTTTGGTAGCCTGCAATCCTAGGGCGAATTTAGTCTCTTTGAATGTAGAGAAGTCAGGATCAATCAGGTCACCGCCAATGTTTGACCCACCTAGTAATAAGCCAAACTCCCATTCGTGTTCTTGCGCGTTGACAGTTGCTATAATTCCAATGAAGAGTAAGAGAGAGAAAAGATGCTTCATGGTTTTGTGTTTTAAAAAGAGGTTTAGTTCTATATGTTTAAATGTGTTCTTATGCATTGGGGTACCAGGCCAGATCACAAGAACTGACAGGTGTCGAGTGGTAGCATAGCAGTAATAGCAATGCCATGTAGGCCAATGGTGTTACTTAGTGTTGTGCAGGAATAGTTTGTGGAAGTACGGTACTGGGATGGAGGTGAATTGGAATAGGCTTAATTGAAGGAAGGGATCAAAATAATGCAAAATCCCTCCAGTTGGATTAGGTGTATATGCAATTGAACGGACGGTAGTCCTGCAAGTTGCAAATAAAATAGAAAAAATGATATACGAAATAAGGGCTTGCGACTCGCCAATCCATTATGAGCAGTTGAGATCATTTAAAAAGTTGAAACTCTACCCTTCGATTTTGTTGACGGCCTCGTTCGGTAAGATTTTCAGAGATCGGATAATCTGATCCATAGCCTGTAAAGGTCATTCTCTCCGGGGCAATACCTTTCCCTCGGAAATAATCATAGCAAACCTTTGCTCGTTTGCTAGACAATTGAAGGTTATTGATATCGTTTCCTTCCTTGTCGGTAAATCCTTTGATCTTTAGTTGGTATTCGGGATACTGTTCCATGAAAGCCAATATCTGATCCAAGAGGGAATAGCGTTCAATACTTGTACTAGCACTTGTAAATACTAATACTTGTCGGTTCAGCGTCTTAGCTTGGTCTTCCGCACTAATCTGCAAGGGGCAGCCTTGCTGGGAATACAAACCAAAGAGCGTTGGACATTTATCTTCTCGATCTTGTATTCCATCTCCGTCGGTATCAGGACATCCCTGAAATATCGCTAGCCCGTATTGATCTGGGCAATGATCATCTTCATCCAATAAACCATCCTCATCCGAGTCAATTAGCGGGCAGCCTTGCCGTTCCGGAGGACCAAATTGTAGGGGACAAGGATCGTCTTGGTCTGGGATACCATCATTATCTCGATCATTTAGAGGGCAACCTCCGGTCTGAAAATGTCCAGCGATATCTGGACAACGATCGTCAGGATCTGGTACACCATCTCCATCTCGATCTGGGCAGCCACTTACGGAGCCATCGCCCTTAATAGTGGGGCAGAGATCACTTAGGTCTGTAATTCCGTCGCCGTCGGAATCAGGACATCCTCCCAGTTCCGCGGGGCCGGCCCAATCGGGACAACCATCTCGTTGATCGACGATGCCATCTCCATCCCTATCACTTTTGCCGAAACGATAGCCTAACTTGAAACTAAGACTGCCATACCAGTCATTTCCCTCGGGATTACCTGCCTGACTCACCCCATCTAAATAGTCGGTCGTTGTAAGTCTGAGATCGGCTTCCAAACCGAGTTTGACACGTCGATTGAGTTGGAAATCTAGGCCAACACCGAAAGGGAGGGCGGGTTGAATTTGACTGGGTAAGTTATTTTGGTCAAACTCTATGGCTTCCCGCAAATTGGGAAGTTTTGCACGATTAAGGGTGGCATCTGGGGACAAATAGAATAAGCCAATGCCACCAAACCCATATGGATTAAATCGTTTTTCACCTTGTCCTGGAACTTGGAAGGGGTACCATTGAAGGCGTACTTGAAGTTCCACGATTTGTGTTTGGAAGTAGAAGCTTCGGAGTTTACGGTCTTCGTAATTTCTATCATCGCCAGAGATGGTACCTGTACCTAGGTGGGCTTGAATGGCGAGTTGTTCCCGGAGTCGTCGGCTGGCATAAATGCTGATCCAGGTATTGGTCTCTTGTACATTAGGGAAGGTGGACTTTACTAGGTCACCGGTATAGTTCATTCCGCCAAAAGATAACCCTCCTTCCCATGTTTGGCTTTGAGAGAACAATATCGTAGGGATCAAACAAAAGACAAGAACCGACAAAACGGTAAACCTCATTATTTTTGAACCGCATTTGGTATAATTAGCAAAAATAACTATTTAACTGACTTTTGTTTACATCCCACCTGAATTGTAACATATTATTTCAAAAAAAATATAAGCTACTCACCGCGAAGCTTGCGTTGAAGCTCAACGATCTCCTCATTTTTGTCAAAAACTTGATCCTTAAGTTCTTTGTTTTCTCGCTCCATCGCCTCAATTCTTCTGCGTAGATCAGTTAGCTCATCCTGCAACATTTTCACATCACTTGGAAGTTCCTCAGTGGTAGAACTTGTGGTTGGGGTGGAAGGAGTGGACGGGGCGTCAGGTGTACTGGTACTGGTAGAAGTGCTGCTTTGTCCACTTTCAATGCCGATTAATTCTTTGATATTTTGGATACCATCTTCACCATTATAGTAAGAGGCTCCAATGTAGGCACCAGGGACGAGGAATAACATTACTACTAGAAAACGAGAGAAGCCTGTTAATTTATACTTTTTAGCCATGATGATTGTTTTAGACAAATATAATTCAAAACGGAAAGTGGTGTGGCTTTCTTCTACCGAGGTCCCGTTTTTTCGGATGTAGACTTTACTTTATCCTGTTTTACAGAAGAATGAAAGCGGAACCATTAATGAGGGTACACGGAAACGAATCAACTAGGGGAGCGGCCTGCGTCAAAGGTGCACACAGTAAGCTCAATTCAAAAGTTTCCCAAGATCACAAAAGGTCTGCTTATTAAGCCTCGTGAAACAATCCGTCGCAAAGTATTAGGAACTAAATTTCCTACTAACGGGTAAGTCCTCCGATCAATTGAGTAAGGGCTGTTTCGGTCGTTTTTAGGTTGAAAATGGAGTTGAGCTTCGCCTGATTGGCATTGATGAAGTTCAATTGTATAGCCCGGTAGTCAAAGGAATTGATGAGGCCTCCCCGGAATCGTTCTTCAGCAATATTGAGGTTTTGACGGGCATTTTCTACGAGCTGACCCGCTACTTTGACCAACTCCTTTTGGGTATTATAGGTAGCGTAAGTATTTTCTAATTGAGCATTCAATTGCCGCTTCAGATCTTGAATATCCAATTGTGTAATCATCTCATTGATTTGAGCGGCTTCAATATTACGCTTCCTGGCTCCCCCATCGAAGAGGGTGTAAGTCCCGGTAAGGTTAGCGTAGCCCGTGAAGGTCCTCGCTGCTACTCTGGGGATTTCGTCAGATGTCGGTGCCTGCCCTGGTGCAAAACTTCTGAAAGTCTGAGAACCTTGCGTATAGTTGATGTCATAGATTAGGCCAGATCGAAGATTAAGCGTTGGTTTCAGGCTAGACTCTTGAATCTTAGTGCCTAGATTCGCCAATTCGCGGTTGACGAATAGGAGCTGTAGATTTCGGTTATTCGCTAACATTTGTTGTTGAAGCGTTGCCAGCTCGTAGTCTGGGGCGTCATCTATCAAAATATCAGTAAGTCGATATTGCGTATTTAAGTCATCTACCCCCATGGCCAACTTCAGATCGCGCAAGGCATTCTGATAGGCGTTCTGTTGATTCATGAAACTGATGGAGTCATTTAGGTAAGCATCTTGGCTCTGTAGCAATTCGAAGGTACCCGCTTGACCAAATTCTTGTCGGATCTTCTGGTATCCAATTCTATCCCGTGATACTGCCAGCACCTCATCGACTACTTCCAGTTGCTCCGCTTGAATCAAGGCAGCATAGTAGGCCAAGATGATTTGCTGAACGCTTCCTTCTACCGCTATCTGCAGATTGGCCTGATTCAATTTGACCTGCTCAGACAATTGCTGCTTACTTAGTTTTACTCGATGACCGTTGAAGATCGTCCAATTCAAATCAACACTAGGCGTGAAGATGGTTGTCACTGCATCTTGACTAATTAAAAAACTGGCTGGATTATCTGTGTTTCGGTAACTATTGTTGGAAGCTATATTGAAGTCGATTATAGGATATCCTCCTGCGACGGCCCAATCATCTTGAATCTGCGCCTGTTCAATACTTTTTTCGGCAATTTGTATTTGGTAATTGTTAACCAAGCCCTTGGCAATGGCCTGAGAAAGACTCAAGTTCTCCTGGGCGGATAAGAAGGAAATAGAAAAGAGGAAAAGAGTGAATAGAAGGTGTTGCAGTTTAGTCATGAGCTTAGATAAATTTCTTTTCAAAAACAAAACGCTTCAGGTAAAAGTTGTAAAAAAATACGATCCCGGTAGCGATCAGTTTTGCGATATAGTCGTTATTGTGAAACCATTCCCATTGTGTTAGCCCTACAAAGATGCCAGTGCTCAAGGCCATTCCTCCCAAGGATACCAGCATCGCCATCAAAAATGCTGTACTGACTGATCGCTTCAGGTCAAAGATGAAACGTTTCTGCAGGAGAAAGTTGAACACCATTCCACAGGCATACGAAATAATGTGTGCATAGGTTCCTGTGAATCCCTGGTATTTCAAAATCCCAAAGATCACATATTCTAGTGCAGTGGCAACAGCACTGGTAGTAGCATACTTTGCTTTTAGAACAAATAACTGCACTAACTTATGTTCCCAGAATCCTTTCATCTATTCTTTTGCTCGTTCCGCCCGAAAGAAATCCCTTACCTCTAACCAGTTGTTGACGCGAGTGAATTCTTTTGAATTCATATTATGTGAGGCGGAAAACAATAGGCCTTTACCGGTAAAAGATCTTAAGTTTTGGACGTGATCGTCAATCATATAATCAGCACGAAGAATACTCTTATCACCACAAAACACAAAGTTTTTCCAATGAATTTTTGGAAAATGTTCCTGAAGCCAGTCATACTTGTCCTCTAGACAGTTTCGGAATTCCATAGCTGCAGTCGTGATAAAAACATCATAATGCTCCATTAGTTCAGCAACAACTTCCTGACTATCGGGCATTACCCCCAGATCTCGAAAGAAGCCTTTGTCAAACAAGAATCTTCGAACGTGTTTAGCCCCTTCAAAGTGATACACCTTCTTGCCATAAAGGTCTGCCTTTGTCAACCTTTTACCTACTTCGCGTTCATATAGATCAAGAAATTTGGGTTCAATATCTGCGATCACCTCATCCATATCAAGGGCGATTCTTTTTCTCATATTACATTGGATTTTAGGTACGTGTAAAATAAAGCCACAAAAGTATTAAAGTTTTCAGCGGAGAATACCGTGAAAGACTATTAAGCAAATGCTGATTCTAGGAAAAAAATTGACTATATGATGTGGTGGAATAACTTAGCACTGCTAGCACCTTGCTGGCGAGTGCTATCATGTAGAGATAGAGATGGCAAGGGAAGGAACAGGTTTTCGATGGCCTGCAATAACGATGGTAGACGTTTATTAGTTAAGAGAAAACTCCAAAGAGAGACTGGCTGTATTGTGGAACATCAATTCTGAGATATCCGGCGTCATGAAAATGGATAGCGGCAATTGCTCGATCAATTCCATGACCTCAAATTCTGTTTCCCCAACGGCAATCATCCAAAGCCTGGAGCGGTCAAGTGCTAAAGAATAGGACTGCACGTCGCCACGGCTCATGAGTTCGTTCAGAACATAACGCTGCTTAGGGATCAACGCCATAAATTCTTCCGTGAAGACTTGTGGGAGGTCGAATTCAATCATGAAAGCTTTTCTCATGGTAGATATTTGATACAGAGGATGAAAATTGGAGGTAGAAAATCGCTGTTTTTACACCCAATTTGGTTTCTGCTTTTTCTAAATATAATGCCTTTTAAGGAATAATAGTTCAACCGGGGGATT
>CAJXPD010000156.1 GCA_913057785.1 uncultured Lewinella sp. | reverse complement strand
ATCCTGATCCTGGTCGGTCCAAGCTTGGCAAAATCAGGGACTTGGAACTGGTCAATATACATTCCTCGGTGTGCTTCCAACTGAAGCACGGCCTCATCCTCATCCATAAAATCGCCATCTTGATTGTAGTCAATCCAGATGTTCCAGTATTCAGGATAGTTGTGAGTAGCAGTCCCTGGCATTAGGCTAAACAAGACTTCTTCTCCATGAGCGGCGTAGATCTCCATATCAGTGAAATCTCCGTAACCACCGTTATTTCCGCTTTGATGGGTAAGATCACCAATACTAAGAGACTCAATCCATTCGTACTCGGAACTGGTTGCACCTACTTCGCAATAGCTTATAGCAGGCGCAGGGTGGCCAAAAGCCAGGAAAGAAACTCGTTCACCATCATGACTTCTTTCCATATCTACGATTTGATCTTCGTCAATGGCAAGCATGAGCTTGCTGCGCTGACCAAATGGATCTTCTGTGAAAAGCACCGGGAAACCACCATCTAGTCCCTTCATCGTAGCTATACTAGCCACTGCACAATCTAATTGTCCTAGGGGTGTTTCATAAGGATATCCGATACTACTATTACTAACACCACGCACCGAATCATCTCCCAACTTGGCGTAGAAGTGCGTGCCATCTATTTCATACATTCCTGCCTCAATCACCACATAACCTACGGTTTCGGGTAGCCGGTCAGTATCTGGATCCTCGCCCACATGTCTGCCAATCGAGAAACCGAGAATGTCCGCAGCACTGGCACGATCGCCGATCGATGACGACCAAAAAGTCGACCATTTCGGATCATTGTAAGACATCACTTGTCCGAGTACCACCGGTTGTTGATAGTTGTTGCTGTAGGCCTGTGGCTCCAGCTGCCAAGATTCTATAGAAGAAATGGTACTAGACTCCATTCTATGTGCCTCCAAATTAATTCCATGCTCTGCCTCAGTATATGTACCTTCTTCGACCACAAAATAGGTTAAAGCGTAGTGGCCATCTACCTCCTCCCCTGCCGGGTTCTGTAGTTTTACTTCAAAAGAATTGTGATCTACCGATCTGATTCTAGTGACCACTGGTTTCTGACTCTCGGAGGATAGGATGACATTCGTAATCACTACCATGGATTCGTAATCCTGTTGCAGGTGTATCCTTTGCCAATCTCCACCCATTCGCTTTAAGTTTCCATGTTCCATGGTTAGACGGCAACCACCTTCATCTATTAGGTGATCGCAATCATTGTCTAGACCATCACAGATTTCTGGAGCGCCAGGGTAAATCGAGTTGTCTGAATCCTGGCAGTCTTGATCATTAACCGTATAATTGGGTGGTATGACACAAGCCAAAATGCCTTGTGCAGGGTCTCCATAGCCATCACCATCGGCATCCAGATAATACCAGCTTCTGTCAAATCCTTCATCTATTTGCCCGTCACAATTGTTATCGACGCCATCGCAGACCTCCTTCACCCCTGGGTTGACATGACTATTATCATCTTCGCAATCTCCATCTAGTTTGACATAACCCTCTGGTTCAAAGCAGGCATCTAACCACTTGGTATGATCTCCATACCCATCCTTATCTGCATCGTAGTAAAATCGAGTATTCGGATCAAATAATGCAATAGTGGCAATTTCCTGGCAAGACCTATGATCCGTCACGACCAGCTGATAAGTCCCACCAGCTAGTCCTGAAATGGAAGCTCCATTTCCGGCGTAGTTGTTCGGGCCTGTCCAATCAAATTCATACGGAGGAATCCCTCCAGAAACGGTAGCTAGCAGACTCCCACTGTTACTTTCATTGCAGCTTAAGTCTGCTGCCGAGAGAACTATTTGTAGGGGCTTTAAGGTGTCAATTTGAATTGTCTCCGTGACAATACTCCCCTCTTCATCCGTTATCGTCAAGCTATATTGTCCGGGGCCAAGGTCTTCGATTGAAGAGCCTTGTCCACCAGTAGACCACTCATAGGAATAGGGAGCCTGGCCACCGAAAGCTTCCGCAGATAGGCTGGCATCAGATGCCCCCGCGCAAGTAATAGGGCTATCAGATACATCAACCGTGAGTGCTTGAGGGCCTTCTATGGTGAAATTTTGGTCAGAAATATCAAAAAAGATATTGTCTCCTGCCTTGATCATAATGCGCAAACTATCCCCGATCGCATTCGGCACAATCACTTCTTCCAATCCATCATTTGGGGTGTGTTCTGCCAGGATGATATCAAAGTGATGTCCACCATCAACAGACAACAGGATATCAACATGTGAAGTAAGGATTGGTGTTTGATCCGTACTTGCTACATCCCAACGTATCTGCTGCGCAGTTTGGGCCACCCAGGTATTCATCCCATTCGGCTCCAAAACTTGGAAAGGAGCGCCAGTGTCAATTACTTCTACCTCGGCTGTCGACTGAGCAATACACCCACCTCCTAGTTGATTATCTCGTACGGTTAAGTTGAAGTTCAAAGTGCGTGAAACTGAAGGAAGGACTTCCCATGCACTCTGCTCGTTGTGGAGCAAATCATGCATATTTGGGAAATAACGATATCGTTCTGTGCTGGGAGCGAGTGAACGAAAACAAGGACCGACCGTATTACCGGGTTGGGGGGGCATGGAAGCGATTTCTCGGTCCATTTGTTCCCAACAATAGGTCAGTCCATCGCCATCAGGATCAGAGGCCGAGGCCGATAGAACAAAAGGGGTACTAGCCGGAATGGTGTAGTTTATCATAGTTGTGATGGAGGGACGGCTATTCCCATTATCCCAAGCCTGAGCACAGCTGCTTCCTGTATTGGAATCCAGATAGGCATTGATCTCTTGGATACTAAAGGCATGAAAGTAGGCATCAGAATTGGATTGTACATTGGGGGAGCAAATACCCGCATATCCCATTATCGTAGATGCACTACCTGGTTCTACTGCTGCATTGGCAAATCTATTACAGTCATTATTTTGTGTGTGATTAGCACCTAATTGATGTCCGATTTCGTGTGTAACGTAATCAATATCAAAGGCATCACCCTGTGGAATCTGTTGTCCCGTGACACCACCGGCCTTATACGGCTTACACATGGAAGCGAGATAGGCCACACCGCCACCTCCGGTACTGAATACATGGCCTATATCGTAATTGGCCGAACCAATAATATCATCACAGGTGGTCTGATTTTGTTCCAGCATCGCACTACCACTACCATTGGTATAAGGATCAGTTTCAGCATCTAAGAAGATCAGCTGATCATTATTTTCCACAAGGACCAAAGTGATATTAAGGTCTCGTTCCAAGATCCCGTTTACACGGGTCATCGTGGTGTTCATAGCCGCCAGTACATCCGGGACTGTTCCACCATGGAAGTCCGCATACTCGCCCGTACAGGCCAGGGCCATTCGATAAGTTCTATAAGTACAGAGGTTAGTTTTTTGAAGCCCTCCAAAGAACCTTGGAAGGGCTTCATCGTTCATGGGGCTATAGGAGCAATGAAAATGCTCGTGTTTGGAGGCCGAGGCCGCCGGTTTATAAATGGATTGATAAATGTTCTCATCCTTACTATTCAAGGGATCGATTAACACCATTGGCATTGTCCCTGAAGAAATCATGGCATGGACGCCTTTATGGCTCACATCCAATCTCACAGTAGCACTCGGGTCGTCTATGCCTTGGCCGGCGTATGAACGGATCCCTGGATACTTCTTTGCGAGTCCCTCCACCATGATGGAGGCATTTTTCAGTCTAAATTTTTCGTTTTGTCCATTCGGCAATGGCAATTCTACCACTGCCCGTTGATCGTTTACGATGCTAAACAGTAATGTTCTGAAAGCCTCGAAGTCAAGTTGAAGCCTCCTGGCTTCATTCGTTTCTTTCTCTTTGTTAACCTTAGAAGGAGCTTGTTCTTTTGAAATGGTATGCCACAGTTGTGTTGGCTGGGCTGTTAGTCCGACAGTCCAACATAGCAATACTGTACATACGGTGGTGATCGCGGAAATACGCTTCATGTGTTCAACTTAGTTTGGTGTTAGATAAAGCATTAGTTGTCATTGCCCGTCTTAAAGAAGCAATGATTAGTTGAATTCAAACCACCTTAGTGTGTTGCATGTATTGAGTTGGCGACGGATCTTGCCTGTTAGGACAACACGTAAGCGTATTGTTTTAGCAAGCTATATTTAGGGGGTATATTACTGTTCTTGACTGCAGCTGTCAATCAAGAATTTAATTCAAGTCTATTTTCTTAGTGAAGTTAGTCCGAGGAAGGTCGATTCTCCATGCCCTGAAGTTCTAAGAGCATTTCATTTTCAGATATCTGATTCGGACATAGTGTTTGAAAGGATCAATAATCTATACGACCAACTTGGTCGATAGTTGCAATTCTATTGTATTCTTAGTGAAAATAAAACAGCATTTGTAGGAGGGGAGAAATACTGTCTTTCTATTTTTAGATGAGAACCATGTGGTATGACGGGATTGTTTCGCCCGCTGATATATCAAATGTAGTCATTCTATTAAACACAAACAAGTATATTATATATAATTTTTAAAATTTTATTATCAAACTATTCCTTGCCTGTTTATTGATCCCAAAAATCCAACTCACTTTTGAGTGGCCAAGAAGGTCTTGGTGAGTGTTCCTTTTTGATAATCTCTTCTAGTTCGGCTAAAATATGAGGAAACTCTTTCGCACAATTATGCAACTCCAGGGGGGCCTCATCCAAATAGATTGGCCAACAAGTAGGCTGAGGATAAGGAACGGAAATAGGCGAGACTGAGATTTCTTCATGGCAATTTGAATTTTAAAATAGCAATCTCGACACAGCTTACTGCAAAGGTGGTAGAATCTCTCGTTTGATCCCTAGAGATTCCCATCCATCTTTGGTTATGGTCTGCCTATAATAGTCGAAGGCTTCTCGATCCCGGTGCCATCTCCACTGTCCCAAAGGCACATGCACGGGATAGTTCTCCATAGCGTTGATCAGTGAATCTCCTTGTATCAAACCTTCCCAAATCAGTTGTAGCAATTCGTCCGTTCGAAAGGCCTTATCCTTGCACCACAAGCGTTAGCCAAAGACCGCTTGCATGATGGCTTTTCGCTCCTTAGTAAAGAGTAAGTTTCTTTCGAAAGTGTGGAAAAGGTCTTGCCCCGTCTTAGTATCCTTGATATAAGGTAAAGCTTCCACTACCAAGGCAAGGTTTTGCTTGGCCAGATTAATCGCATATTGCTTTTCAGTTAACATATCCTCGAACAATTCAATCGTAAAGCGCTCCTCTGGTACCAACCAATTACTATCCACCACCCAGGCTAAATCTCGGATCAAGGCTGCGGTATCGGCCTTATGCGCTGGGAAGGCCAATCCATCCACTATATCCTTGTAATTGTGAAACCACTTATTTACGCCATGCTTGATGAATCGCATCTGCTCATCAGGTCGATACCACTCCCCTGTCGTATGGGTTTGATAGATGGTTTGTCGGTGAAAGTTAAGGCGGGAGTGATTGGCCTGGTGGAGTCCTAAGGTATACATCGAAGCCATGATGACATTCCAAGCAGAATCAAAGGCCGGCTTTAACCAGCGTACGCTTTCTGGTCCATAGTTTTTACTTAGGAAGTTCTTGGTAATCTCATCAGCCGATAAGCTTGGGTCTTCTACTAGCTTAGAAAGCGCATAAAAGTTGATTTCTCCAGGGGTTCCTACAGCCGTAGTTTCTTCAAAACGATCTGCCCGGATACAATAGCCAATGACATTGTCGAACTGATGATAATGCAAAAAGGCCTCTCGGAAATACGGCACAAAAGGATTAGCAATAATATTCTCGCCGGCGTATTCCATTCCCCCATCATATTCAATGATAACCGGGAAAGGAATCTCCTCCACAAAGTCCTGATAAGGATAGGTCATAAACCAGTCGTGCGGCACCATTTTCATCATCACGCGAATGCCAGGATGTTGGATGCGCTGTAAGGCCTCAATGATCGCCTCTTTCTCGAATTGGTTATATATAAAGGTTCTTATCGTGAGATCGAGGCCTTTTTGATCAATGAAAAAACCCGCCAAAGAATCAACTAGGGCAGCAATCTTTTCGCCATTGGTTTTCAGATGTTCCGAATGTTGGTAAATGACGTAGGTCCCGGTTTCAATGAAGGTAAGTGTGATCCCGTCAATGTCAGGCGCCAAGGCCAGTAAGCTGTCGTAATCCTGATACACCCACTGCCAGAAGTCAGGATCATCCAGATTTAGTTGCTCATTAACTCCTCCCTCAAAGTGTTTGGCGTGATGTCGAAAATCTTCAGTAGCATCTGCTGGCACTTTAAAATGATCAGGATAATAATCCATTTCGTAGAAGGCATGATCCCAAAGAAACACCTTTTCTATGCCCTTATCATGCGCTTTTTCCGCAAGGGTATTTACTGCCAAACGATTCTTATCATTCCGGAGGTCCTTTAGATAATGACAGAGTTGGTAATGACTAAGTTCAAGGTAATTAGCCCCATAGACCGCAGCGGAATCTATGGTGCGGGTGCCGTTCGCATAATGTGAGGACAAAACATTCCATCCCCGCATTTCATATCTATCCGGCTCTATGCTTGCCGGTGGGATTTCATGACAAGCCAGTACGGTCAACATTAAAATCCCAATATATAGTAACTGTCTCATGGATATTGATCCTTGTGAATATAGACGCTCTCCAATCACTTTTGAACTTGTCTTTTTTTGAACTCTACTTTCATATCCACAAATTCTTGTGGAGATAGAACTCCAGCAGATTTTGCCCAATCCTCATAGGTTTGTATCAGTTCCTCCGCCAATTCAGTATTTTCTCCTATTATATCATCTAGCTCAGCCGGATCATCTTTTAGATTGAACAAACGCCATTGGCCATTCCTTTCCCAAGAGGTCGATGAGATATCATAGTTATTGGCTACGAGCTTCCAATCTCCCTTTCTGACCGCTCTGGCCCCTTCATGTTCCCAAAAAAGTGTCTCATGCCCAGCTTGTTTCTCCCCCCGTAAAGCTGGAAGAAGTGATTGTCCTGTAGTGGGAATGATCTGCCGTCCTGCTAATTCAGATGGGTAAGTCACATTTGCTGCATCCAGGGCAGTGGGCAGGAGGTCCATGATATGTCCCAGAGTTTCGTGGTTGATAGTCCCTTCAGATACCATCGCCGGCCAATGCACTATGAAAGGGGTAGCAATGCCGCCCTCCTGCACCCAACCTTTATAGAAGCGGAAAGGTGTATTGCTCACATTGGCCCAGTGCGCCCAGTAGGTAGGAAATGAAGTCACAGAGCCGGGTTCTCCATCGGTGGGGTGGGAAGTATTCAACATGCGCTCTGGACTTCCCCCATTATCCGAAAGGAAGACGATTAAAGTGTTCTCGAGTTCTCCTTTTTCCTTCAATTTCTTGACAATTCGACCAATCCCCTGATCCATTCGGTCGATAACAGCTGCGTACAAAGCCATCCGGATATCCCAAGTAACTCGATCTTCTGGAGTGATTTCCTCCCAAGCAGGCAGATCAGGCGATCGTTCAGATAAGGGCGTATCTTCCCCGATCACTTGAAGGGATTTCATTTTCTTCCATCGCTGTAGTCGTAAACTATCCCATCCCATCATATACTTTCCTTTATACCTGCCAATGTCTTCCGGCAAAGCGTGCAGCGGCCAGTGCGGAGCGGTGTAAGCCAAATACATGAAGAAGGGCTTTTCTCTGTTTTGATCAATAAAATCAACCGCGTGATCAGAAAAAGCATCGGTCATGTAGAAATCCTTTCCGGGTCGGAAACGCGTCCCATTCCAGGCCATTTTCATAGAATCTCCCCCTACTCGGTAAGGTTGAAGGTTGTAATAGCTACTTGCCCCATTCAAGAAAGTGAAATGCTGTCCAAACCCTTTTTTATCTGGCCAGTCTTTACGATCATCCCCTACATGCCATTTTCCAACTTGATAAGTGTGATATCCATTATTGGTTAATACCTCAGCAATGGTTGTCGTATTTTCCCCCAAATAACCTAAGTAAGCGGGACGGCCAAAGTTCTGCGTCATAGAACCCATTCCTGCTAGATGTGGATAGAGTCCCGTGAGTAAGGAGGCTCGGGATGGACAACACCTAGCTGCGTTATAGAATTTAGTAAAACGCATTCCTTTGGAGGCCAGACGATCTAGGTTGGGTGTGTTAATCTCAGAACCGTAGCAGCTGAGATCAGAATACCCCATATCATCGACCAAGATGTAGAGAATATTGGGTCGATTGTCGGTGGGTTCCCCATGAGAACTGCACCCTCCTATGAACAACAGCAAAGGAGCGAGAAACAGCGTGTACCAATTGAACATGTTTACTTGTTTTAGTCTTTCGTTTATCTAGAAGCCGGCTACAATTGAAATTCAACAGCGCCTACTTTTACCCTATTTTAGTCTTGTTCCAGCCTATCCTTGGGTGTACACCTGCAGCTTGTAAGGTAATCACCAGCTTAATTGATCGATCGCAAAGTATATCAATCGCCCGGCTATGGGTATCAGTAGTGCCTCCCCATCTGATCATCTCCTTTTTTGCCCCCACTGTTTCTGAGCGATCAATAATATTTGCTGTGGCTAGTGCTATCCAAGGTAAAAGCAAGCACAATAATGGTATTAAAATTCTCATCCAAGGTCCTACTTTAGAAGAAGACTAAGGATCACCGCTTGCCATTGGTCTCTCCAAAGTACTTTTCATCAAATTTCTTACGGTATCAGGTTCCACTTGGCTCCTTAGTGTAACCTCGATTAAAAGTTTGGCTGGTAGAAGTGCAAGGAGAAAAGGGGAGCTAAGAGCAGATAAGTTTTACTCGACCGAAAGGAAAGAATGGGAATGGGTTAAGCCATTAAAAAACAAAGCATGCCTTGCAATTGTCAAGACATGCTTAGGTAGTTCAACAATAGATACTCTTGTTTTCTGTTGTATCTTTTTCGTCTATCCTTTCAGCGGGTAGGTTTGATAGCAAAGATCTTCCCGCTGCAGAAGGGCGAGACAAGTGTTCGATTTTGCTGCCTCGCCTAGCTATCAAATACACACCATAAACTCCACAATGACTATTGTCGTACTACTTATCAGTTATTTTTTGTGTTCCAATTTGATCGCCGCATCGGCAATCACACGTAAACTGCTTTATTCTGTTCCGGGGCCTTCAATGACAAGTTCTTCGTTGGCATCATGTATAATTTGGGCCATAGCAATCTTCCACTTTCCGTTGCGCTTCTCCAGGATTCTGGTTTCCAAGGTCCCCGTTCCTTCGTTATCTTGGACAAAGGAAACCCAAGCTCCATCTCCATAGATCCTAAATCGAAAATCTGTTTTCGTAACCTCCCCAATGTAGGTCTTTGGTTCTGGGTTTTCAGCAAAAAATTCCTTCACATTATTACTCCAAGCTTTCCATCCTTGATATTGACGGATACCATCACGCGAAGCAGCAAGCCAAACGGCATAATCGGTATGCACCCAAAGCTTCTTCCAACTCTGAAAGTCCCGGGCCCAAAAATGCTTAGACTCGTTTTCAATCACGTTCTTAATGGCCACTTCTTCTGCCTTAAGATTCTTAGATTGTGCAAATAGAGTACAACTTATAGCTACTAGGAATAAAGAGGTTAAAATGCGTTTCATACGTATAGATTTTGGTACTTCCCTATATCGCAATCCAAGTTTGGCTTCTATACATACAAGAGTCAAACAGTTTGCTTGTAATCCAGAGTTCGTGAGCTCTGGACAAATTGTGCCGGGGAAGTATTGTTTTTGTCCACTGGTCTGGACAAGTAGAAATTGATAGCAGTAATTCGACGATTTTCCGAAGAAACGTAAGGCGGTAGGTACTAGTTTGGTTGCGGTACAGGCATCTCAATGCCAATGTGCTGAATCTATCTTATCTATGTGGGAGAGGCTGGCGCTGCCGTTCAAAACAGTCTACCATATTTTTTGCACTCTCAAAACATAATATAAAAATTTAATTTCACAAAGTCAATGATGCCCCAAATTAAAAAGCGCCACTCTCCCATAGAAAGTGGCGCCAAATCAAGCCAGTAAATAATTAACCAATTCTTATTCCAAAACCGTATATAAAATTTGTTTCATGTCTTAGGAGCTGTTTGAAGCTGGCATTTGGAATTTGTTATAGGCATATTTTTTGCCAATTGAGGCTCTTTTTGAGGAACATAGCGGCGCTACGTGACGAAAAAAAGCCGAAGAGTGGCAGAAAAAGGGTCATAACACAACCAAATTGTCAAATTCAAACAGCTTCTTAAAAAAGGGCGTAATCCCAGTCGGAAGAGAGAAAACTTTTCAGACCCAATACAGTTTTTCCCATTTTATTCCTTTCCAAACTATCATGGGATTACGCCTAGAACACTATTACTTTAATCTTGTAATCTGTTTGTTACAAACCACTTTAATGGTCTATGATTTGCCAGAATCCAAGCCGTTTACGAACTTCAGCGCGTATTTTTTGCTAACTACTCTGTGCAAGCGGCTTAGAAACGCATACTGGCAACTAGGTTTTCGGGCACTATGGATCGTGTATCACTGTGTTTTGCACATAGATACTGACTCCGCCGAACTGACCGCAAAATTTTTATGGAGACCTAATTACCAGACTTTTATAAATTATATTCATCACTCAAGCAACCATCATGCCAAAAATTAGATGCAGCATATTTTTTTCTGTTTTTTTTCTTGTAATCAGCCTTTCTTCCTCTACCTTATTTGCTCAGCAATTAGGTTACAGCAGTAATAAAAACGCGCTTGGATCGCAAGCTATGGTGGTCTCACCGCACCCCCTAGCCAGCGAGGTTGGTCTAGCCATTCTGAAAGCGGGAGGCAACGCCATAGACGCTACCATCGCCGTGCAGTTTGCACAAGCAGTGGTCTATCCTAGAGCAGGGAATATCGGAGGAGGAGGTTTTATGGTGATCCGCCTGAACAATGGGGAAACAGCTACCATAGATTACCGCGAAAAGGCCCCTCGAAAGGCACATCGAAATATGTATTTGGATCAGGCAGGAAATATTGTTCCAGGACTAAGTACAAAGGGGCATTTAGCTGCTGGAGTACCCGGAACGGTAGATGGTTTAATCCAAGCCCATGAAAAATATGGGAAACTTCCATTTCAGCAATTGATTCAACCCGCCATCGAGTTAGCAGAAAATGGCTATCCAGTCAGCCAGACCGAAGCCGCTCGCTTAAATCGTTTTCAAGACGATTTCAAAGCTGTAAATGACGATCCGAATCCTTTCATTAAGGAAAATTGGAAAGAAGGGGATATTTTGAAGCAGACCTTACTTGCACAAACCTTGACTAGAATTCAGCAGAAGGGGCGGGCAGGCTTCTATAAGGGCAAGGTCGCTAAAGCCATTGTCAAGGAAATGAAAGAGGGGAATGGCATCATTAGCAGAAGAGATTTAGCGAAGTATCGAGCCCAGTGGCGTGCAGCTGTAACTGGGCAATACAAGGATTATACAGTCATTTCTATGCCACCTCCTTCCAGTGGTGGCGTAGCCCTTTTGCAATTGTTAAAGATGGTGGAGGACTATCCAATCGAAGATTGGGGCTTCCATGATCCACGCACTATCCACTTGATGGTAGAGGCAGAACGAAGAGCATATGCAGATCGATCGCAACACCTGGGGGACATGGATTTTTATCCGGTTCCTATAGATTCTCTACTTTCTAAAGAATATGTAGAAGGGCGCATGGCCAATTTTTCGCCGAAGAAAGCGTCCTTAAGCTCAGATATTCTCGCCGGGGCTTTCCAAGGTCAAATTAAGGAAAGCTTTGAAACTACCCATAGCTCTGTGGTTGACAAGGATGGCAATGCTGTTTCTTTGACCACCACATTGAACTCGAACTTCGGCTGTAAGGTCTGGGTCGATGAGGCTGGCTTTTTCTTGAATAATGAAATGGATGACTTCAGTTCCAAGCCGGGGGTTCCCAATCAATTTGGTTTAGTTGGAGCTGAAGCCAATGCCATTCAACCAGGTAAAAGAATGCTCAGTTCTATGACTCCCACCATAATTGAGAAGGATGGAGAATTATTCATGGTGATCGGAGCTCCTGGAGGTTCAACCATCATTACGGCCGTATTCCAAGTCTTTTTGAATGTGGCAGCTTTCGGCATGGACTTAGAGGCTGCGGTAAATGCCAGTCGATTCCACCACCAATGGCTACCGGATCGAATTTTGATCGAGAAAAATGGTATAAAGGAGGAGTTAAAAGAAAAATTGAAGGCCTTGGGTCATCAAATGTATGAGGTAAATTATATGGCCGTAATCAAAGCCATTCATCGCTTACAGGACGGGTCCTTGCAAGGAGTTGGCGATCGCCGGAACCCCGACGATGACGCTAAAGGCTACTAGAGCCTATACCTTCAGACCTGAGGAGTGACACTTATTCCTCAGGTCTGTATCTCCCTCAAATTAATTTTTCTTTAAATATCTATTGATCTCAATAACAGTTTGGCACGCAATTTGAATTGATATATACCAGAAACACATTTGCAAAGCCTTTCACCAAACAATTGTAAGAGAGGGTTTGAAACAAAGCGGCAAAAAAAACAGTTAAACATTATAACTTTTACTTATATATTTTATCTTTGCTATAACGCAAAAACTTTTTTTGACTATGAAACATTATTTACGCATCAACTTACTTTACTTATCGGCAAGGCCACCCTGTTCACTTATCTTTCCTCGGTGGTTATTTCTCCACACTACAAGTTGGGTTCCTATTCACCTCGGAGCGAATGCTTATGCTCCTTCTTATATCTGAGATCAATGTGGCTAGCGCTTTCTAGCCGTCCGCTTTCTTAGATATTTACACTTGACCAAGACTTGACAAGTCCTGTTGGCAGAATGATAGGAAATCGCACTATCTAAAGTCATACAATAGCTTGTCCAGTTGTCGGAAGATTTCTGAGGGTATCAGGATATAAGCTTTTTTGATGTCAGATAGAACTACACCTCTATCGAACATCCAACCATTCACTATGAAGCGTCATCGACGCTAGCTTCAGGTTCTTCCTGTACTTGATGCACTAAGTGATACCTTCTTGACTTTTCTGCTACACTATGTTTTCCTAACACTAGAATGGTTTCTCATTTAGGCGCTGTGTGATCGCGGGACACGCTGGAGGCAGTTCCCCTATTTTCAGATCCTAAATTTCGATTGCTGTCCATTGCCTGGCAGGAAACAGGGAATCTATATCTACTCGGAAAGTTTGGTCATGTAAACCCTTTGTCCTCAAAGCTACAGCTTCGAGGACTGGAACTCTATTGCTTAAAAGATTTAGACTTGGACGGGCTTACGCACCTGATCCAACTGGGATAGATATGTCCCAAACTACACCCAAACATCAATACGTCAACTGCTTAATTTTTTCACATGAAACACGAAACTACACCAAAAACAAACCGTAAGCTTGAATCTAGCCTATTGGTTATCATGCTCTTAGTTGGTATTCTGGGCATTGTTTTTTTTCTGAATGCCAATCAAGCACCTTCAAAAGAAATGACATTCCAATACGATCAAGCTCCGGGCTATCAAGCCTTCATTAGCATTGACAATGCTGCAGAAGTAGGATTACCCACGCAAATTTCTCTTCGTGATCTTGATCCCTCGGAATCTTATTTACTGGTATTAGGAAAAGAAAAAACCATTCAGGTAGATCAGGCAGAGATTCAGTACATATTTGAACAAAGTGGTCGGCACTCCGTACAATTAATGGAGAAGAAGGTTTCTGGTTATGAGGTGATTGATCAGTTTGAAATTGAGGTGAAAACGGAAAGATCTGTAGCCGCCTTTTAAATGGTAATTATCGGGGCTAAAGTTCAAGGTCACAAGCCTGCTTAATCCTTGAACTTTAGCTCCACAAAATAGAAAGCCTTACAGGAGAGCTAGTGGAACTATTCAGGCATATGGACAAATTATCATAATTTTTTATGTAATATTTTAAGCAAAAATCCTCTATTTTTGTTGTAGATCTTTGCAAGAATACTTTACCGGAAAGCGAGCCTTTCTCTAAAACACAGCGATATGATGGAAGTAAAGGGAATATTGGAAAAATCAGCTTTTGGTGTTTGCAATTATCTAGCCGAGAAGATCGGCGTAGCTACTTCGAGAGTACGGCTATACTTCATCTATGCCACTTTCGTCACATTGGGTTCCCCCATCATATTCTACCTAGTTGGTATATTCTGGTTGAATGTCCGAAAGTACATCAAGAATCGGCCGAACCTTGCCCGCGAGTAGTCCTCATTTCCTCCAAACTTCAAGTCTATGCGACTTGTGTCTATTGCTGGAAAGCAAAACGGATGATATTAGCTCCCATTTGCAAGGCCCTACGTCGAACATCAGGTGGGTCTTTGTGCACCTCTGGGTCTTCCCAACCATCACCTAGATCACATTCGTAAGTATAATAGCAGACTAATCGATCCTCCCAAAACAAGCCAAACCCTTGAGCATTCTTATCATCGTGCTTATGAATCTTCGGCAAGCCTCTCTTGAAATCATATTTCTGATGATAAATGGGATGCTCAAAAGGCAATTCGATGAACTCCTGGTCCGGAAAAACCTTTTTCATGGCTACCCTTACGTACGGGTCTAGACCGTAATTATCATCAATGTGGAGAAATCCCCCTGCAATTAAGTAGTTCCTCAAATTCTCGGCCTCAGCATCGGAAAAAAGTACATTGCCATGTCCAGTCATATGCACAAATGGATAATTGAAGAGTTCAGCACTCCCCACTTCCACCACGGCATAGTCCAAGGAAAAATCTGTCCCTAATTGCCCATTGCAAAAACGAGCTAAATTGGGTAATGCCGTAGGGTTGGAATACCAGTCCCCTCCCCCATTGTACTTCAACAATCCAAGCTTCAGTACCGGTTCGTTCTCCAGCGTAAATGCGAGACTCCCAAAAATTAGCAGGATAAGACCTGCCGTTGATGCCTTCTTCTTCATTTGTGCTATCATTGATTCATAAAATTAATGCTGTGGCAAGCTACGATCGCAGCAGTTTCCGTCCGCAATCTCGCCTCACCAAGACTAATGGCTTCAAAGCCATGCTGCTTAGCCAGTTCTACTTCTCCTTCTACAAAGTCACCCTCTGGTCCTATCAAAATACAAACGCTTTTACCAGCTGTATAGATGTCCTTTAACAACTTTTTTTGGCCAGGGTTGCAATGTGCTATGAACTTCTGCTCACTGTCTATTGTAGATAGAAAATCTTGCAGCTTTTGCAAGGGGTTCAAAATGGGGAGTTGGGCTTTCAGGGATTGCTTCATGGCTGCAATCAAAACACGTTCAAGCCTTTCTGGTCTCAACTTCTTCCGTTCTGAACGCTGGCAAAGCAAGGGGGTTACACGGCTAATACCGATCTCCGTTGACTTTTCCAAAAACCACTCCAATCGATCAATATTCTTGGTAGGCGCTACCGCCAGGTGAAGATCCACTGCAGTTGCCGGGGCTTGTTTTTGTCGCTTCGAAATAGCTATTCTACATGCTTTTTTGTGGACCTCTGCCAGCTGCCCGGCATACCATGTTCCCTTCCCATCCACAAACTGAACGGAATCACCTACCTTCATTCTCAAGACCTGCACGCAGTGTCTAGCCTCTGCTTGATCTAGCACCGCCCAATCTTCCTCTATCTTATTGGTATAAAAGAGATACATACAAGCCAAAGTTAATATTCATCAGCTATTTGCGAAAGTACTTCCAAAAAATTGCGCAATTCATAGTACCTTTGTGTTCCTTTACAAAGAGAAATTGTATGTCGATACGGAGGCAGTAAATACCCGAAGGACCGACTGGAACAAGCGACCTATCACTATCCTACAAATTGGTCCGACGATACAACAATGATCCGTTAAAGGCTGTTTAAGTAAGGTTGATATGCCTTTCCTTTTTTTGAAGGCATGGGTGTCCAACTTTTAGTGATTGGATAAAATATAAATCAAGGAATTAATGGATGTTCTGATTATGGCCGGGCAGCTGATGTTAAGCTTGTCCATTCTAATAGTGCTGCATGAGTTGGGTCACTTCTTACCCGCCAGACTGTTTGGTACTCGCGTTGAAAAGTTCTATTTGTTTTTCGACCCCTGGTTTTCCCTATTGAAAAAGAAAGTTGGTGATACCGAATATGGGATAGGTTGGTTGCCTTTGGGCGGCTACGTAAAGATATCCGGTATGATCGATGAAAGTTTTGATCGCGAGCAGATGGCACAGGAGCCCCAACCTTGGGAATTCCGCTCCAAGCCTGCCTGGCAGCGCCTGATCATTATGCTGGGCGGTGTGACGGTAAATTTCATTTTGGGATTCTTGCTTTACGGGATGGTACTTTTCATCTGGGGAGAAGAATACTTGCCGACTAAGAATGTAGAATACGGTATTCATGCCGATTCTTTAGGTGTTGAGCTCGGCTTACAAGATGGGGATCAAATTGTTTCCATTGGCAGCAAGCCTTTCGAGCAATTCAATGAAAGAGAGATTATCCGAGAAATCGTGATCAATAGTGCTTCTTCCCTTACCATCAATCGTGACGGAGGACAAAAAGAATTGACCATTGACGAAAAGTACATCGGTATCCTTTCCAGTCATGAAAACAAAGATAAGCGGCTGTTCTGGGCTAGAGTCCCTTTTGTAGCCGGTGAAATACGTAAAGATTCACCCGCTGAGAAAGGAGGACTTCAAGTCGAGGACCAGATCATAGCCTTAGATGATACCCCTACCCCTTTCTTCAATGAATTCTCCAGCTTAGCCAAGGAGAAAAAGAATCAAGAGATCGCGGTGAAAGTCTTGCGGAATAAGACGGACACGGTAGTCCTCAATATGACAACTACGGATCAGGGGATGATCGGTGTAGCCCCTTATGGAGCTACCTACTTCTTCGACACCGAGAAACTAGAATATACTTTCGCGGAAGCTATGCCTGCAGGCGTTGCCAAAGGCTGGAACTTCCTTAGCGATCAGATTAAGGCCTTCGGGCAGATCTTCCGTAGCAAGATCAAAGCTTCTGAGAGCTTAGGAGGATTCGCCTCTATCGGCAAAATGTTTGGCAACGAATGGAACTGGGAGCGCTTCTGGACCATGACGGCCATCCTCTCCTTGATCTTGGCTTTCATGAACTTACTGCCGATTCCTGCACTGGATGGTGGCCATGTGATGTTCTTGCTCTATGAAGTGGTAAGTGGTCGCAAACCATCCGATAAGTTCTTAGAATACGCTACCATGGCCGGCTTCGTCATCGTAATTGGACTCGTCCTTTACGCCAACGGCCTGGATATACTGCGGATCTTCAAGTAGAGCCGCCCTTCCCCTGCTGAAGGTACTTCCCAATCGGTAGTACCTTCAGCAAGGAACTTTTTTCCGAAAAATGGAATTTATCACGGTACAACCTTTGGTGAATTCTAAATTTTGTCTAGATTTGCAACCCGCTGGAAAAACGTTCTGGCGATCCTAAAATATGCCGAAGTGGCGGAACTGGTAGACGCGCTGGATTCAAAATCCAGTGGGAGCAATCTCGTGTGGGTTCGAGTCCCACCTTCGGTACCACGGAATACAATTCACTGTATTTCAACAACTTACAAAGAGGCGGAGTCAAAGCATTTGGCTCCGCCTTCCTATTTTTACATTCGGGCTTCTGGTTACTTTGATTATGCCAGAAGAAAAAAAACTTTTTGTCCGGAATGGTGTCACCTATAAAGTGTATGCGCCAGTAGACCTAAGTAAGCGCTGGTACGTGCATTATCGCAACAACGGAAAGCGAATCAGACATTACGGTGATATCAAAAAATATCCTACCTACAGTACCAGAATGGCAGCAGCCATTCGCCTCATTGAAGAACTTGCCATTTCTCGTGCTCCCCAGATTTCAGATATCCATGCCAAGATTTTGGAACAGGTTGAACGTAAACGACCGTTCTGGAGGCCTAGTACCTACCAGCAGTATTGTAGCATAGTAAAGCTGTTTTTTGAATATGTGGGTGGAAGAGAGCCTACCGGCGTTTTAATCGCTGAGTTTTTTGTACATCTCCGCACTATTCGGCATCCAACTACTTACAACAAGTATTTGATGCATCTAAAGCAATTGTTCAATGCGGTAGGTGTATACGGCAGGTTTGCTGGTATAGAAAAGGTAAAAAATGAAAAAACGCCCTTACGTTATTTTCAACCACACCAGATTAAGAGGTTGAAGGTCCACATCTTAGATACAGATCCGCAGCTATGGCAATTCGTGCAGTTTATCTACTTCTGTTTCATCCGCCCTAAAGAATTACGGTTTTTGCGAGCCAGTGACATCCTATTAGAGGAAGAAAAGATCTTCATTCCTGGGAATATATCTAAAAACCGAAAAAACCAGTATATCACGATCCCAGACAGCTTTGTTCCGAGCCTGCAATGGATCTATGACCTTTCTCCTGCTTCCTACCTATTCCCCAGTCCAATGGATCCTACCAAACCAATTGGCAGAAATACAATGTATCATCGCCACAAAAAGTTTCTCACACAGCTAAACTTTGGTCCGTATTACAGCCTCTACTCCTGGAAACATACAGGGGCTGTGGCTGCAGCCAAGGCAGGGATATCTGTAAAAGAATTGCAGATACAACTAAGGCATCATTCCTTGGATGAAACAGATAAGTATTTAAGGCAAATGGGGGTGAGGGACTTGGTGCATTTGAAGAGCAAGTTTCCTGAGATTTGAAATGTACAATGTTTTGCCGCAGACCAATACTAAATTCTAATATGATGACCTGAATCATCATTCTGTAGAATTAGTCTTACCCCAGCAGCTTTACAAAGTCTAATGAAATTGTTAAGGGTAGGATCTGAAGATCGTGCAGTCCATTTCGAAACCTGCTGACGATGAAATCCAGCCTTTGCAGATAACTGGTCTTTCGTCAAGTCTTTGGATTCAGCAATTTCAAGGATGTAATCGAGCATAGTTGTAATGTCATTTTCCATAGAAGGTAACAAATGGAAAAAACTGTGCCAGAGTTTTAGTTAAAGTCTAACTCCTTTTTAAGTTGTCAGTTCATATTTTGACACCTATGATTTCTTGGCTAATTCATCACCTTACACTTCTTCCCATGTTTTCTTATTTTTTAACTAAATCTCGATTGCTTTTCCGTCCTTTATGTGCTAAATTGAAAACCAATATGCGCAGGGGCGCTACTACTGTAGTGGTCCTGAAGGGCTCTGACACTCTGCGCCACTAAAAATAGGCCTTTGGCTTATGGATATCCCTTCACAGGGATTGAAACCTTAGAAAAGTTCTTTTAAACTATGTCTGGCCAAGTAATTTACCAATTACTAGTATGGTGGTACTATAACCATCGCCTGGGCCTAGTGCTCAAGTCAGCTCGTAGAGCTTAAACGAACCCGGGGTTGAGTTCTTTTAAAGACTCGGCCCCACAAAAGGTTTTTCATTTAGTAAACTTCACAACTTTCGCCACATCCAGACACTTTGTAAGCATCATCGAAAAGACCTAGCTGCAAACTAGAAAGCTCACTAAGTTTAAAAATATCATCTATAGCCAAGCCCCTACGATAAAAGGTTTGACTGTCAGAGCTTACTTGCCTTACGTTCTGGTATCTATCTGTAACTTGCCTCCACCAATCAAAAGTGCCAGGATATTGCTTTGCATTTTTAGTTAAAACCTTTATTGATTTTTTCCAGCAGTTATCACAGTTGCCTAAAGTTGGAGGAATGTCTAAGTCGAAGGGCTGATTTCTCCACCAACCCAATACCATTTTTTAATTGCAACCTTCTTCTGTAAATAAGCAAGGCTTTTCTTCCCTTAATTTCTTTTCTATTTCAGAATCAAGGTGTTCACATTCATATAAAGAGTTGGCAAGGCTTAGTTGTCTCGCTGTTAGATTACTAACTAGTAGTAATTTGGCTTCGCGAAGATCGACTCCGTGAAGGTCGGCTGTGACAAGGTCGGCGACGAGAAGGCTGGCTCCGCTAAGGTCGGCATAGCTAAGGTTGGCTCCGCTAAAGTTGGCTCTGCTAAGGTCAGCTCCGCTAAGGTTGGCTTGGATAAGGTCAGCTCTTTCAAGGAAGGCTTCGCCAAGGTCGGCTTCGCGAAGGTAGGCACTGATAAGGTAGGCTCGTTCAAGGCTGGCTCGTTCAAGGCTGGCTCGTTCAAGGTCGGCTCTTAAAAGGTCGGCTCTTAAAAGGTTGGCTCCGCGAAGGTTAGCTCCTTCAAGGTTGGCTCGTTCAAGGTCGGCTCCTTCAAGGTCGGCTCCGCGAAGGAAGGCTCCGCGAAGGAAGGCTCCTTCAAGGTTGGCTCCTTTTAAATAAGCATCACTAAAATTAGCAGCCTCATATATTTTGACGTAGGTTATAGAATCCAAATCACTCTTCACCAGGGAAAGCAACAACTGCCCTCGCTCTGGACTTGTTGCCTTTTCTGTCAAAGTATCTCCTTCCAAATATTTATAGGGCAAGAACCCCTGGCTCAAAGCAGCAATCCTTCCAATCAATGGGTCGCTTAATGCGTAGCCCAGCAAATCAACATGACTCGAATCTTCTTTATGCTTGTTAATCTCTTCATTCATCTGATCCATGATGTTGCTCATCAGGATTACCAATGCCCCTCTCCGCTGCGCTTCTATCAGGTTGTTTTGAAGATTAAGGCGATAGTTTTGTGTATCTGCTAATGCGTTCTGTCGAGACATCAAAACAATCTGCGAATCAATTCTAGTGTTCTGGTCCCGAAACAAGCTAGTCTGAGTCGCTACATTTTCATTCTGAAAAGAGAAAAGAACATTCTGCGTGTCAAGCTTAGCATTCTGACTACCGAACAACCTAGTCTGTTCTGAGAGCAGTAAGGTTTGCGTGTCTATCTTTGAGTTCTGAGATTGGAAGAGCTTATTTTGAGAGAGAAATAATTGGTTTTGTGTTCTAATCAAACTGTTCTGCTGCATCAACAGCCAAATCGGAAATCCGGCTATCATCATCCCTACAAGTCCTATCCTTGTCAATCTCCAAAATAGATGTACTCCGACCTCAGTTACAGTTTCGTCCTTTACTTTAGCTGTCTTTATCTCCTTTACCAACTTTTTACTTGAGGACATCAAGCCTCTTCCCGCTATTAGCGTAGCTCCGACTTTCAGCGGCCAATTCTTTCCAATGATTGCTCTTAGTATAAACCAAAGCAGCATAAGCCCCCAAGCTACTGCGCCGGAGTATAGAAGAAAGGTTTTCAAGGTGTCATTCATTAGAAATGGATTTGAGAGCAATTCGGGAAGCTAATTTAATAAAATATGATTGCAGGCGTACTCCTATTGGTATAGTATTGCCATCGCTTTTTTAAGAAGATAGTCACTCAAGTTCACCCAAAGCCCATTTTCTTTAAAGTAAATCTCTGCTATTAGGCGTCCATACTTCCCCCGGTCGTCTTGCTTGGTTACAGCAATAACAGATTGATTCAAAATCAATTGCTCTACTGCGTCTCTTACCTTTATTCCTTCTGGCCGTTCTGATCCTCTAATCTCTGGAGTATCTACTCTAGCCAAACGAATTACATCTTCGTAGACCAAGCCAAACCCTAAGTTAAATTCTAAAGTAAAAGTATCACCATCATAGATATCCGTAACAGTCCCACTATAGGTATAAGGTTTATGGATATCTTCTTTCACATACCCTTCGATCCATTCACTAGAATCTATACCAAAGGTATAGTTTGGGGTAGCAATCCAATAAACACTTTGCGAGTCCTGCGCAAGTAATTGACATTGGAAATATAGAAAGGTAATAATGTATAGGTACTTCATTTTTGATGCTATTAATAAGTAATTCACCGGCGACAAGTGCCGCCGGTGAGGGGTCCACTAAAACGGTTTTCGGCACTACGTAACTGCTGATGCTGTAACCGCTGCAGTTTTGTTTCGATTAGAAATAGCATAGTATAGAATCGTTCCTACACTAAATAGGCCCATTACTACACCATTCCAGTTTTTACCCAACAAAGATTCTGCAACACTTTGCAGAGAGGTAAACAGTTCTGGCGGCAATTGATTGGGAATAATAGCCGTCACAATGGTGGCTATATAGTTCCAGAAATTTAATTTACCTGCCTGGGTCCAATCTGGCTTGGGTGAATTCTTAAAGAAATTGCGGAGGATGCCAACGGAGCCAATGGTAGCAAATAGATTGCCTACCAGGTTGCGTGCTTCATCCTCAGGAAAACCGATGAAGAAGCCACCAACGGCCAGGGATACTGCGATCCAGAAGTTAGATGATTGCCAAAACTTTTTCATTTCGTGGAATATTTAGTTTTTGAATTATAGTAACTGCCAAGCTTGCCTGAATTGCTCAGCAGTGATTGAATCTCTTCCGTTTTCTACTCTTGCCATGCTGATGACTAGCTTTTGCATGGTTTGGTAGCTTGGAGTAAGTCTAGTGTTTGGGTGAATGCCTGTTTCATTGCTTATTGTTTGGATATAGGCATTTGTATTGTTCTCGCTTTTGGGAGCGTAGGTATTTAGTATTTCGGTAAGGGTTCTTAGCCCTCTCACGTTCATGTAATTGATTAAAAGCTTGGTCATGGCTCCGATGCCCCATTTATAGGATTGGAACTGTTCAAAGGCTCCATCCCTGTTTTGTGCATTCGGGATTTTTCCTTGCCATCGGGTATCTGTGATTCTAATGTTGCCAGGGTTGTTGTTTCTTATTCCCCTCGGCAATCCCTGTTGACCCAAAAAGCTAAGTTCTTCACTTGGATTAGTAGCCCTTCTAGGTATTAGCATTATTGCCGCAATGACTCCCAGTGCTCGGTATATATTCTTCATGACTCAAAATATTTTTTCCAAGCGTAGGCGCTGGCAGTACCATACCCTACTTGGCCAAGTTTGCTGCTACTGTCTAATGTCTTTCCAGTTGTCACAATCCCAGCAAGTAACCAAAGAAGTTTTGGCACCTCAATATTGAATAACCCTAATCCAAAATCGCTATTCCCTGGCTTTCCTTCCACCGCGAAAACATTTCCATTTGGCCAAAAGTATTGACCGCTGGCGTTCCGGCGAAGTTGGTTGATCTCAAGCATTACCTTAGCCACTTTTTCAGCAGTAATATTTCCACTTATTCGGGTGATAGTAGTACTGTTGTCAGCATCTACAAATATCACAGAAGGATAAGCCCGTACCTTAAGATTCTTGAAAAGATCTGTGCTGCCCTGCCTTTCATAGCTAGTATGCAACAAACGACCATCATAAGCAACTTGACTTCGAATAGACTGTGCTCCACGAATGTAAGTTCGTACAGCTTCATCCTGTGTTGGGTCATCAGGCTGGTAAATGGTAACTATCCAGGCGTCAATATTTCGAACAGGTACGAGCATTTATCTTGATTAGATGTAAGGAGAAAAGCTTTCAACCGTCAATCCAGCTTCTAAGGCTCCATGTTCAGCAATGGCAATTTCCAATACCTCTTCAATATTAATTCCTTCTTCTACCTCAACTTCGGTATGGTCAAAGGTGGCGAAGCCATAAAAACAGGTATTTGGGGGCATCGGAATACCGCCAAAGTTTGGAAGTTCCCAGCGAACATTTACCCGGTACACTTTCGGTGTATCATTCGGGATTGGGGCTTGCTGCTTCACAATTTCCAAGGCGATATCCTTAACCTGTTCTACCGAAAGGATTCCTTTTTTAATACTGGTGAGTTGTCCAGTAATCCACTTTTTCAAAGTGGCTATTTTTGATTCTACCGGCGCTCCTACTGAAGCTGCCTTTTCACTCGTTTTTTTAGTGCCTGACATTTTAATATCTGTATATAGGTTCAGAAAAAATATGTATAATCGATTCTAAGTGCCTTTATTTTTGCACCTGATTCCGTAAATACACACTGAAGTTTTCAAAGGCTTTAGTATTACGTTCTATCACCTTTTCCATGCTTTTGGTATGCTCTCGGTACAACTCCATTTGGGAAGCATTACATTGATCCACCTTCGCTTGCAGATTGTTATTCTGCATTTGAAAGTAGTAGGCAATCGCAACCATTAGCATAAAGGATAATCCTTGCTGTTGGACTGTCTTGAGTATGGATAGCCAAATCTTCGCCATTTCTTCAGCATTGTTTTGTTGCTTACCCTCCATATGGTTTATTAATTCATGGGTTAGATCTCATTCAAGTTTCATGGGGTTTGGGAGGTGTGATAGCCTAGTTGAATAATAGTTCGCCCAAGTGCCATCCAGCACTAAAGGCTATTTTTAGTACTATAAAGTCTATGATGTGTAGCCACCATGTTCTTTTCCTTCGGTATAGAATTATAGCCAGGGTAAATAAGCTTAGAAAGATAGTTTTGAATAGGTGCCAGGTATCGGTAGTCCATGCCAAATATGTGGTTGCTCCTGGGTATGCTGGCCGCTTGTCCTCTGGCCAGTCCTTATACTTATTTCTCCAACTGATATCCTTCTTCCAAAACTTTGCTTCTTTGTCTTTGAAGTAGCTTGTGGAATAGTGATGGTCCACCGTATCCATGATATTATTGGATACTCCTGCCAGGATCAGGATAATTGCCGGGATGATATTTTTGAAAATGGCTTTTATCATTTTCTTGCGATCCAATCCACAGTTACGGCTGTGCTGATCACTGCTGCTCCTGTAGCGTCAAAAAATCTAATCTTGAAATCGTTGACTGTTTTGGAGTGTATCTGAACATGATAGAAGGTAGTGCCCGTTGAAGTGACATTCACTACTATACTGGCTGTTTGCAAACCATGATTGATGGTTAAATCTCCACTGGCATCGGTGGTACTACTTATCGAATTGTAGTCCGTCAGATTCGATCCATTAAAGGTCCCTTCCATTACTCCATTATTCAGCGTAAAATCAAAATCAGGAAGACTCAGCCGATCTGCTCGATAGTCATTGCCTGTTTTAGTGCCGTTGGTGGTATACGGCACAGGTGGATCATAATTGCCAAATTGTAACCGCTGTGGACTCAGCATTCCATCCGATTTCCATTCAAAGAAATCTATCTTACCGTTGAAGCCTACTAGGGAATTAATGGCTGGGGCAATTCTAAAGCCATTGGTGTTCTGGCTGATATCAAAACCTCCTGGTACAAGATCTGCCAATTCTAACACCCCATTGATATACACCTTTACAGAATCATCTTCCTCAAAGGTTGTCCTAACGGTGTACCAGGTATCTTTAGTCCATCCTGAAGAAGCTGTGGCGCTAAGGGTTCCGGTTCCAGCACTGGTGTTATAGGTAACTTCTACAGCAGTGGTACTCTGTCTTAGTCGAACCATTATGCTATTTAACCCTGCTCCAGCCCACAATTGATTGACTCCTGTCAATACACTA
>CAJXPD010000155.1 GCA_913057785.1 uncultured Lewinella sp. | reverse complement strand
TATAAAAATGGATATGCAACTCAATGAAGAAAGTTGAACTCAACATCATTGCACTAGCCAATAGCGAGTCCAGCAAGGGTAACTTCGCTTTGATATTAGAGGAGCAAAATGGCGAACGTCGCTTGCCCATCATCATTGGTGCTTTTGAGGCGCAGGCCATTGCTGTATCCTTGGAGAAGATGCAGCCCAACCGACCATTGACGCATGATCTATTTAAAAGCACCTTGGATGCTGCGGGCATTAAGATACAAGAGGTGATGATCACCGATCTCAAGGAAGGTATCTTCCATGCTAAACTGGTCGGGAAATTGGCTGATGGCTCTGCTTTGGAAGTAGATGCTCGCTCTTCAGATGCTATTGCCCTAGCTGTTCGTTATGGCTGTCCTATTTTTACGACAGCTGACATTATTGATCAGGCAGGCGTCGTCTCTGATAGCCCTAGTAAGGCTTTCGCCAATAAAAGGGGAAAACTCTCAGATTACTCTTTAGAAGAATTGGAACAATTGCTAGAACAGGTACTCGCCAAGGAGGATTACGAGAGCGCTTCCAAGATCAGGGATGCCATCAAGGGAAAGCAATAAGTAGTTTTCGCTGCCCTACCCTTTTATCGTATTCTAATTTGCTTCTTCTCGCCATATCTCATCATCTCCATACCCTACTCTCTCATTGGGAAGCGTCAGCTCATAGCGTTTGGCATAGTCATCCCAGTCGGCTTTTAGCTCGGAAAGTTTTTCCGTTTCACTTGAGGCCAAATCCCTTAATTGGGAGGGGTCATCCTTGAGATTATACAATTCCCATACCCCCTTTCCATACGGCTTGTCATAAAACTCTGCTTTCCAATCGCCTTTTAGGACAGCCCTTCGGCCATACAATTCCCAACAATGCGCCTGATCCATTTCATGCGCGTATTCCCGGTTTCCCTCCAACCAATCAACTAACGATATTCCATCCATCGGATAGATCTTACGACCATCGAATACCGTATCCGGATGTTGTACGCCAGCAAGATCCAATATGGTAGGCGCCAAATCCTTTACAGAAATAAACGCATTGCTAATGGTTCCAGCCTGTGCTGCCCATTTCGGATAGTTGATGATCAAGGGTGTTCTAACGCCACCTTCGGTGGAAAAACTTTTGTACCATTTGAAAGGCAAGGAACTGACCTGCGCCCAGGAAGGACCAGTGAAAATGTAGGAGTTTTTCCGGCCCATATTTTCCAGGCTATTGTCGAAATTTTTGGCTACCCAGTCTCCGGTATCCACTATGTTGTCAATGTTGTTTCCTTCGGCCCCATTGTCTGACATGAAAATGATCAGGGTATTGTCTATCTGTCCGAGTGATGCGAGGTGTTCCATGATTTTACCAACATTGGCATCCAATCTTTCAACCATTGCCGCATACACTTCCATGGTTCGGGAGGATCTTGCTTTTTCATTAGCATCCAAGTCTTTCCAAGGCATTACATTTGGTGTGATCTCCTGAGTGGGGGTATTCTCTGGTAGAATACCGAGCTTTTTTCCTTGAGCGACCCGTTCCGCCGCGAGGACTTCATACCCTTCATCATATCGTCCTTTATACAGGTCAATGTAATCGTCGGGTACCTGTAATGGCCAATGAGGGGCTGTATAGGTGATGAAAGAGAAAAAAGGCTTGTTTTCCTCCACGCTTTCTGAGATGTATTCCATCGCCTTTTGCGTGTAGAAGTCAGAGGAATAGAAACCTGTGGGAAGAGAATCGATTAAGGCCCTATCTTCAAAATACAGCGACCTTTTGTAGAAAGAAAACATGGGTTGCATATCGTCAAAGTGGCCGGCTCCTCCCTGCAAAATGCAGAACGAACGATCAAACCCTCGTTTATCGGGCCATAATTTTTCATTATCGGCAGGATAGGCCTGATGCCATTTTCCTGCGATTGAGGTATGGTAACCATTGGCTTGGAGTAGCCTCGGAAAAGCGACCACATCGAAATTTAGATGACCTTCATAGCCTCTCACACCTACTTGATTCTCCGCCCAATCCCCTTCCATGGTACCGTAGCCGTTTCGATGGCTATCCACACCGCTTAATAGCATACCTCTAGTTGGTGAACAGGTAGCAGCAGTGTGAAAAGAGGTACTTCTCAAACCCCTGGAAGCCAGTTTGTCAAGATTAGGCGTGCGAATTTCACTACCAAAACACCCTAAGTCAGTAAAACCTAGATCATCGGCAACAATTAAGACGATATTAGGTCGGCTAGGATGATTCGTTGATGCTTTATCTGTACAGCCTGAAGTAATGATCAGGAGTATTATCAGCATGGTGGCGAGACGATTATGATCTTGCATTAGGGTGGAATATAAAGTTTAGCATATGCACGGATAGTACATACTTCATAGCACAATAAGACCACACAGCTCAATCGGAGCTAATACTGAAAAACCTATATCACCTTCTCTTCTCCGGCCGCTGATGCGATCTCCATCACTTACAAAGTTATCTTTTCTAAGCAAACGGAGATCATCCTAACTTCAAACACTAGAAGGAATTAATGACCAATTCGATCTGATTCACGCCTGGCATCAGCCGAATGGAACCAAAGGCGGTGCTTACCTTCTCTCCATTTACCTTTACTTCCTTCCCCGCTGTATCTACCAGCTTAAATTCTGCGACCATATTGGCAGGAATCTCCACGGTATAAGTTTGCCGCCTTCTATTCACAAATTTGTATTCCCCCGTTATGGTGCCTCTAATCGTCGGAACTTTAATGGTACTATGCTTGAGTGTACTCATTTGGGGTTTGATGGTGGCGATGCTGTAGCCGGCCGTCTTGGGTCGAATGCCCCATAGGTAGCGAGGAATAATGTTGGCTGGGGCGGCACCCCAGGCGTGATTCCAGTCGGCGTTGGGTTTGTATTTCATATCCCAAGCCTCTAAAGTAATGGTCGAGCCGATGTTGATCATATTGTACCAGGATCGATCATGTTGGGCCGTCATCAGTTCTAGGGCATAATCTGCTTCGTTCGCATTATAAAGAGCCTCCATAAGATATTGGGCGCCGTAAACGCTGCAAGCCATGCCTCTAGACTTGATGAACTCAACTACTGACTTTTTGTGCTGTTCAGGTACAATATCAAAAGCTAAGGTCATCATATTGGCATGGAGGGAGGAGTGATCGGTTCCTTCCCCATCTACATATGCTCCAGTCGCCGGGTTGAACAACTTCTCATTGATGGATTTTTTGGCTTGTAAAGCCATAAGTTCGAATTCAACTGCCTCCTCCGTCTTTCCTAAAACTTCAGCGAAGGTAGACATGATCTTCATGTTTTGATAAAAAAGACTATTGATTACGGTACTTATGGGTTTGAACACAAAACCATCTCTTTCCCCGGTGACGTTTGGATCGCCTCCCCATTTTGCGGGGGGCCAATCTACGATATCTCGTAACTTCACCTTAGGATCCTTGAAGCCGAGTTTTTTCATGAACTCGGGCGTGACCTTAGTGGAGCTAATTAGGCCATCTTCTCTCCGCAGTTCCAATAGCGTTTTGTGCTTCAGGGGTTCATAGTATTTCTCAATCAATTCTGTGTTGCCCGTATACAAGTAATCGGCATAGAACATTAAGGCCACGTGTTGTTGCCATTCCGTAGGCCAGGTCGGGTATTCCATGAAGTACTCGATAGTTCTGCGGGCGATAGCATATTCCTGATCGGTCGTGTAATGGCTGAGTTGATTGAGATAGGCGTCCGCTTCATAAGGGATGCGCTCCCGGTCGCCATCTACATAATAGCCTGCAAAGGTGGTGGCCTTGATGGAGTAACGGCAGAGATCCCAGACTGCATTTAGGATTTCATCGGAACTGTTGAAGCTACTTTGGGTATCATCCCAATAGCTATGATAGGCTAATTGGGTGAATTGATCCTCTGTTAATTTCCCCCGGGCATTTTCTATTTCTGCGTACCGGAACGGGAGAAGGATCGGGAAGGAATCTGGCATTGTTACGGCAATGGACTTGGTATTGCGTTCATCAGGGATGAGTGGCAGTGTATACAGCTTTTGGCCAGGCGTGACCGGAATCTGTACTTCGGCAAAGCGGATGTGCCCGCCGGGTTGGCGATTGATTTTGCCATCCAATCGCTGTTCCCCGACGCGTACGGTGATGATGTGGGCTCGTTTCGCTTCATAGTGGATTTCCATGTTAGCAAAAGCAGCCTTCCCGAAGTCGATGAAATAGGCATTCTTTCCGGTTTCCTGGAAGATGTTGGGCTTGATTCGGTCAACCTGGAAGATGTTGGGGGTAGTGATCATGGGGCCGGTGTTACCGACTAGAAAAGATTGTGGACTTGAATAACTCGTTAAGCGATTTACCTCATCCCAGACCCGCACCTTCCAATAGTATTTCTTCCCTACTTCTAATACCTTTCCGGCGTATTCAATGTCACTGGATTGGCCGCCCCGAACTTGTCCACTGTCCCATAGATCTCCGATGTTATTGTGGATTTTCTGCTGGGAAGAAGCTACTAACAATTGGTAAGCAGATTGGTAGACGGACTCTTTAGGTACAATCCAACTGAATTCGGGTGAATTATCCAGGATGGAAACGGATGCAGGTTCTCGGATATACTCTACAGATAGACCAAAAGGTGGCTTGGAATAGACATCACTCTTCTTGCGGATTAACTCATTGCATTTCCTTCTTAATTCCGATAGTGTAGCTTGATGTTTTGGATCCTTCGCTAAGTTGTTGATCTCTTTGGGGTCTTCATGTAAACTGTATAGCTCCTCAAAGGACTGATCATTGACATAGCGGAAATATTTCCAGTCTTTCGTTCGAACTCCCTCACTCGGCGGGATATTCTCAAATTCCCATAAGTGCTCGATGAGAACCGTATCTCGCTTAATGCTGCGGCTTTTTCTTTGCACGACTGGCAATAGACTGGTTCCTTGCCAGGAACTGGGCACTTCCAAGCCGGCTAGATCCATAATGGTGGATGGCACATCCACGTTCTGTGCCAATTCGTCAGTGTCTTGATGCTGCTCTTCCCTTGGATCAAAGATGATTAGGGGTACGCGGATCGAGTTATCGTATAAAAGCCATTTTCCGGCGAATTGCCGTTCGCCTAAGAAGTAGCCATTGTCTCCCATTAAGATGATAACCGTATTCTTATCCAGGCCTTTCTCCTGCAACTTCTTCCGGATCTTTCCGATTTCCAAGTCAATGCCCGAGATCATTCGATAGTATCCCTTGACACTATGCTGATATTTTTCTGGGGTATCATATCGCCAAGTCCAGCGCAGGCGATTGAAGCCAGCTCGCACAAATGCAGGCTGTTCATTGAAGTATTTATCCTCTCCCAGTTCTGGCCCCGGCATCCTTATATCTTGTAGTAGCCCATCCGTCGCATTTTGCCAGAAATACTGGTCCTTGGCCTGATCATGGGCATGTGGTGCGCTAAAGCTTAAGGAGAGGCAAAAGGGCTTCCCGGGCTTGGCCTGGTCAATGTAGTCTAGCGCTTTTTGGCCGGTATAGCGGGTGAGGTGTACGGTGTCTTTACCTAAGGTCTTATAGTAGTACCCTCGTCGGACTTTGTAAGCTCCATTGCGATCATAGGATTCGTATTGATCGAACATGTCTTCTGGCCGATTGTAGCGAATGCCAAACTTGCCATAAAACCCGGTGTGGTAGCCTGCCTCCTTGAGGAGCTTGGGGTAGGTTTGTTCCATATAGGATTGGCGGACATTGCCAGTCTGGAAGGTGAAGCGGTGCGTACGCTCATACAGTCCAGTAAAGATACTTACCCTACTAGCCGCGCATATGGGGGTACTCACCATAGCATTTTTGAAATAGGTTCCGCTTTCCGCTAATTTGTCCATCTCAGGCGTATGGATTAGCGAATTCCCTTGATATCCCAGGGCATCAAAACGTTGGTCATCCGTTAGGATGAAAATGATATTGGGTCTTTGCTGTCCCTGGATCATGGATGGGCCTAGGGTTGTCAAGAGAATTAATAAAAGGGCATGAATCTTATGCTGCATCTTTCCCACGTTTTGTGTAATACGAACTTGTTTAAATTGGTGGCATCGATTTATAGAAAGCTTTACCATCACTCGTTTTGTTTTGCATGCGGATTGAAAGTCAATTTCCTTTTGGTGTGAAATTTCATTAACTTTGAAATTCAAAGTACTTTTAAAATGTATTTTCCCACAAAAACGAAAAATGCATGCTTATGGTTACTCAAAATAAAAGACTCCTTGGTTTCCTACTTTCAGTCCCGCTGCTATTACTCATCCCTTTGATCGGGATGCAGCTTACAACCGAAGTCAATTGGTCTCCTTTCGATTATTTAGTTGCCGGTTTTCTACTGCTTAGTACAGCCTTAGTAGTAGAACTCATCCTAAGAAAGGTGAGGACCCTTAAGGGCCGACTTGTACTTTGTCTACTTGTCATTGTCCTGCTTTGCCTCCTTTGGGCTGAGCTTGCAGTTGGTCTTTTCGGGACTCCATTTGCAGGAAGTTAGGGCCTTTAGAAAATCAGAAACTCTCTTTTACTTTATACAAGTATAGTCGGCTAGGTCCAGGCCAAGGCTTGTCCCTTTGCTTTCTTTTACTATTCTGCTTTAAGCAGGACAACCCAGTCTTCGGTTTGTTTTTCTGGTGGATTTCCCAATGTTTGAACCCCAGAGCTATTAATGGAGGAAATGGACCCTTCTTTTAGTGGGCCACCATTCCTAGGGTCATACCAACTGACAGAAAAGTTCTTATTGGTTTGACCAAAATCCAATGCTGTTTTCTTGCCGCCTGGTCGTACATAGACGGCATATATTTCATCTATTTTTGCTAGACAGAAGGAAGAAGTATCTGGTGTTAATTGATCAGCAGGCTGCATTTCCCAGTAGGGCAACTGTTCCTCAAAAAAGGTGCGAGCATGCCGGTTCTGATCCCAGAAGAGATCTCGACTGCGAAAATCCTCACAAGTCAGGTCGGAATTCGGACTATCATAGCCAAAGTACCATTCCACGCCGAATCCACCTGCCATTAATGTTCCCCATAATGCGTTAGACCTGGCTAGATCATGTGCAGGGTCCTCGTCATCTGGCAGAAGCGCGATATTTGCTTTGCCGGGCTCATCTACTGCCAACGCCCAAGCCTTGCCGGTTGAATCAGACTTGGCTCTCCACTTCAAAACTCGCGGATGGACATCATAAAACTCAGCATGACGAAGTTGTAAAGAAGCGCCAGTCAGTGGAGATTGATCACCAATCAATTCTGCATAGCGGTCATCCTTATTAGGGAAAGTATGGATAACAAGGTGATGTTGATAGGGGTCTAGCTGCTGTACATAGCGAGCTATCTTTTTGACTTCCTCCAAGGGTTGGTTGTTTTCTTCCCCTAGGTTCCAGTTCAATGCTAAATGATGCCCAAATCTGGCGATTAGCTCCCGATAGTACAGCTTTCCCTCGGTTCCGAATACGCCATCGTCCATCAAGTGATCCGTTTCGGTTTCGTGGGTTTTGAAATGAAGAAACATGCCTTTTTGTTCTGCATACTCCAAGATTCGTTCCCATTGTTCGAGTTTGCTCACATCAAATCGAGTGGTGTGAAAATGGGTTATCCAGGCTTCTCTGTTCTTTTTGACATTGGCGTATTCCGTGTATTCGGCCTCCGAAGACTTCAGCAGGTAGGGAAAGACATTCCTGTCATCCCCATCGACATTAAAGGTGAGAAAGGAAAAGACGTTCAGGTTTTCGGAGGCGAGATAATTGATGGCGCCTAGCAGGTTTGTGCCCTTGTCCCCTTTCCAAAGGAAGGGGGCCGCCGCTTCCTCGAAATCCCTGGCATGCGGACTCCAATTCTTTTGTAAGTCGAAGACATTGGTAGTAGCATCAAAATCTTCGTAGGCAAAGAGGTTCTCTGGTGCGTCGACGCCGACTTTGATGAAATAGCGCCCACTTTCTTCGTATTGTAAGTAGTGTTTACTGACGTAATTCAATCGACCTTGAGCTCGGTTATCCACACCTTGCGTATCACTTTCTGTAACTGTGAATGTGCCACTTAAGCGATCCATGAATCCTGCACTTTCAGCCCCAGAGGCATCTGCAGCTATAGCTATGCCTGGTCCTCGCTTAAAGGCTACTTCATAAGTCCACTCGCCCACCTCGTCTGGCGTGAACCGTACCACCCATTTATTTCCTGATTCAGCGCTGGTTTCAGCAGCATTGCCATCTGCAGCGTAGAAGCCAGGTACTTGATACGACTTTTGGGCATGCTTGAAGGTAACGTCAAGGCGATAATTTAGGAAGGGATTATCTTCCGCCAATTCACTGCTTTCTGGCCCATCAAATAACAGTGTGATCCGGTGCCACTTCTTTTGTTCTCCTTGGAGCTCTACCTCTTGTTTGGGGGAGCAAGCTAGGAATGAAGCTGTGGTTATGATTACACTGAAGCAATAAAGGAGCTTTAGATTGGTTTCTCGCATCTTGTTGTTTGCTTTTTAAAAGGGGCTTTAATCAATAAGCATCTTAGTCTACAGGAGTTCCCTTCTGTAGTTTATACAAGTACAGTTGACTAGGTCCTGGCCACGGCTTTTCTCTCGGTCTATCCCGGTTGCGGTCGATGGTTTCCCATTTCAAGAGATACTGGATACCAGCCTCCCCTGCTTCTCCTAAATCTTTACTTGTCCTTACTTTAAGTCCTGGAAAGGAGCCCTCAACCTCTGCGCTTGCAGCTATGGATTCAGGCTTCATGACCTTTCCAACGTTTTTCAAATCTTTGTTCAGCAGGAGCGTACCTGTTCCGTACTTGATGTGCCAATAGTCAATTTCATACCTACCATCCTCACGTCTCCGAAAATCCTTTAGGCGAAATTCACTATTGATACTTCCTCTGCCAGAAAATTCCCAGCGATAATCCCATTGCGTCAATTGTTGATATACCCATTTACCGTCTTCAGTATGGGCGGTATACAATTGTAGGTTGCCGTCAGCATCGTATTTGTGATAAGTGAAAATCGGTTGATTGTCATCATCCAAGACAAGTTTAGCGGCCAGGTTAATAATACCTCCTTTGGGAGGGATGGGGTCCACGATTAGTAGTTTTTTGTCAATAGTAGCGGGTAATTGAAAGGCTTCCCCAAAGGCATTGTACCAGTTCTTTAGATCGGGGCTCTTCATGTAGGAGAGATCGTGATTAGTCGAACAATCTGGTGTGTCTCGCCAGACCCAGTATACATGGTACCATCCGTCTTTTCGTATGGTGGGCTGGGTTTGATAGGCATTCATCAGGCCCTGGCCATCGGTTAATGGGACGTCTAGCATCCTGGACCATTTCTTCTCTTCGACGGAATAGGCATTGTATATCTCATTCCCATTTCCACTGCCACCATCTCTGTAGTGGTATAGTAACTCATTATCTTTTGTCAACATGAAATGCGGGTAGGTAGTCCGCCTCTCTTCAGTCCCCACCATTTCGAAAATCTGTTCAAGGGTGGAGATATCATGGGGTTGCCGACTACGGAAATAGGTAAGCGGATGGGCATGTACATTGCCAGACAAATGAATGAATCCCTCTTTGTCAATTCCGATGGTTAGAAAGTTATGGCTATCCCAGCCGAGGACGGTACTGGTCCCTCCTGCGGATTCTCTGGAGGTGGCGGGAAGGACGTGCAGATCAAACTGATCTTGGTCTAGATCGCGCTGCCCAACCACGGTATTGCGATTGGCATTGTAATAGGCGATGTATTGCCGGTTTTTATGTGTGTATAAAGAAAAGCCTACGGGGTGGCCTGCCCAAACACTGTCGATGGCCAGCGTTTCAAGGATGGTTTCCCCTTGGGAAGTCTCATCAATTATAATGGCTATATTTTGCTTTGGCGTGGTACACGCCAATAGGAAGAGTACTGCCGACAAAGACAGACCAGTTACTTGTTTCATTGTTGATTAATCTCGTTTTGTTGCCAGAGGCTCCTTTAAGATAAAACAAATGAATGGTCATGCCACGGTTTGCCGTCAATAATCTCCAGTAATTTCACTTTTCAGGCCTTTGATACAGCAGATCGGACAGCGCTTATCGGAAGTAAATAGAGTATGGATTGACCAATTGCCAAAGCCTGATTGCCTGAATAGCCTAACATCTTCTTTGAGTCTGTACTGTGCTTCCGACCTTAATCATTCTCCTTCAAGGCATGAATAGGATTGGCAACAGCTGTTCGCCAAGCTTGTAAACTGATGGTGATAAAGCATAAGGACAGCGCAACGAGTGTGGCTATTACAAAAAAGCTTATACCTACCTGGATTCGGTAGGAGAACTGTTCCAGCCATTGTTGACTGAAATACCAGCCTAAAGGAATAGCAATCACTAATGCCAATGCAATCAGTTGAAATACCTCTTTTGATAGCAATAGCAGGATTTGACTGAGGGAGGCCCCCAAGACTTTACGGATACTAATCTCTTTGGTGCGCTGAGCGGTAATATAAGTGGAAAGCCCGAATAAGCCCAAGCAAGCTAGAATGATAGCCACCATGGCAAACAAACTGAAGACGGAGCGCATATTCTCTTCAGCCTCGTATTGTTGTACCAGCAATTCATCCAAATACATCGGATCGAAAGGGCTATCGGGAAGGTTTTCTTTCCAGCTTGCTTGCAGTTGATCAAGCTCTGCCAAGGAGTGATTGGGGTTGACCTTTAGGCCCATAAAATGATAGCGAGCAGGTTGGATATCCATCACCATGGGATCTACTTGATAGTGCAAGGACCTGAAATGGAAGTCTTTGGTAACACCAATGATCGGCCCACGTCTTTCGTACACCCCGTTTTCACCACGGGTACCGTAGGTAATGCGTTTACCAATGGCTTCCTTAGGGCTATTTAGGCCAAGTTGTCGCGCGGCCGTTTCATTGATCAAGAAAGCACTGGTATCGGTGCCGTGCTGTTGGTCGAAAGATCGACCTGCAACTAGTTCTACCCCATAGGTTTCGGCAAAATCCCAATCTACATGGAGGCGACCCATGGTTTGTGCTTCATCTATCGCAGGAATATCATCAAAGCGGTAGGAGCCAAAATAGGGCTGATCTCCCACAAGACGATGGGAAGCCAGGCTCGTTTCTTGTACAATGTCTAGGCGATCGAGTTCCTCTTTAAGGGATTCCATGCGCTCGCTGGTGAATTCATCCGGGATATTCATGCTCAAGATCATAACTTGATCTCGTGAAAAACCTGGGTCTTTTTCTAAAAGGAAATTGAATTGCGATTGTATGACCAAGGTCCCAACGATTAGTAAGGTGCAGACGGCAAATTGAAACAAGATGAGCAGCTGTCGCAAATTAACGCCAGTTCGCTTACTGTTCACCTTCTCCTTCAATGCACGCATGGGCTTGATACTGGACAGATAGAAGGCTGGATAGGCCGCCGCTAAAAGTGCGATAAGGCCGCCGCCCAACAGCAAAAGTGCGAGATATTGAAAGATCAGCGAACTGCTGAAGAAGGAAATGGTTTTATCAGATAATTGATTGAAGGCAGGCAAAAGCCAAAAGATTAGGGCAAGAGCTAGCCCCAGTCCCAATAGCATCTGCACCAGAGATTCCGTTAGGAATTGACCGATTAATCCTTTTTTAGCACTGCCCAATACCTTTCGCACGCCGATTTCCCTAGCTCGACTGATGGCACTGGCCGTAGTCATGTTAATGTAGTTGGCACAAGCTACTAGAAGGATCAAAAGGGCAATTCCTCCAAATAGATATAGCAAGCGGATATTTCCTCCTGCTTCCAATTCGTCTCTCCTATTGGAGCGCAAATGAATGCTGTTCAAAGGTTGAACGATAGCCTGGTACCGATCAGCTTCTTGATCAGCCATGTGCTTTTTCAGGAAGGCTGGAAATTTGGCGGCTAAGTCCGTTTGATCTGCTGGCGTATCCAACAGAAGATAAGTGTAGTAGTACAAGACACTCCAATTGTCGATAATATCCCAGAACTGGTAAAGGGAACTGAAAGAGGCCAAAAAATCGGCTTTGAAATGAGAATGCCGAGGAATATCCGCCATCACTCCCGTAATGGTCAGATTGCGATTCCCTTCGTAGGATATTACTTTCCCGATCGGATCCTTTTCCCCAAAGTACTTCTTGGCGGCTGAGGCACTGATGACGACGGTATGAGGCGCTTTCAGGGCAGTCCTGGGATCACCCTTTATTAGGGGAAAAGAAAAAATATCGAAGACCGAAGAGTCGGCCCACACGAAATCCCTTTCATAGAAACTTTTCATGGTTTCCTGCTCCTGTATCATTACATCTAATCGATACCGCATAAAGCGAGAGAATGCTTTAATTTCAGGGAATTCTTCTTTCAGAGCTGGTGCCCAGGGCGCACCCGAGAAGGCGGTAGATACCCATTCCCCGTTGCTTCGTTGTTTATCTGCACTGAGGCGTACGATATGATCTTTGTGCTCGTGAAACTGATCAAATGCGAGTTCATCTTGGATATACAGAAACAGGAATAAGCAGCAGCATATTCCAACTGCGAATCCACTGATATTGATAAAGGACAGCGTTCTGCGGCGAGCCAGATTGCGGAAGGCTACCCGTAGGTGGTTCATAAACATGTCGAGTGATGGATTAGGTGTAGGTTTACGCCAGGCAAATGGACGGAGAAAGCCGATAGCGTCAAATAGATAGTACCCTTTAGCCTTGAATGCACCTTGTCGCTCCAGATGCCCCTGAAACAATTCCTCCAGATCTCCCAAAATGCCTTCGAGCATTTCTGGGCGGCAGAAACGAGCCAAGATTCGATTGACCCACTCTGGAGGATTATGTTTTGATTCCTTTCTTTTCATGGCGGTCGGGTGCTAGGTAGTGGATACATTAAACAGTCAATACACCCCAATGTACTATTTATTTCGACATTTACGAAAGAAATAGACTAGCCACTTCATTTTGCTAAAAATAAATGGGCTTGACCTCGTAGAGATCAAGCCCACCCTATAGACTAACAAGATTCGATATTTGTTTACTTTTCCTTCGTCAGCGTTAACTCTCCACGATCACTACTCAATATGATCGTATTTTCATCTACTACTACCCCATTCTGAGCAATGGTAAACTGTCCAAAGCTTACTTCAAAGGAAAATTTATTGCCTTCCAATTTGGTATTGTTAAGGTCTGTACCGCCAAATGGTGTCTTGACTGATCCGCTAAGCTTATTGTCTTCAATTGTAAAGGTGAAGGTTTGTTCAATAGGTCCTCGCGGAGTTTCAGAAACGCCTTTCCACTTTCCACTGAAATCTATCACTTTATCAGCTGGTGTTACCGGTTTTGCATCGGCTTTGGATTTATTGCCACTTTGACTGCTACGGCTGCTGGAGCCACGACTACTGCTGCGACTGCTGGAAGATGCGCCACTTGGTGGGCCACCGCCGCCCTGCATGCTACCTCCACCCATGCTTCCACCGCTATCTCCGCCGCTCATTAAATCATCGTTTCTAACGGAACGGGTTTTCTTACGACTTCTTCTTACGTCCATCTTTCCTAAGCGATAGTTGAAGTTAATCCGAACGCTTCTATTCAATAGTAGCATATTGCTATTCTGCGTGAAGAAGGCCGAGTTCAATTCAGTGTTTACATTCCAACCTCGGTTTAGGAAGTTTTCTGCCGCTAAGCCAATGCTTCCTTTCTTGTTTTTGAAATCCTTGTTTATACCGACCGAGTAAGCCCCAAAGCCACCACGGCTACCCTGCAGCTGTACTCTTCTGCCACGCATGAAAGCGAAACCTTGGGCCGTCCAGCCATTGCCGAGTTTGTATTGCGACATCACACGACCACCATAATTCCAACCAGAGTTCTTAGCTGTTTCGGAGGTGCCATCTGTACCGGTTACTTGACCTTCTAGCCAGGCATACCGTAGATCAACCCCACCATTCATGGTCCACTTGTCCGTGAAGTTGATATTAGCGAAGATGTTCATACCCAAGGATCTTTCTTTCCCGATGTTTTCATAGGTGGTGACAATGGCACCTGGAATTGAGTCGATCGGGAAGCGTACCTGGTTAATGGCATTATCAGTGATACGACCGAAAAGCGAAACGTTTAGGTAGGTTTTCTTGATGAGCTTACTGAGACCTAACTCGAGATTATCCGCTAATTCAGGGCGTAAATTGGGATTTCCTACCTGAATATTCTGACTATTCTGCACATTGACGTTAGGGTTCAGCTGTCTCAACCAAGGACGTTGGATACGTCTATTATAGCCTAATTTAATCGTAGTATAATCCTTGAAAGTTTTGGAAAGATTGACGCTTGGAACTAAGTTGCTATAGTTGGGGATATCGATATCCTCACCATTTTGTACAGCGTCGATCATCGTTTGTTCAAATCGTACCCCACCTTTTACCGTGTATTTCCCAGGTAGGGACAAGGTGTAGGAGGTGTACCCTGCTGCCACATTTTGATCATAGTCCAAAGTACCGGCGGGTCTTCTAAAGTCTGTCTCGAAAGCGCCGGGTGTACTCGCAAATTGATAGGAAAAGTCGCTATCTACGCTTCTAAAGATGCCTTTTGCACCAACCTCAAAGATCTGCTTATCTCCAATAGGATAAATATAATCCGTTTGTAGGGTGATTTCCTGATTGAGATTATCATCTAGGTTCTTAATGCTATTGATGAAGTCCTCATTCTCATCCAGATTATCGGAGACGAAGTTGCTATTCTGATCCGTACGACTGTATAGCGTTGAGATGCTGAATTCATGCCCCGGGCTAAAGATTTTTAAATAATCTACATTGAAATCCGTTGATCCCGAGTAGCGTCTGCTATCGATGTTGCGCAGATTGTACTGTAGCAATTGATCATCAGCAAAAATATCGGTAGTTTGTAACTCATCTCTACTGAAATCACGGATGCCAAAACGCACGCCACCAGATAAAAACTGAGTCTTGTCGATGTCGTAATCAAATCCAATATTGTAACGACCGAAAATCCCATTGTCATCAGCCTCGGAAGACTGGCGAGTAAGGCGAGTTCCTGTATCTGTGATCGTCAGCTGATCCATCGTAGTTTCGGCGTCGTTGTAGAAAGCGCGTCCGAATCCACCTAGGGTCATCCCAAACTTTCCGGTTCGAAGACTACCATTAAGACCCAAGTTGGAACCTCTTAGACCCACTCCGGAATTGATGTTTAAGTAGTATCCTTCTAGGTTGTTTTTCTTGGTAATGATATTAATGATACCACCTGATCCTTCCGCATCATATTTGGCGGATGGGGAGGTGATCACTTCTACCGTTTTGATGATATCGGCAGGCAACATCTTCAAAGCATCTGAAACATCCGCCGCCACGATGGTAGAAGGCTTATTGTTGATCAGTACTTGAATATTGGAACTTCCTCTTAGTGAAATATTACCTTCCAAGTCGACCGACAAGAGCGGTACTTTACGCAAAACATCTGCAGCATCTCCCCCCTTGGAAAGGTTATCCTGATCCGCATTATAGACCATTCGATCCACTTTTTCCTCGATCAGTTGGCGTTGGCCCGTAACGGTCACCTCATCTAGGGTTGCCGCTCCAGTGACTAAACCAATTCTCTTTAAATTCAGGGTGCGTTCCTTCTTGATTTCAACATCCTCAATTGTCTTCTTGTCGTAACCTAGGAAGGAAACCTCTAGTTTGTATTTCCCGTCAATCAGGCCAGTGAGGGTGAATTTCCCTTTTTCATCGGTAATGGTTCCATCAATTAATTCTTCACCACGATATAATGAGATGGTGGCAAATTCGATGATCTCATCTTTTTCTTCATCAACGATAAAACCGACAATCTTCCCAATGCCTTTGGTTCGGGTAGAGTTTCCGGGGATTTGACTCCAAGCGGAGGTTGTAAAAAGCAAAAGCGCTATTAAGCAAAACCAATTCTTCATTTTTTTTCGGGTTGGTTGGATGATTTCTCCAGCGAATGATTAAATATGTTCCTACGCTATATTAATTACAGCTGCAAATATCTTTTTTTGCAATGGAAAAATGTTGCTAGATTATATAGGTCCCGTACTAGAATCGGCCATCCCCCCAATTTTCTCGGCGATTCCGAAGAGTCGAATAAAACACCGGACTTATCGCAAGTTGAGGCTGGATCATCGAAGATTGCGGACGTTTTGAGAATGTGCAGGTACTTTTGCCAGAGTAATTGTTAAATGGATACACGAGATGGGTACTAATACATTCCCTCACCAGCAGAGGAAGCTGTTAATGCATATTGGGTTTTGGTGTGTTTACGCCTCCTTCTTCTTCTATCGGATCAGCTACTCCAGAGGAGGCGAAGACCCGGACTGGGACCGTATCCTTAAGGACGTTTCTTTTCAGGTAGTCGCGATGATCGTCATCAGTTATATCAACTACTTCTTTTTCCTACCCCGTTTTTTTAAGAATAGGAATCTTGGGCGTTATCTCCTTGAATTTATACCCATCCTTTTACTATTGGCCTATATGGTTGTTTTGGGTAAACGGGCCATTCTGGATGACAATTCCTGGATGCAAAAGATGGTGTATTCCGACAGGTTCACGATTATCGTGATGTTGAACACCTTCTTTTTGGTCATATTCGTGGCACTGCTTCGCTTTGTGGAGGATTGGTTTGAAATGGAGGCGAGGAAGAAGGAATTTGAGAATGAAAAACTGACCTCAGAATTAAGATTTCTAAAGGCTCAGATTAATCCTCATTTTTTATTCAATACCCTAAATAATCTTTATTACCTAGCCTTTAATCAATCCCCAAACACGACAGAAGTTATCGCCAAACTATCCACCATGATGCGCTACATGCTGTACGATAGCAATCATCCAAGGGTACCACTTGATAAGGAAATTGAATACATCGAGAACTATATCAGCTTGGAAAAGCTAAGACTGAATGAGGAAGTGCCGATCAGTTTTGAAGTGAAAGGAAGAACCGCTGGGGTTACTATTGTGCCATTGGTGCTAATCACGTTTTTGGAGAATGCCTTTAAGCATGGCGTAAGCAACTCAAGCAAAGGATCTTGGATTAACGTAACCCTAGATGTACAGCAAAGCACCTGTCACTATACCGTCTCCAATAGCAAAATCACCGAGACGGGTAAAACGGTTACTGAAAAATCCGGTATTGGACTACAAAACGTGAAAAGACGTTTAGATCTAAGTTATCCCGACAATTACCAGTTAAAGGTTACAGAGGATGAAAATGCCTATTTTGTTGACCTAAAACTGAATCTGGTATGAAGCTGAGTTGCATTATCGTGGAGGATGAACCCATGGCTCGAGACCTATTGTCGCAGTACATTGCCAAAGTCCCTTCTCTAGAGCTATTAGCTGCTTTCCAAAATCCCTTGGAAGCCTTGGAATTTTTGAAAGAGAACGAGCCTGATGTCTTGTTTCTAGATGTGCAGATGCCAGAGATCACGGGAATATCTTTGCTAAAGATCCTCAAGCGGAAGCCGATCGTGATCATGTCCACCGCTTATTCCGAATATGCCATTGAGGGGTTTGAACTAGATGTGACCGACTACTTGCTCAAACCTGTCACCTTCGAACGATTCCTAAAGGCTGTGGATCGGGCTACAGAACGAAAACAGGCCATTATTGCCCTACAACAAAGCCCCCAAGAGATAGTCGCTCCCCCTACTACTACTCAAGCTGATCCTGCCGGAGTAGATTTCATTTTTGTCAAGGATGGCGCCAAAATGGTGAAAGTCCGGATCAAAGATATTCAGTATATAGAAGGGCTAAAGGACTATGTCCGCATACATACTCCCAAAGGCAGAATAACGACCTTACAAAGACTCAAGTCGCTAGAAAACCAATTGCCCAGCGACGCTTTCTTTCGCATTCATCACTCCTACATCGTCGCCATTGAGTGGATTGATGTGATCCATCGAGATAAGTTGGAAATAGGAGAACAGCAGCTTCCCATCAGTGATACCTACCGAAAATCATTCAAGGCTTTTGTAGACCATCGCAGCATGGGGAGGTCTTAGACCAAAACTTCCCTAACCTAAGCTAGTGCTCTCCTCGTACTGATTTACATGAAAAATGTGAACCAACTAGTGGTATTTGACCATTATGCATGACAATTTGGATGGATACCAGGACGGTGCTTCAATAGAAATTGTCTAATTTTCAACAGATGATTGCAGGAGGACTAGACCTCTGTTTGGTAGAATCAACAAAACGAAAAATCATAACAAGATGAATAAGCTAATGATGCTGTGCATGGCTTTCTTGCTTCTACATTCGTGTACCCAACCAGATGAGGTTCTAGAAAAAGTAGAACAGTGGGGGGTGTATGAAATTGAATTGCAAGGTCCTTCAGAAGGCAGCCCATTTTTTGATATACAATTGAGCGCAGAATTCACTATAGGGGAAGAAAAAGTAAAAGTCCCTGGATTTTACGACGGAGAAGGTATCTACAGGATTCGCTTCTCTCCCGATAAGGAAGGGAAATGGATCTTTAGCACCACTAGCAATGATTCCTCCCTTAACGAGCAATCTGGAAGCTTCGAATGTATTTCTCCTACCGCTGATAATCATGGGCCGCTCCGGGTGGTGAATACCTTTTACCTTCAATATGCTGATGGAACCCCATTCTACTCCGTTGGTACGACTGCCTATCAATGGACGAGTGTCAAGCAAAGCATCCAAGAAAAAACGGTAGAAACATTGGCCGCAGCTCCCTTCAATAAGATCAGGATGTGTGTTTTTCCGAAAACCTACAAATACGGAAACGATACGGAGCCTTGGCAGTACGCCTTCAAAAGAGAAAATGAGGAAAACGACTACAGTCAACCCAATTTTGATTTCTTTCAAAACTTCGATAAACGCATTCAACAGCTATTGGAAATCGGCATTGAAGCAGATGTAATTCTTTTTCACCCCTATGATACCGACTGGGACTACTTCTTGATGGGGGATGAAATGAATGAGCGATATGTCCGCTACATGATCGCCCGAATATCGGCCTATCGCAATGTCTGGTGGTCCTTGGCTAACGAATGGGATGTTCCCAAGATCAAGGAGGCCATCGATTGGGAAGGTATCGGCACCCTATTACAAAAAGAAGATCCTCATCAGCGCCTAGTTGGGATTCACAATTGGTACAATACAGAAGACCACTTTTATGATCATTCGCGTCCGTGGCTAACCCATTCCAGTATCCAAGCAGCGCAGTTTTTTAATATCCCACGATGGCGCGATAAATATCAGAAGCCGGTGCTCTTTGATGAGATGCGTTATGAAGGAGATGTCCCTAGTGGTTGGGGCAACCTTTCTGCGGAGGAGATGGCCAGCTATTGCTGGATGGCCGGCTTGAGTGGTAGTTACCCGACCCATGGAGAAACACTCCAGAACGATTCTGATGATTCCACGGAAGTGCGGTGGTGGGCTAAAGGGGGGACCTTAGTGGGCGGTAGCATTGAACCCATTCGATTTTTCCGTCAAATCATGGAAGAAGCCCCGGTTCATGAAATGTCTCCTCAGCAAGTTATTCTGGGAGACTCTACTGAGCTTAGCAATAACATACATATACTAGCCAAAGAGCAGCAATACTATCTCACCTACGTAGCGGACTCCGCACAGAACATCTCCCTAGAATTGCCAGGAGAAGCGGACTATCAAATGGAAATCATCGATACTTGGAAAATGGAAGTGGTCGACAAGAAAACAGTGCCACCTGGAAAGTTTGAACACCGCACTACTTTCCCATTTTCGCTCATTAGAATTGTTGGGGAAGCCAATCAGTAAGTGCTTTAACTCTTTTCTATGTCAGCAGAAAATCAATGTAGGGTACTTCCATTACCGTCTTGTGGCCGTTGCGATGGCCCCAGTGCCCCTCTTCGCCATAGGCCGTACCATGGTCACTACAAATAAAGCAGCAGACCGGGGCTTTGACTTGCAAGGCATGCATTAAGATGGGTAATTGCTGGTCTACATATTGTAGAGCAGCTTGATGAGACTCCAGTGAATCCGATGTAGCACTGAGATAGTGGCAATTGGGTTGATGAATGGCAGAGACATTGATATAAAGGAAAAAGGGCGAATCAACCGATTGCAACCATTGAGCTGCCAAGTGAAATTGGTTTTGGGTAGAATGCGGATCTGTGACACCTAGAGCTGGTGACCAAAAGCTTTCCTGGAAGAGACCTGGCAAGATCCGACTGACTGCCGTTTGTTGGTTGAAAAAGCCGACGCCGCCAATGCAGGCCGTGCAATAGCCAAGTTTACTTAGTGCAGTAATCACATCTGCTTCCTGAAAAAGGAAGGTTTGGTCTGTGGTGGACACGCTTCCTTGAAATTCGGCAGCGAAATGTCGAGGCGTGACTTCTTGGTCCACCTTAGTAGGAAGAAAACCGGCGAAAAAAGCTTGGTGAGCCGGATAGGTGAAACTAGCTGGGGTATACCGTTTTTCCCAGCCGGTGCTCGGCAAATAGTTGGAGAAGTTGGGGAGTTGACCCTCCTGAAACAAATGCTGTGCAGCATCATACCGTAGGGCATCAAGTACTAGAAACAGGACATTGGCAGATTGGCCAATTTGTTCCTTCATATTAAATTCCCAATTGATCATGCTTGACTTTTGTTTTTTCCTGGTGCTGGATTAAGTGCCGTTGCCAATGCGATAACTCCAATTCGTAGGTATTCTTGCCCCCAACAAAAATCTCTTTGAGGAAATCCCCAAAAGGATTAACCTCCAGGACATAGGGATTGCCCTTCCGATCGACTGCAATATCAAGTCCTGCATAAAATAACCTCGGTAAGTGACGGGCCGTATCCTCTGCTACGACTCGAACATGATCGATGATACCCCTACCCCATTCCGCTTCCAGATTTTCGAGTGAGCCTTTTTCATTACCAAGACGCAGGTTGGTAATAGGATGGGTACTATGTCTTGGTTGTATGAAGACAGCTTGTTGGTTGATGGTGACTACTCGAAAGTCGGTACTCTTTGCTTGGAATCGTTTCTTTATGATCCATTCTTCCACATGTAGCTTGTTGGGAATCATTTCCTCAATAATGGCCGCTATGATATCGCGCTTGTGGTACTTCTGCAGGCGCTTATAATTGAATAGTTTCAGTTCTCCTTTCTCTTGCCTGACTCCTATTGTAGTTTCCAACAATAATCGATCTCCATTCTTTCTAAACATCATGATACCCGAAGCACTGGAACCATGCGCAGGTTTCAAAAATACCCTTGGAACCTGCTTTTCCTCCATGATCGCTAAAAGCTGTTGAAAACTGGTCAATTGATTGGAGTAAATCTTTGGGATGGGAATTCCGTGATTAGCCAGTAACTGTTGGCATTTGATCTTATTAAAGGCCAGCTGGATTGGTTTGGGGTGATTCATTACTAGGCATGCCGGCTGTTCCTGCAGGAAGGCATGAATCTGATCCAGGACCGTGCACCAGCCCCTATACCAGTAAAGATGATGGTAAATTCTTCCCCTTTCAAATACAAGCTGTTCAGCCCCGGGGTATCCACCAAGGCTGAGCAGCAATTTATAGGTGTCAAAGTCCTCTCCTGGAGAGGTAATCCGGACCGTCGTAGGCTCCTTGATCACCGGGAAATGGCCTTGGGCTACTTCCTCGTAGCTAACCCATTGCACCGAAGCATCTCCCAGGACATTTCGCCATTGTACGGCCCTCCGCGATTGCTCATTACCGAAAATGAGATGTTCCATTACTCCCCTATTTCTACGTAAGTGTAATCCTCATCTACTGGTCCTTGATCAGCGAGATTGATGTTCTGGGCAGAAAACTTATCGGCTAGTTTTTGCATCCATTCATTAGAAATAAAGTGGTATCGACCATTTATGTGTTCAAGTTTTAGCAAGGCTTCGTTTTCATATAGAGCCTTTGCCCCAACGTCTGTCATTGTACCCATGGAGACATCTAATGTCTTGATGCCTTGCAAGGTAGGAGCTCCTTGTAATGCCTGGGCCATCTCGTCGGCTTGGTAATAGTTCTTTAGTCCGAGATACTTCAATTTAGGGAATTTACAATCCAGAATAGGCCGTAGATGGCTAATGTCAATCGTACAACCGTATTCATCGGTACCTAACCAGATCTCAAGATATTCTAAGTCAGGCAGGTCGGATCGATTCAGGTCTTCTATTATCTCTTTTCCGAGCCCACCCGTTTCAATCACGATATGCTTCAATTTGGGAAGCTCAACTTTCCCAAAAGTAAGACTACCGCCCCCCTTTACACCAAAGGTCTCCAGCTGGGGGAAATGTTGCCAGAAATTGGTGTAATTCCCCTGTATGATCCAGGAGATTTCCGATTCTTCGTAGGTCATGTCCCCTACAAAGAGATGCTTCAGTGATTTAAGGCCGTCCTTTAACTCAATTAATTTGTCGAGAATAAAATCAGCACTCTTCTCGTAGGCCTCTCCCCAAGCACCGATGACTATGGTGTCAATTTTATCGGCATCGGGTAGGTTTACCAATTTATCTAGCAGGTTTACGATAGGCTCTTCGGGTTCATAAGACTCCGTGAACACCTTTATGGCGGAGTTTAAGTCAAAAGAAGAGCCGTCAAATTCTTTGATCGGTTTCCCCGCAAAGATCGTTGGTGTCCGGATGGTGATTAGCGCTCCAGAATCATCTTGATCCATTGGTTTTCCTCCTTCCTCTGCCCCACTGTCATTCAAGGTCAAATCTTCTACAGAGGCATCTGGTGCATCGCGCATAACGGCCTCCATACCATTAGCTCTGGCGGCAGTAGAGTTGTACATCTCCGAAATGCCCAAGCCTTCTCCATTTTTGGCATGTAGCGTGAAATAGTACTGATCTGACTTTGAGGTGGCCGGCCGAAATCTTTCCTGGAGAGAAGCATTGAAAATGGTGGATTCGATACCGTGTTTACATCCCTGTTTGGAAGTGTATCCCTCGCTGCTGCGTAGGATGTTTCTACCGTTTACGGCGAATAAGTTGAATCTGAACTCTCCGGCTGAGTCTTTGAAAATGGTGAATTTAGGGAATTTCATTGGGGTGATTTTTTTGGTTTTCTAACGCTTTTTGTGGTTAGTTAAAGAATTTTGCTTGCGATTGCACTTGATGTTATGATGACTGTAAAAGCCAAGTGTTAGGGTTATTGGCTATTGTGATTTCTGTGAATTAATGATAGTCAAGTGGGATTCGTTCTAGAATCCGATTGGAATAGATCCTGTTGAGATCTAGTTCCTTCAAATTGATGTAGCCAATGTAGCATCGGCAGCAATCATTGGTACAGGATCTTACACCGAGCATAGAATCGAGGGACTGTTGATAAATGTTACCCAAATAGTCCTTAATGAAATGGCATCGGGTTACATTTCCTTCCCCATCAATCGAAAGACTCGATTCTCCTGCTTCACAGCCTTTGCCGCGGGTCTCGTATATGGTATTATTGAATGAAAAAAGTGGATCGATTTTCTGTAGCCAATCCTGCTCTGTAGCTGAATAGTAATTGGCTTGCCGCTTATACGCATTTACCCAAAAGTAGATCGTGGGAGGTAATTGATCTTTCAATGTCTGTATGAACGAAAAATTCTCTTTTTTCCCGACTATCCCAACACTGAAGTGGATCTTATTTTCAACCAGTTGCTGACACTGCCCGATGAACTTATCCACCGTGGTCTCCGTCGGATGAAAGGTGGTCCATAGGGCAAGGGTTTTGGGATTGGCTCTTGCTATCCAAGCTAGAGAGCAGGATAAATTGGTTTGGATGCATACTTTTTTGACATTTGGTAGCCAACTCAGTCTTACCAAGCATTCCTGATAGTACTTCCTAATCAAGGCTTCCCCCCAAGGAGTGAAGAGCAGACTAATCTCCCGGTCTTGCTGAGATATCCAGTTTTCAAACTTCAGCAGACAGGCTCGGTCAAAGGCCAATTCTTCTCGCGTATTTTTCTTTTTGGCAAAAGGACAGTAGGAACAATCATAGTTGCAACTTTCCAAGGGACCGCGATATAGTATTGTTAGGACTTGTTTCAAGGTCATATCAGTTGAAAGCTATTCATTCGATCGTTTACCTGACTGGAAAACAGTTGTGGACCTATCCAATCCTCCAGTTCCAGTCCCCGCTTTGAAAGCTTAATCCAATCTCCCTCTTGTACTAATAAGCCTTGATTGAAGAAGTCTTGAATCACTTCCATATCCAGCACAGACTGAGTGAATTTGCCCTCAAATTGATGTTCGGATAACTGACCACCATCAATCAAGGATTTGATTAAAAATCTTCTGATCTCTTCTTCTTCGTTCAAGCGTATCCCGTAATGAATGGAAGTAAAATCCTGCTGATTGGAATATTCCTCAATAATGCCCTTAATGGCCTTTCGACTAACCGCATAATGACCGCTGTAGTGGAGTTTGGATGTATAAGATCGTGCCCCGGCCCCAATGCCAACCATCCCATTCGTAGTGGAGTCATATTCTGATTCAATGATTGGAGCATCTACCCTTCTAAAGCAACGCATGGAAACTTGTCGATAGCCATTGCTTAGCAGGTAATCTCGTCCTTGCCGATACAGGGACAAGCGAATATCGTTTTTGGGTGGGCCATGTAATTTAGCCAAACCGGTTAGGGGCCGAGTGTAAAGGGGATAGAGAAATATCTCTGTAGGAGAATAAGCCAAGGTTTTCTCGAGTACGTATTGCCAGGTCTTAACCGTTTGTCCCTTGATCCCGTAAATGAGATCTATATTGACTTCTGGGATTATAGATTCAATCAATTGCTCTACGGCTTTGGTCGCTACTTCTAGTGATTGAGGCCGTCCAAGCTGTTTGGTTTCGTCCTCAATCCAGGATTGAATTCCTATGCTGATACGGTTGATCCCGTATGACTCTATCAAATGAATCTTTTCTGGCGTGATAGACTTTGGGGAGGATTCTATGCTTCCATATTTTTTATTGGTGTCGACGCCTAAATCGTACTTGAAAATGGCCAGCATATTGGCCAACTGATCTGCATCCAAAAAGGTTGGGGTGCCACCACCGATGGCATATTCTTCGAATTGGATATCAGATAAGATCGTCCTATAGGCTTGAGCTTCACGTCTCAAGGCAGTCAGGTAACGATCTAGCCCCTGTTTTGGGTTGGCAATGGTAAATAGGTTGCAAAACCCACAGCGCATTTCACAATACGGAATATGTAGATATGCGAAAAGCTTAGTCCGGTTTTCAGTTTGCCAAACCTTCTTTAAGGGTAAAGGTTCATCAAACTCACGATAGGCCAACTTGTGTGGATAACTGTAGGCGTACTGTTGGTAAATGTCCATTCCTTTTCTCACCTAGTTAATGTGTTAAAAGGAGTTTCAGTTGTTGTACTTCTAGAAATGAATGCGAGACAAATGTAAGGATTAAGTAATGGTAAAACAATAACTTCCTCATTTATGAATAGCTCTT
>CAJXPD010000154.1 GCA_913057785.1 uncultured Lewinella sp. | reverse complement strand
TCGAGAAAAATGCCATTGTACCGTCGGTGCAGGGTCAAGGCATAGTCAGACTTTAGGAATTGCCCTTCTTGGCCCAGATCGCTTCGAAAGCTTAGATTATAATATTGCCGCTGATTGTGGAATTCGGAACCGGCTTGCCAATTACTGGAACCTAATAGCTGTCGGTCTACATCAAAATATTGGGTTTGATTCTCAAAGCTGTTATTGTCTTGTCGATATTCATCGTATCTGGCAATGACTCCAGCTGTAGTGTTCTTTCCTAAGGTATAATCCAATGACCATTGTCCTCCCCAGGTTTGCAATTGTTCTAGATGTCGACTGCGGTAGTCGTAGGATTGTCCAGGGCTATTGCTCCGTAGATCCGTATAATAGTCCTCTTCTTGCACAATGAACCGCTCGTCCCGCATACTTAGGCGTCCGTATAGACTTAGTTTTTCCGTATTGAAAATCGCAGCCGCCCCGTTTTTCGTTTTTTGTTGACTCCCCAAGGCTACACTAAGCTGTCCATAAGTACCTTTTCGGTCTTTTCGGTTGGTCGTTATCTCGATCATTCCTCCACCTTGCCCTGCTTGTTCACTCGCAGAGGCCGTTGTAATAATCCGGATCGACTTGACTTCATCGGAAGATAGGTCGCTGAGAAATGCTACCAGTTCTCTACCTGTAATCGGTACGGGCTTTCCATCGATTTTTACGAGGACATTGGATCTGCCCATGATTTCAATTCCCCGTACAGCATGGATAGAAATGCCAGGAGCTTGCTTCAATAAAGCACTTGCATCAGGATTGAGTAGGCTAAGTTGTTCAGAATTATTGATTTGGTAGCCACCAGCTAGGCTGATCAAGGCTTTCTTTTTTGCAGTAACCGTTACCTCAGCCAATTCGTTAACCTTGGGCATCAGGATAATTCTCCCAAGCGATAGTTCCTCTAAGCCCACCTTAGCGTAAGTTTCGCTCATGTAGGTATTGTATCCAAGTAATTGAACCTCGAGGCGGAAAGAATCGGTATCAGGAAGGGGCAAGTTGAAGTACCCATGTTCGTCAGACATAGTTCCTGACAATAGATGTTGTTCCTGTATTTTCCACGTACTCACTGTCGCCCAGGGAAGTACTTGCTCCGTTTGACCATCTATCAATTGGCCATGGATTCCCTGTGCCTGGCTAGTCAAAGCTAGGCTGATGCAGCAGCTTGCTGTCCAAATGGACAGTAGAGGTAAAAATCTAAGTCTCATATTAAAGGTATTATCTCCTCAACAGAATGGGATAAAGAGTCAGGTAGCCGTAAATTGCTTGTAAACGTGTTGTTATTTCCGCTGATCATTCAGCTTGTTGCCACGGATGTGATTATTTCTGGTGGGGAATTTTATCTCTAAACCGATAGTGGATTCCCATTCGTTGGTGTTGAATTCTTCGGTGTATCCCATGGATTGCAGGGAACGGATCAATTCGATATCTCCAGTTTCGATAAGGCTAATAGTGTCGAGAAAGTTTTTCATGACGAAAGGATTTTAAGTAGATGTGTAAAAAAATTACATAGCTCCAATGTCTTCTACTACAATGCTTTGTGTTGTTGGGTCATTATCGATAGGCATAGCGTCTCCGGCTAACCAGAGGATTAGTGTTACTAAAGTGTCCATGTTGGTGGCGTTTAAAAGTGAATGAAGAAGAATGCGAATGTTGCGGGTGAGGATCCAAGCTGAGTTTGGATACTCAGCAGGTTTTTACATAGCTCCGATGTCTTCGACTACGATGCTTTGAGTTGTTGGATCATTTTCGATAGGCATAGCTTCTCCAGCCAGCCACAAGATGATTGTAACCAGTGTGTCCATGATTTTGGCGTTTTTTAAATGCTTATGTTTTGTTTAAATGTCTGGTACAAATCTAGGCCGGAAAACGCCCAATCTAGGGATCAGTTTTTCAAGTTTTGTGAAGGCTTGTTTAAGGACTTTCGCGGGTACTTTTAGTCGGGAAGTGGTCTTAAATAAGTGCCAAAATTATGTTTGGCAATTAGTTTTTGTTTAAGCATTATATGTACAGAAGTCGGTGATTTGCCTATAAAAGGTAGGGCTTTTGCTGTTTTTCTACAATTTTGTTTAACCCTGCCTGGTATGAAATTCAGGCGAGTTTGGAAAATTATTTCAACACAGGAAATTGAGGAGGATTAGAGTTGGAAAGTTTTGTTTAATGCCTGTTGGGAAGAAAAAATATTCGTTTTTTTTGGCGAAAGGAGTCGATATATTTCATTTTAAGATTGACTTTAATATATTTGAGAAAATAATTGGTGAAACAAGCTTGCTATAAAAAGTATGAAAAGCTGCCTCCGCAAGATCTTCACCCATTCAAATAAATCCACCCACTGTTCCTTCAACACCCCGGATTTGTTCCACAGCAAAAATGTAAGGCTACAAGCTTCTAAGTCTGAACTTCTGTTAACTCTATGGAATGTTTCGTTCAAAGGTGAATACAAATTGATCGGCATTGATCTGCCGCTCGAAAGCCGTTTTCGAGAAAACTTCCACACTACGGTACTGTTTGACAAAATTCGACCTAGTATTAGCTTGTAAAAGCGAAAGACTCGACTATTAATCAAACAAATTGCATTAGTAGTATGGATGTTATCCTCGAATTAGTTGAGCTGGTCAAAACCCACAAAGTAGATCAAGTGGAACTTATCGGTCAGGAAGGACCACAAGGCCAGCTCAATAAACTGTATGATGCTATCAAGAGTGGTGAAGTAAAATCGGATGATGATGCTGCCAACTTCTTGTTCAATTTGCCAGCTGGCCATGCCAACTATCGAAAGCTTAAACAACGCTTTAAGGATCGGTTGGTCAATACCCTCCTGTTTATAGATACCCAAAGAGCTTCTTTTTCCGATGTTCAGAAGGCCTACTATAATGGCTACCGTCTTTGGGCTGCCGCGCGTGTGGCTTTTGGGCGGGGGGCTCGGCAGACGGCTATGGATCTCTGTCAGACGATTCTGCGACAGGCCTTACGTTACGAGCTTACCGAACTCGCTATGCTTTCGTCTCGGATGTTGACGATCCATCAAGCAGATATGAAAGGCAGTAAGAAAGGTTTTGCGTATTACAGTAATGTCTTACAAGAACAGTTGACCAATTTTCAAGCCGAGACCCTGGCTGAGAGCTATTATAATGACATTATGCAACACTTCTCTAGATCTAGGGCAGCCCAGCCTGAATTGGCGCCCAAGGCAGCGGCATATGTAGCAGCCTTGCAACCCTATCTGGAAAAAACCAAGACCTATTATTTCAACCTGATGTACTACACCTTAGCGAGTATGCAGTTTGAGATTGGAAATGATATCAATTCAATGTTGGCCATTAGCGAAGAAGCCCTTACCTTCTTCAAAAGCAAGGAGCACGCGCCTGTTAATACTAAGACCGCTTTTTTGAAGCGATTAGTATACGGGGCTAGAGTGGTGGAACAATACGACCGAGGAATGGGGTGGGCACAAGAGAGTTTGGAGATTGCCGAAGTAGGAACCTTGGTTTGGTTTACCAACATGAAACAGTTTATATTACTCTGCTTTCACGCTCGGGAATTCGAAAAAGCCTACGAGCTCTACCTGGAAGTTGTGAGTCATACCCGGTATTCTTATTTAGCTTCTGCTCAGCAGGAGATGTTTACTATATATGGTGCCTATTTCTACTTCTTGGATCAGATCGGAGAACTACAGCAGGAATCTCGTCGTATCAAACAATTCCGTTTGAATCGTTTCCTGAATTCTGTTCCTAACTACTCTAAAGACAAGCAAGGGTTAAACGTAACCATCCTGGTTGTTCAGGTTTTAATCCAGATTAGTCGACGTGAGTTTGGAAATGTAATTGATCGAATGGAACCACTAGGGACCTATCGCTCTAGATACTTGCGCCAGAATAGCTCATTTAGGGCCAACTGTTTCATCCGTTTATTGGATGCCTTGTATCAAGCTGATTTCGTGCCCGAAAGAGCCCGCAAGCGCGGTTCGGAAGTATATAATCGACTAAATAGCATTCCCTTTTGGGAAGTGTCAGCTGATGATGAAACCGAAATTGTGCGCTATGATTATCTGTGGGAATTGATCCTGAAGCATGTTACTCCACCTAAATTTTACCGTTCCTAAAGCACCTTTCGAAAAAAAAGTAAAAAAAAAGTTTTCGCTCGGAACTTTTTATCTGCCAGTCTAGTTGGTTTGATTGTGACTGCCCGTGAGTGTAGTACAGAAAGGCTAGAGAAATCTACCTTCCTCCATTACCGGGGCTATTTAATCATCCTTTAGTTCGATCGTTGGGGCGTTAAATAAAATTTTATTTTTCAAGCCTTCGGTTCAAAACCCTATATTTATGATGGTAATGACAGCAGACAAAGACATCGAGCGCCGCGAACGTATTTTCGAAGAGGAATTTATGCCTCAGATTGATGCGCTATATACGTTTGCGTATCATCTAACATATAACGAGGATGATGCCAATGATTTGGTGCAAGACACCTACCTGAAGGCGTACCGATTTATCGACAATTACATTGAAGGGACGAATGCCAAAGCCTGGTTGTTCAAGATTCTCAAGAATGCTTTTATCAATCAGTACCGCAAGAAAACCAAACAGCCTACTCGTGTAGACTACGAGGAAGTGATCAACTTCCATGAGGAAGAAGACACCAACTACTCAAGCTACATGGACATGCGCGAGGAAATGTTCCAAGCCATGATGGGCGACGAGGTGACCAATGCGATTAACGCTTTGCCAGTTGACTTCCGCGTTGTAATTTTGCTATGCGATATTGAAGGCTTTACCTATGAGGAAATTGCGAAAATCGTAGATATCCCAATAGGAACGGTACGTTCAAGATTGCACCGAGCTAGAAACATGCTCAAGGTAGAATTGCGTAATTATGCTGCTTCCCTGGGATACCAGGATAAGCGTTCGAAATAATATATTTTATAACCAAAAGCTATTTAGCTTTTCCCCAAGAATCCTGCCCGACGCTTTTTTCTCTGACTAACTAAGTTTGTTGCATAAAAATCTTTTCGGAGAAAAGGGTAGTCGGGTAGGGTTCACTCAGACGAGAAATGTCACGCATCTGTACATTTCAAAAATTTTAGCGCCATGTTACCAAACAACTTATTTAACGATCCGTGTAATGCTTTTCCCAGACCTTTTGGTGGAAGTTGTGCAGCGATTGGTTTCGGTGGCAGCGCATTGGGACACTAAATAGTCAAAAAAGTAAAGCCATGAGAGATCAAAATTATCTAGACCTGGTCAAAAAAGTAACCATGTACTTGGATAATGAGTTAAGCGAAAAGGAAGAAAGAGCGCTACTCAGTGAAATAAAAGCCAATCCTGCCTATTTAAAAGTCCTCAGCCGGGAAAAATCCTTCCGAGAATTTATTAAGACCAAGATCCACCGTCGCAAACCCTCTCCTGCTTTAATTGAGTCTATCAAGGATAAAATCCGAACTTCCTCTCCGGTTTAACCACCTATCCTACATATAAAATCCTATTATCTCTTATGGCTTACTGCTTAACACAGCAGTAGCATACTATGCCTATTGTTGACTATTCTGACAATTCCTGTATATCGTACAGGAATTGTCAGAATCAAATTTTCTTCCATTCCTGCCTTGGGATCGACTATCATTTCCGCCCTTTTGCTACTAGATCAAACATAATGCTGTTGTACAGCGTTTTATCAGTAAGAGAACATACCGGAGGAATAGATTCACGTGGTTGATGAATGAGTATTGGGTAGATGTTCTCTCCTAATATTACTATTATTCTCCTCCAAGCTTGTAACTGTTAACAAGCCTTTCCCTACATATTTATTCATTTGTAATTGTACTATAGATGTGTTCTAGCCGCCTTACAGCAGAGCTAGAGCAGCATGGCTACAGCTTTGAACAAAGCTGGTTTGCCAGATCATATACCCCATAAAACACTACTTCCATGAGTGAAGCACCCAATATTACCATCAATCAATCCGTCGCGATCCTAGTAGACGGTAACAACATAGAACTAAGCTTACATAGCCTCGTCGGTGCTAAGAATGCTATGATCAATTTCGATACACTTATTCCCAAACTGTTGGATAACCGAGGGTTAAGCCGAATGATCTACTTCCGTGAAGGAAAGAGCATTTCTTCCAAATTAGCGGAGCGATTGCACAGCCATTATCATGGCTCCGTCACCCCTTGCTACAAATCAGCGGATATCCCCTTGACCATTAAGGCGACGCAAATCGCCCCAAAGGTAGATACGATTATCATCCTCTCTGGCGATGCGGACTATGTAGAATTGGTACGCCACCTGAAGTCCGAGGGCGTACGCGTCGAAATTGCAGCAGTTGAAAAGAATACCGCTGCTATCCTAAAGGAAGAAGCTGATTATTTTACCGCTATTACAGAGGAAGATTGCTTCATCTTTAAGCATCATAAAGGCACCAAATCCGCTACTAAACGGAAGTAATTCCAAAGGAGCCTAATCGATAAAATCTCTTTCCCGTAAAAAGGCAATTTGCTTTTCCAATGCCATTTGGGATATCTCCGGATCAGGCATGGGCATCCCCGTATCATCCAGATGTGAAGGGGTAAAGATATGGCCACAATTTTCGTAGATCATTAGCTCACAATCATAGTTTAAAGATTCCATTTTTTGTTGGAATTGCTCAGCAAATGATGTAGGAGTGACTCGGTCCGTGCGGCCCTGCAAAATCAGGGTTGGCGGAATATCCAGGCCACCTGCTAAGTTCTCCAAAGCAGATAGACGACTGGCATTGGTTCCTTCATGGAGCAGGCTTTTGAAGTAGCCGTCTTGCGTATCAATGGCTGGAGAAACCAGGACTAGGGCATTCGGGACTGAGCTGTCTTCACCATCGATCTCTTCCTGGACCACGCTAATAGAGGAAATGAGATGCCCTCCCGCGGACAAGCCCTTGCCGACAATCCGGTTCTTGTCAATATTTAGGGAGGTCGCGTGCTTCCGAATCCAACGAATGGCATCTCGTGTATCTTCCATGGCTTCCACTGGCGTGATATCTGAACGATTGGATAGGCGATACTCTATGGCTATCCCTACCATGCCATTTTCGGCGGCATGTTCGGCACTACCGAAGGTCCACTCGGCATGCCCCGATTGCCATCCACCACCATGGAAAGCAGCTAAGGCTGGATAGCTAATGGCAGGATCAAAGTTTTTGGGTTTGAAAATGTGCGCTTCCAATTGCAATCCCTTTTCTGTCTTATAGACTTGGATTTCGCGTCCCTGTCTTTCCTCAATTAGTTTGGCTTCTAAGGCCGTTGCTGCTTGACAGATTCTATCGGTTTGGCAATTAGAAATGAAGTCCTGCAAATATTTACTAGTATTGACCCAGGTGTACTGATCCAGGTGCTCCTGGATAAATTTGAAAGACCAATAGTCTTTTAGGGCGGTACTCTTGAATTGTTCAGCAATAAAATCAAGCTGAGTTTGTAGCTTAATCCTGCCGAAGTAGGTACTTGAGTCTGGTAATGTCTCCATCTTCTCAGCGATCTTCAATCCGAACCAAGTCGTTATGCACTTCTGATAGGTATCTAAGCCCAAGAATTCTGGCCGATCTATCCAAGCTTCCATTTTCTTCATCAGTGTGGGATTTGGAGGAACGCTGTTACCGGTAAACCGAAGATGCCATTCTGGGTAGCGCAATAGCAATCGATCAAAGCTATATGCAACAGAAGCACTATTGACTTTGACGAACGCTGGAGAAATCGTCTCGCTGTGTTGAGCCATACTGGAGAGATAAAGGCCTTTGATGGAATCGATGACCTGGAAGAAGTCTGCTTCTGGTTGACGATGAATATCGTACCAATTGTCGCTGAGGTACCTTTCGACATCCGCATTGATCTTCCTTTCGGATAGTAGATAGTTGTTTTCCTGGGAGAGGTCTCCTTGTAAAGCAATGGAATCTGGAAGAATGTTGAGTTCTATCGCTGTGCCAGGTTCCAAGAATACTTCGTAATCCTCTTCATCCACGGTAAGGCGAAGGATGGTACCAAATGCTAGCTCCTGTTCAAGGATGAAAGGGGTCGCTTCTTTAGTATTGATCTCCTCCTCGCCAAGCGTAATCCGGTTGATTTCCTTGGCAGCGTGGATCGTGATAGTGCAGCTTTGTTCTTGCTGTTCTTGCGATTGGCAGGAAGTGAAAAGAATAAATAATAGGAGTAGCGACAGTCCGTGCTTAGGCATAACGTTTTAATTAGGCATTTGTGAGTATAGGGAATAGTGCAGGTGGCTTTCAGCGTATTGATGAGCGGTCCGGGTTTGGATGCTGTGCGCTGCTAAGTAGTAGATCGATTGGAACCGGATAAATGTTACAGGAGATGCCAATTTGTGTTCAATAATAGAGAAAATACTGCCCAGCGCTAAGGTCGCTACGGCAGAGACTAGCGCTATCTTCGGCCTTGAAGAGGTATTCAAAGACGATGGAATCGAGTACCATACGAAGAATATGCCAGGAGGGCGCAAAAATTCTTTCTCCCAGGGATATCTTTTGAAGCCCGCTGTCTGTCTGTTAACGGACCCAGTTCTGTTGTTGAACATACGCAGACAAATATTCTATAATAAATAACAGGCGGCTCCCAATTTTTCCTTAATATAGCAGCCCTCTTTTACAAGTATTAGTATAGTGCCGCCCTTACCTAGCCATTGATCAAAGTAAACAAGTAAGGACTACAATGGATGTACACATCTGGCGTAGCTATACTAAAGATGAAACGCTTAAAATTAAAACATCTCCTCTGACGATTTCTAGGGAATGGCCATGCTTGACATGTGCTACCTAACCACGAAGAGGATAGTCAGAGCATAAAACAAAACGTATGAGCCGTAAAATCCGTATGGGAATGGTAGGCGGTGGCCGAGGAGCTTTTATCGGTGCCGTCCACAGAATGGCAGCCGCACTAGATGGACAGATCGAATTTGTTTGCGGAGCCTTTAGTAGCAATCCAGAAAGATCGAAAGCTTCTGGTGAAGATTTCTTCCTCCCCTCCGATCGCGTATATGGTAGTTACGCAGAAATGATCGAAACAGAAAAGACACTTCCTGCTGATGTTAGAATGGACTTCATATCCATCGTGACGCCTAATCATGTGCATTTTGGTCCGGCCAAAATGGCTTTGGAAAATGGCTTCCACGTAGTATGTGATAAGCCCTTGTGTTTTGATATGGAAGAGGCATTAGAATTGGAACGTTTGGTAAAAGAAACGGGCTTAATCTTTGCCTTGACCCACAACTACACCGCATATCCTATGGTGAAGCATGCCCGCGCGATGATCCGAAATGGGGAATTGGGTGAGGTTAGAAAAGTGGTTGTGGAATATCCGCAAGGATGGCTTGCCACGAAATTGGAAGACTCTGATCAAAAGCAAGCAGCTTGGCGTACCGACCCAAAACGTTCCGGAATTGCCGGAGCCATGGGCGATATTGGTACACATGCTGAAAACTTGGCAGAATACATCACAGGCTTGCAAATCTCTGAGTTATGTGCTGATTTGAGCACTTTTGTAGATGGTCGCTTGTTGGACGATGACGGCAATGTTCTACTTCGCTTCAATAACGGAGCTAAAGGAGTACTACATGCTAGCCAGATTTCTGTTGGTGAGGAAAACGCCTTGAACATCCGGGTATATGGCGAGAAAGGTGGCTTGGAATGGCATCAAATGGAGCCTAATACTTTGATCGCTAAATGGATGGATAAGCCTACACAGATTTTAAGAACTGGGGTAGGGGAGTTGTCTCCAGAAGCTACTGCACATACAAGAGTTCCTGCTGGGCATCCAGAGGGTTACTTGGAAGCCTTTGCTAGTCTGTATCGAAATGTAGCCTACTGCATCCAGGCGAGGGTGAGTGGTAAGGAAGTAGATCCGTTGTACGAAGACTTTCCTACCGTATCTGATGGAGTACGCGGAATGAAGTTTATTGAAAAGGTAGTTGAGTCTAGCAATAGTGACCAAAAGTGGGTGAAAGTGTAGCCCCTTTTAGCGAAAGAAACAGTTCAACTCAGTTTTATTAGCATAAAAAATCGCATCGATGAAAACGATAAAAGGACCAGCAATATTTTTAGCACAATTTATGGGAGATGAGGCTCCCTTCAATAGCTTGGAAGGAATCTGCCAATATATGGCCAATCACGGCTATAAAGGAGTGCAGATCCCCGCTTGGGATGATCGCTTGATTGATCTGGAAAAGGCAGCGGAAAGCAAAACTTACTGTGATGAATTGAAGGGGAAAGTGGCTGAGTTCGGCTTGGAAATCACAGAGTTGGCGACGCACCTACAAGGACAGTTGGTGGCGGTGCATCCGGCTTACAATAGCATGTTCGACGCCTTCGCTCCGGAGGCGGTACACAATAACCCAAAGGCGCGCACAGAGTGGGCCATCAATCAAGTTACCTTGGGCGCAAAGGCCAGCCGAAATATGGGCTTGGATTCTCATGTAACTTTTTCGGGAGCACTGTTATGGCCTTTCGTTTATCCTTGGCCACAGCGTCCAGCTGGATTGGTAGAAATGGGCTTCAAGGAACTGGCGGATAGATGGCGCCCGATCCTGGATGCACACGAAGAAGTGGGGGTAGACTGTTGTTACGAATTGCACCCAGGGGAAGATTTGCACGATGGAATCTCCTTTGAAATGTTCGTGGAAGAGTTGGGCGGCCACAAACGTGCCAACATCAACTATGACCCAAGTCACTTCGTTTTGCAGGCGTTGGATTATCTGGATTTCATTGACATCTATCACGAACGCATCAAGGCTTTCCACGTAAAGGATGCTGAATTCAACCCAACCGGACGCCAAGGGGTGTATGGAGGCTACCAAGGATGGGTACAGCGCGCTGGACGTTTCCGTTCCTTAGGAGACGGTGAGGTAGACTTCACTTCTATCTTCTCCAAGCTTTCCCAATATGATTACGACGGTTGGGCTGTTTTGGAATGGGAGTGCGCGATCAAGGACTCTGACCAAGGAGCTGCAGAAGGTGCTCCATTTATCAGTGATCATTTGATTAAGGTTACGGAAAGAGCCTTTGATGACTTTGCAGATGCTGGCGTAGATGAGGAAGGTAACAAAAAGATTTTAGGCCTAGATTAAGCCTACTGCATACGATTAACTAACAAAGCCGTGGCGATTTTCAAATGATTTGTTAATCCCCACGGCTTTTTGTTTTTTGCTCAGTAAACTCCTTATTTTTCTGTAACAGCGAATAAACTGCGCCTGATGTTACGGAAACTTCTACCCGCTTTCTTACTACTAGCCATCGCCGCTTGCCAATCTTCTCCTAAAGGCTATGAACCGCCACACTTGCGGAAACTGAATGCCAAGGAGGTTTTGGATCGCGCGAGACAAAAGCGAACCCTTTCCCCATATGTAGTTTTTAAAGACAGTGCTGGAAGCCCTCTATCCGAGGCATACAAAGAAAAACTGGATAGAGGTCAACTGGCCTATGACTATTATGTCGATGCCAATGACGAGTTGGTTGAACTCATAGTCAGGGAATCCACCTACGAAGACGATTTACTGGATGTGCAACACCGGACCTTAATTGCTGGCCTTCGACCTTGGGAGGAAGTGGAACCGGAGAAGAGTGTAGATTGTCGCGTACAAAAGCGTATCCTGCAAATGGTCTATAAACGAGAAAAGGAGTTGCAAAAGGTCAGGGATTCAACGGACCTAGAGCGGTTCATGAGAGGTTTCAGTCGCGTAAGGTTCTCCAGCGACAGCCCCTACCGAGTGATCGATAGCATGTTTCAAGAAAACAAGCGTCTAGTTTTTGGGATATTGGAAAAGTGTGGAGTGCCTACCAAAAAAGAAGTAGGAGAACAAGGGATGATGGGCTTGTTTTACACTATCCAGCACATGGCCGAACCACGGCTTCGCGTGTTATATTATCCTGTTATTCAAGAGAGTGTGGAAAATGGCGATCTCAAACCACGTTGCTTGGCGGTGATGGAGGATCGGATGATGCGTGACTTCGGTAAGCAACAGTTGTATGGAAGCCAGTTGATTAAGAAGGACACTTCTGATATTTGGACATTATATCCTGTGCGTCAACCGCAGCAGCTGAATGAAAGGCGTAAAGAGATGGGGATGAAACCTATTGAGGAATATCTAGAGAGCTTGCAAGTGGATTACACGCTCGAGGGACTGGGAATAGAAGAACAATAAAAGGAAGAATGGAAATCGGAAGGTAGATCAGGATTCCTTCTTCCGATTTCCACTTGGGTAGTTTATCCCATTTCGGAAACTACTTCCTTAACTTCTGGAATCATTCGCTTCAACATGCCTTCAATTCCAGACTTTAGGGTCACGGTTGAAGAAGGACATCCGCTGCAAGAACCTTGCAATACCACGGTTACGATTCCTTCATCATAGGATTTGAATTCTATATTACCACCATCTGTTTCTACAGCTGGCTTAACATAAGTATCAATCAATTCCTTAATCTTTACTACGATCTCAGCTTCGTCTTCAGAGTATTCATAACTAGCACCACGCTCTTTTTCCAACTCTGCCATCGCATCTTCGAAGCCATCATTCAAGATCGCTCCTCCATCTTGGATATAGCCTTTGATGAATTCCTTTAATGGAAGCATAATATCTGCCCATTCGTAGTTGAACTCCTTGGTTACTGTTACAAAGTTATTGCAGATGTATACCCCTTTGACAAAAGGCTTATCAAATAAGGCAGAACCCATTGGGGACCATTCTCTGGCCAGTTCTTCCTCGCGGAAATCAGCGGTTCCCTTGTATAGCATACGATTGGTAACAAACTTCAACGATTCTGGGTTTGGCGTTTGTTCCGTATATAACATTACGGGGCTCTTCGTGACCGTATTTTCCATGTTCCTATTTTTATCTACTGACCGTGCCTGCACGATCGGCAAGTTTATTTAGACTGATTCTACAAAAGTAACAACTTTTACCAAGCTAGGTTTTGTACCAGCGGAGAAATTTGTGCAAATCATTTCCTAGTGTCGGCTTGGAGTGCGCTTTGATGGGAGTTTATTCTTACTTAGCTAGAGGTGAAACAAGACCCAGCTAATTCTGAGGCCGGACTTGGAAAGTCCTTCGATTACGGTTATTTTCCTTGATCGATTCACCAAATTCAAAATGAAATGAAGAAGCTAATTGGGTTGATCCTGCTTGCCTCCCTCTGTCTGAGATGTGGGACGGAATCAGAGGAAGCATTTACATCCTTGTTTGATGGTCAAACTTGGGAAGGCTGGGAAGGTAGCAAAGAATTCTTTCGCATAGAAGATCAGGCTATCGTGGCGGGATCATTGGATCGAGAGATTCCCAAGAATCAATTCCTTTGCACGGAGGAGGTCTATGGGGATTTTGAATTGCGGGTGAAGGTGAAGTTTACTTCTACCGAAAACAATGCTGGAATTCAGTTTCGAACCAAAAGGATTCCCAATGATCATGAGGTGATAGGATATCAAGCGGATATTGGGTTCTTAAATGATCGGCCACTATGGGGTTCCTTATATGATGAATCCCGGAGGAAGATGTTTCTGCTGCAAGCTGACCCCAATCAAGTACGGTCAGTGGTTAAGGTCGATGACTGGAACGACTATCGAATTCTGTGCCAAGGGAAGGAGGTCAAGCTCTGGTTGAATGATACTTTGGTCTTGGAATACGAGGAATTTGAGGAAGATATTGAAACGGAGGGAATAATCTGTGTACAGATACATAGTGGAGTTCCCGCGGAAGCCTGGTATAAAGATATAGAGATACGCCCACTATAGGTGCAAGGAGATAAAGCTGATTTTGTGTTTCGAAACCTTTAAATTGTCCGCTCATCTCTCAATCCTTATTTATGTTAATTGAAAAAAAGCTGCAAATATTAGCAGCAGCACCAGATCTGTTAGAAGACCTTTTAGCCGAGATTCCGACCGAAATGTTGAAAGACCGGAGGATTCCAGGGAAGTGGAGTATTCATGAGCATGCCGTTCATTTGGAAGAAGCTCAAAAGATGATCATTGAACGCTTCAAGCGTTTCCAGAATGAACCCAATCCCGTATTTACACCCTACTTACCGGGTACTACGGTACCAGATGATTACTTGGCTGACCTGGATTTACAACAGTCCTTGTTAGATTTCCGTAAGCACCGGCAAGAAATGGTAGACTTGTTATCCACCTTTACGGAAGCCCAGTGGACCAATGAAGGTAGCCACCCGGAATATCGCCGAATTAGTGCCTTGCTATGGATTCGTCACGTCATGATGCATGATCATTTTCACATGTACCGAATAGAGGAGCTTTGGCTTACCATGCCGGATTATTTGAGAAAGGCTTAGTTGCACTACCTTGCTAGACAACAATTAAGAAACAGTGCCAGAGATTAAATTAACCATCCTTCAGGCTGTAACCCTAGCCGTCATTATCAACGCATGGGTTTTTAGTCTATTGCTTTTGCAAAAGCAAGAAAATCGCCTGGCTAATCGATTTCTGGCATTGCTTCTTTTCTCAGTTGGGTATGGTATGTTCACCCAACTTTGGATTGACTTGAGGTTTTATGACTATTATCCTTGGTTACACTGGTTTCCAGGGAGTTTGCATTACTGGATCGGGCCATCGTTTTATTTGTACGTTAGGGCCTTGACCGACCCTGATTTTCGATTGCGCCCGAAGCATGCCTGGCATTTTTGTTGGTTAGTTTTTGAATATCCCCATAATGTCTACCATCTAGTGCTGGGACGGACGAATCCTTATCCAATGCTGCATAATTTTACAGAAGCCATGTCTGCCTATGCTATATTTCCGTTATTGATTTTTTGTTATTTATCCTACCAATTATTGAAAAAGTATAAGGCTTCACTCGAGCAGCAATATTCTGCCACGGAATCTTTAACCTTACATTGGCTGAAACAATTGTACAAACTTGGTGCGATAATCTTGATCCCCCAGATTGTGGTTTACATCGTTGATTTTCGGATTTTTTATGATTTCGAAATGGAGTTCTTTGAAGGGAAACTGCTTCAATACGATGGTTTTACCACACTTCTGTTTGCCACGCTCACCTATTGGCTGGGTATTGGAGGTATTAGGCAAAGCCAAGTAGCCCTGGACAAGGATCTCTGGCAAAATAAATCAACCCATGTTGATAAGAACTTTAGTGAAACGGCGGAAGCTTTAGAAAGAAGCATGCAAAAAGACCGGCTCTTCTTGGATCCAGAACTCAGCATCGGGAAATTAGCTATCCATACCGGCATACCTGCTCGAGAATTATCTACAGCACTCAATCAACACTTTGAGAAGAACTTCTACACCTTTGTAAATGAATACCGAGTAGAAGAAGTCAAACATAAACTACGAGATCCCGAATTTCAACACCTCACCATCCTTAGTATTGCGTTGGACGCCGGCTTTAATTCTAAAGCAACTTTCAATAGAATCTTTAGGTCCTATACCGGTTCCTCTCCGCGCAGTTTCCGCGACGAATAACAATACCGTAAATAGGTCTCAATCCCTGCTAACCATTATTGAGACGTCCTACTACCTGTATTGAGACGACTCGACTTCAATTTTTCCGGTACTTGCCGGAAAAAAATCACCGATGATGAAAAAAATATTATTAGGTCTAGCTATTACAATTTTGTCTCTGCTTTTAATCTGGGCGATCCTGCTCTATCCTATGCTTTTGCCTTACGTTGGGCTAAGAACTTTACCGGAATTTCCGGCTGAAACTAAGGCAACTGTGGACAGCGCCTGGCAACACATGGAAACTACTTTGCAGGAATCACTCCTAGCTACTGCTAAAAAGCTCAATGCACCGGGGATTTCTGCGGCAATTGGAGTAGATGATAAGGTCATTTGGGCGCAGGCTTTGGGACACGCAGATATTTCGGAAGGGAAACCAGCTAGTGTTCGTACTCAATTTAGAGTGGGTAGTGTTTCGAAGTCCATCACTAGTGTAGGATTAGGTAAAATGGTGGAAGATGGCTTGGTAAACTTAGATGATGCGGTGCAATCTCACGTACCTTATTTCGGGGAAGATAAACCCGCTCTTAGCTTGCGGCAATTGGCTTCGCACACCTCCGGTATTCGACATTATGGTTTCTGTTTTTGCTTTCCTGCGGTGGAGAGCTTAAGTACTAAACAGTTTGATAGTATGGAGGAAAGTGTAGGCATTTTCGGAAAGGATAAATTACAGTTTGAACCCGGCCGTGGCTTTCAGTACTCTACTTATGGCTATACCCTCTTAAGCGCAGCTATGGAGGAAGCCAGTGGAAAACCCTTCTTGGATTATATGCAACAACAGGTCTTTGCCCCGCTTGGGATGTCCCAAACAATGGGCGATTTGTCAACAAAAGAAGTACCTGAGAGAACCCGCTTTTATATTGTAAGAAAGGGGAAATACCGAGAGGCTTATTCCGTCAATAGCAGTTATAAGTGGGCCGGCGGAGGCATGTTGTCTACCCCTACGGATCTTATCAAAATGGCAAATGCCCTGTTGAACGATAATTTTTTGGATTCTACTACTAGAGAGGAGTTGTGGACGCCGATCCCATTGGATAATGGCGAGATGAATCCACAGAATTATGCGCTAGGCTGGCGAATTGGAGAGGTGTCCGAACTAGTTCCAGAAGGAAACGTTAGTATTGTACATCATGGCGGTACCATCACGGGATCCATTACCTTGTTGATCTTATTCCCTGAGTATAAGGTGAGCATAGCCATGATGGTGAATCGCAGTGGTAGTTCTGGTGAATTATTCAAGCCAATCTTTAATCTAGCAAAGGTAATTCTGCCAGTCAAAGCTGCCATGCAAGCAGAAAAGGAACAACAACATGCAGAAGCCTCCACAGTGGAATCAGAGTAGACGACAATTCATCAAGCAGGCGGGCCTGGCCGCCGCCGCTGTCAGCGTACCTCATTTTTCAAGTCGAGCAAGTACCAATAACCTGATAGAAGGGGAAAAACTGCGGATAATCGTAGATGCTGATACTGCTAATGAAGTAGATGATCTATATGCGATTGCCAGAGCACTGATCGAACCCAACTTTCAGCTCGAGGGGCTCACCTCAGCTCAATGGCACACCCAAGATCGAGCTCCCAACGATTCAGTAGGAAGGAGTCAGCAGTTGAATGAAGAAATTGCTCAGTTGATGGGGGTGACAGATGTGCCCCTTGCCATGGGTGCCAACGTACCCATGGTCAATACCATGCGACCCCAGCCTTCCGCTGCGGCGCGCTTGATTATTGAAAAAGCCCATGCAAGCCCTGCCAATGAAAAGCTAGTAGTGGTGACCTTAGGCCCGAATACTAACGTAGCCTCAGCAATCTTGATGGATCCCACTATCATCCCTAAACTCAAGGTATGTTACATCGGGTTTTGGCATGATGTTAAGCAGAATGCTTGGAGCAAGCGAGAGTTTAATACCAATAATGATCCTAATGCTACAGACCTCCTCCTGAATACATATGGTTTGGACTTTCATGTAATGACAGCTACTACCTGCCAACACTTGGTATTCGAAAAGGAGAATGTAGATCGACATCTAAAGGGAAAAGCTGGCATCGGGCAGTACTTAGTGGATCGCTGGGAATCTTATGATCGTTTCTGGCAGCAGACGGATAAGGAAAAACGCGAATGGATCATGTGGGATGTAGCGATTATCGAAGCTTTGGCACGGCCAGACCTGGCTAAGGAGGCCCCATTTATAACACCAGATGACAATCTGCAGCGGGAAATCCATGCTTATACATGGATTGATGTAGAGGGAATGAAAAAGCGGTATTGGGAGGTGATGGATGCTTTTGTCGGAAAGAATTAAAGCCCTTTCGGCTTTAGTGAGATAGCGATCCGGTTCGATGATGAGCTAAATTTATCCTAGATTAATAACCATTCAGAAAAAGGAAATATCTCCGTAAGCCCTTTCCTTTGGAAGTATTTACGAGTAGCCGCTTCCTCTCTGTTGCTAGTCACCAATATGAAATCTCCACCCCAGGCTCCAAGAGATTTGATTTGCCCCCAATAGTCACTGAAGTATTGCTCTTGAACAGGCCGGAGCGATAATGCTTCGCTAAGTAATGTCTCGTGTTCTTTTATGGACTGCTCAAAATCCTGCAGCCTTTTACTGTTCAAAATAGCTTGAGTAAGACTATCAATCTTTTGTATCAATGGAGCAGGGTCTGTGGCGGAGAATCGCTCCCGATAATGGCGAATTCCATCTCTGCTATTCTGCTTCTTACCGGAATAGACGAGATAGAGCTGATCGAGGAAAGAGGGTTTGAACGGGGTAGGGCTTGAGTGCGGGGTAGCATCGGCGAGCCGATAGAGAATAGGGCCATCAGCAATGGCGCAGGCAATATCATAGGCAGAACCTCCAAATGAATCCCACAGTAGTTGATAGGGGTCTACATTTTGCCATTGAGCTAAGGCAGCCAGAAGCGTGGAGGAAGTGCCCAAACCCCAATGTCTGGAAAACTCCAAGTCCATTCGCAAGTTTAGACCGGGGAGAGCTTGCCAGGCGGTGGGTCTCTGCTTTTGTATAGATTGGAAAAGCTGAATGAGCCGTTCAGCCACGGCTGTATCTGTAGTGTTTATAATGTTTAAAGAGGAAGGTAGAAAGGAAGCCTCAAACCAGGCTTTCCCTTGATGATCATAGCTAGTCCAGTTTAACTGCCCAGCGGGAATTTGTTTATCTGGCCTTACCTCCATCCGCTGACCAAGCTTGGCAGGAATGGCTAAAGCAGTTGCTCCATCCAGTACTACATATTCACCGGTGAGCAGGAGCTTGCCCTTGGTGTGGGTGTTAAAAGCACTTGAATTGGAGGTCATTCTGCAAGTTTAGGCGCTTTGCCTCGCAACCAATCCAAGAATTCTCGTACTGCCGTGAAGGATACTACCTTGTCTTTGAAGTGTACAATCGCATCTTTCACCTCTTGCTCGGTAGCTCCCAAGTGATTCAAGATATTGAGCAGGTGCATTTTCATGTGGCCTTGCTGAATACCTGTGGTTACTAATGATCGGACTGCTGCAAAGTTTTGTGCCAGGCCGGTAGCTGCAATGATCATCATGAGTTCCTGGGCGTTGGGATTTCCTAGGAGTTCTAAGGATCGGTGAGCTAAAGGATGCAGTTTTGTCAGGCCACCTACGGTACCAATAGCCAGCGGGATATCCAACCAAAACTTAAAAATCCCATCCTTGACTTCACATTGAGTAAGGCTACGATACTGGCCATCTTTGGCAGCATAGGTGTGACCGCAGGCCTCAATAGCCCGAAAGTCATTTCCTGTGGCCAATACCACTGCATCAATTCCATTGAAGATCCCTTTATTGTGCGTGGTTGCTCGGTACGGATCAATCCGTGCAATGCGTACAGCTTTACTAAATTTATCTGCGAAGCCAGCAGCATTCAAGTCTTTGCAAGCCCCTTCCAACTGCTCTACTGGACACTCTACCCAGGTTCTTACCAAACAATCTGGCGTGTAATTGGATAGGATGGCCATGATGATCTCCACGGAGCGTTCCTCATCCTTAAGTGCTGGGAACTCTGCTACAAATTCTTGCAAGCTCTTACCGAACTGCTCTAATATGGAGTTGATAAAATTGGCTCCCATTGAATCGCAGGTCTCAAAAGACACCTTTAGCTGGTAATAATCAGCTTCCTCATCCGTTAGGTCTAGCAATTCAACATGGAGAATACCACCACCTCTCGCTTCCATATTCTTGGAAAGAGGAGCAGCATCTGCCCGAAGCTTTGCTTCTATTTGGGGGAATAACTCACGTAAGGTAGCAGGGTCACCTGACCACGAAAAATGGACTTGCCCCAATTTTTGGGTATCTATCACCTCCGCCTTAAATCCCCCACGATTCATCCAAAATTTCATAGCACTAGATGCAGCCGCCACAACAGAACTCTCCTCGATAACCATCGGGACGGCATAAGTTTTGCCGTTGATCTTGAGGTTGGGTGCAATACCAAAAGGCAGAACGAAATTGCTGATGGTATTTTCACTAAAGTCATCGATTACTTTCTGCTGTTGTTCGTCGCCGTGCCAGAAACTTTTAAGTTCTCTGATGACGGCCTCTGGTTCCGTAAAGAAATGTTCGGCTACCCAACGAAGCTTTGCTCGCTTGGATAACTTAGAGAAACCGCTAATGGTCTTTTTTTGCATTTCTTGCTTGCTTAGGTCCGAATCTTCAGAGCTCACCACTGGTGATTCCTCGATCCTTGTCGAATATTCAGATTCTATGTTCATGCTTTAAGGCTTAAGAAGGTTTGAGATAGGGCTAGGCCCTTGATTTGCGTCCTTACGTACGAACGTAAGGTCTCATAGTCGCCTCTGGCATGCTTCAGAAACTGTGAAGCCTGACCATATATACTAGGTAAGGTACATTTTTCCGTAAGGTAATAACCATCTAGGAAGTGCCGAATACCTCCAGAAATGATAATCTGGGAGCATCTGCGTTGATCGCCTAATTCTTCTACTAAGCGGTTACAAAGTTCCACCATCTCTTCTGCTCCATGACCAATATTGGCCAGTCTTCCGTAAGCTTCCTGCTCTAACTCGCTGGACCGAGCCAATTCTAGCTTGGCAAAGTTAGTGCCGCCGTTGGCTGCAAAATCAATTGCTGCTAGGGGAAGTTGGAGCAGTGCCTTCAAGCTGCGATAACCCATGCCTTGCCCCACCTCTTTCACGATGATTGGAATATCCAATTCCGTCAAGACATGCTCTATCGTCTCAATGGGGGGGCGTTTCAAGTGATCTCCTTCTGGCTGTAACCATTCCTGGAATGGATTCACGTGGATGATCAGCCCATCTGCTTTGAGTTTGTTGATCAACACAGGAATTCGATATAATTCCTGATGGTCTATCAACTGTTCTACCTGGGCAATACCAAGATTAGCGAATAATGGCACTGCATCTCCCATGATCGGGCGTACATCAAAATCAGTTAGGGTTTCATTGCCGAAGAGCAGAGATCGACAAGAACCTAGCCCCATCCCAATCCCGAACTCCTGGCAAGCTCTGGCGAGGTTGTGGTTAATGATTTTCGCCATCTCGGTCCCGCCGGTCATACTGGACACCCACATTGGAGCAGATAGGCGCTTACCTAAAAACTCAATCTTAGGCATTTTATCTACCTGCGGATGTGCTGCCATCAGGGGCTCATAATAGAAGCGATCATCGAGGGCTGCCTTCTCAACCTGAGATCGAAAGGCCAGTTCGATATGATCCCGCTTCCGTGCCGCAGCAGTTGGGTCATCCTCATCAGGATTAGATGGTAAAACAAGATTCTCCAATTCGTGCTCTTTGTCTGACATTGATAAATATTCTACAAATTTACGGAAAGTTTCAGGGGTAGAACAATCCCGTCAATAAATGGTTTATGATAGCTTGATTCTCTGCGCGATCTCAGACTAGCCAACTCCAGGCAAAGCAGTCAAAACTGCCGTTAAATATTTTTCCTTTACTAGAATATTTCTTTTTTTGTTTGCTGTAAGGTCAAAGGAGGGCCTTTTGCTCAGGCAGAAAGGTAAATGCCTTGGCCTACCTATTTCAACACCCACACATCTATTTTATTTATAATCAAAACATTTCGAATGAAGCAATTAATATTATTGGGCGGGCTAGTGATCGCGATCATGGCTTGGACAACTACAACACCAGAGGCCCTGGATGAAGAGGCCGGTTGGGAGTCATTGTTTGACGGAGAAACTACCAATGGATGGAGAAATTTCAAGGCAGAGGGCTTAGGTCCTGCCTGGAAAGTACAGGACGGCGCTTTGATGCTGGACAAGTCTGATAAATCGGTGAAAGGAGGAGATATAGTGACGGAGGAGGAATATGAAAACTTTGACCTTCGATTAGAATGGAAGATATCAGATTGCGGGAATAGCGGTATCATGTTTAACGTAACGGAAGAGGGATATAAAAGACCTTATCACACTGGACCTGAAATGCAGGTGCTGGATAACAAATGCCATCCTGACGCGAAAATTATTACACATAGAGCAGGAGATCTTTATGATATGATCAAGTGCAAGAAGGAGGTGGTGAAACCAGCCGGGGAATGGAATTCAGTTCGTATCCGCATTAAGAATGGAAAATCTAGTTTCTGGTTAAATGGGGTGAAGGTGGTTAAATTCGAGATGTTTACACCGGAATGGAATGCTATGATTGCCGATAGTAAATTCAAAAACTGGGAGGGCTTCGGACAATCCAGAAAGGGAAGAATCTGTCTGCAAGACCATAGTGACACGGTTTGGTACCGTAATATCAAGATTAAGCGCCTATAACTGGCCTACGATTGGAGAAAAGTCTATCGGCTGTATTATCCCAATGGGCTTTTCTCCAAAGGTTTTTCCCACACCAGGCTGAAACGCCAAAGTAATCTTCGCCTCACTTCCACGCCAGGCAGATATTGATTGGCTACCCTTTTGATTTCCTCCAATGGCATATATTCATCTCCCGAGCCATGGGCATGCCAAAGCTCATTTTCCAATGCCGAGCTAATACTTTTGCCATTCTTTTGCCGCTTCAAAACATGGTGAAGTGGGATAGAGGCTAGATTGTAAAGCAGGTCCATCCAACCTTTCTCCTCGTATAAATCAATGACCAACAATTTGCCGCCCGGCTTCAAATCTGATTTGATTCGTTTGAGGGCAGTAGCCCAGTCCATATGATGCAAAGTGGCTACACTGACTATGGCATCGAAGTAGGCAGGCGGATAATCTTTTTGTAGATAGTCAGTCTGTTCAAATCGAATATTATCCAGTTCCTGACTTTTAGCCCTAGCGATCTTCAGCATTTCATTGGATAAATCTATCCCTACCACTTCTTGGGCGTGCTTGGCAATTGCTCGACTAAGGCGTCCTTTACCACAGCCGATTTCTAATACCCGATGGCAAGGCGCGGGTAATTTCCTTAGCAGGAAATCGTGATAATGGATATTATGATTCCAATTTCGATCAGGTAGGACAGCGATCTGATCAAACTCTACGGCGATTCTTTCTGGAGCGGCTTTCATTGATATTAGGTGTTGAATGGGCTAAACCTCTACGACAACTTTACCAACCGTTTTACCAGTCGAGAACAAGCGAATTGCTTCGGGGAGTTCTTCGAAGGGGAAGGTATGCCCTACAATGGGTTTCGGTAGATTCATAGCAGAAACCTCTTGTAGGATTTTATTCATGATATGTACCCTTTCGTAGAGCCAAATCAGATTAAAACCTAATACGCCCTTATTATCCGTGGGCAAGGCTTGCGGATCCACCTTTGGGCGATTGAGGTACAACCAAAGTAGGCGCAGGTAATTCGGCCGATTACCAGGGGCTGCGTAACGGGCTTGCCCATAGACGATGATCCTGCCTTGTGCAGCCAGAACATCATATCCGATTTTGAAGTATTTTCCCCCAATGCACTCCATAATCAAATTGAGCTCTCTGCCATCCAAAGCCTTGATCAAGTCCGCCTTGAAAGTTTTCTTATTGCGGACAATCCCCTGGTCGTAACCTTCTTTTTTCAGATAGTCAAGCTTACTTGCATTCCCGACAGTCCCAATGGTGTAGCAGCCCATGCGTTTTGCAATGCGAACCGCATGTGTTCCTACCCCACCTGCAGCGCTATGGATCAAGATCGTTTGTCCTTTCTGCAAGTCGCCAAGGTTAATCATGGCATAATAAGCCGTTAGCATCTGTACCAAGTAGGCGGAACCTTCGGCAAAACTCCAATCGTCAGGCAGCGGAATAACGTAGCGATGATCTATGTTGAGGTGTGTAGTATAGGCACCGAACCTCGTAACCCCCATAATGCGATCTCCTTCTTTGACTGTGTCTACCGCTGAACCGACCTTGCTTACAATTCCTGCATATTCCAAACCAGGAACAAAGGCATCCTTCGGAGCCGCCGCATATAAACCCCAGATGGCGAAAACGTCAGCAAAGTTTAACCCAATCGCCTTAACTTCTATCTGAACCTCATCGGAGGCTGGGTCAGCAAGGGTCTCTGTGTGGATCTTTAGATTCTGAATATTGCCCGCTTTGAGTTTATGGGCACGTCTAGTGGTCATAGGCGTTTATTGCGGATTTGAAGAATTCGGCTTAAAAATAGGTTTTTCTAGGAAAACCAAGTGATCTAGACATACGAGATAAATTCCAAACCAATTGTGTTAGGCATTTGCCGTAAACCTACCCCCAGATTGCTTACTTTGTGCTCCTGCGCTACGCCGAATTTTCGGCAGCTTTATAATTGAAACCAGCTCGACAAGTCCGCATAGGTGATTCTGGCGCCGGATAGGTCTAAAGTGCATTCCACCAGGATTGGTCAGATCAGGGATGCAGTAAGCTTTATTCTTTGTGAAAGTGGATCTTCTTCAGGATAGTTTCGGGATGACATTTATTTGATGATGGCATTTCCATTCTGATGACCAGGTTGGAGGAGATCAAATTAAAAGACAAAACGATATGTTTAGTAAGTACGTAAGGCGGAGTTACCTCCCATTGGTGGTGGTGTCCTTTTGTTGGGCCTGTTCCAGTGCTCCAACACCACAGGAAGAAACTGGAGCTACAAAGAAGGAATTACCTAATATTGTTTTCATCTATGCAGATGATCTAGGGTACGGAGATGTGGGAGCGTATGGGGCCACTGAAATGAAAACACCAAATATTGATCGTTTGGCTAATGGTGGAGTTAGGTTTACCAATGGCTATGCCTCCTCAGCTACATGCTCTCCGAGTCGATATGCCCTGCTGACGGGCCAATACCCTTGGAGGAATGCAAGAGCCAAAATACTTCCCGGCACGGCTCCACTACTGATAGATACCGCCCAGTTAACACTTCCGAAATTATTGTCAGAAGAAGGTTACCACACTGGGATTGTAGGAAAGTGGCATTTAGGACTTGGGCATGGCAACGTGAATTGGAATGAGCGGATCGGCCCTGGCCCGAATGAGGTGGGTTTCGATTACTCCTATATCATGGCTGCTACTCAAGATAGAGTCCCTACGGTCTACATCGAAGATGGTCATGTGGTCCGGCTAGACCCAGAAGACCCGATTCAAATAGACTATAAGAAGAACTTTGAAGGAGAGCCTACGGGGAAGGATAATCCGGAATTGTTGAAATTGAAATGGCATCACGGGCACAATAGCAGTATTGTCAATGGCATCCCTAGAATTGGATACATGAAAGGGGGAGAGACCGCCAAGTGGGTGGACGAAAATATGGCGGACACCTTCCTCGTGCGCGCACAAGACTATATCAAAGCGCACAAGGCGGAACCTTTCTTCCTTTATTATGCTTTACAACAACCTCATGTACCCCGCACGCCCCATGATCGCTTTGTAGGCAGTTCTGGTATGGGGCCAAGAGGAGATGTAATTGTGGAGGCGGATTGGTGCATCGGAGAGTTACTTAAGACACTAGAGGAAGAAGGAATCTTAGAAAATACACTAATTGTACTTTCCAGTGATAATGGCCCTGTACTCAATGACGGATATTATGATGATGCCGTAGAAAAAATCGGGGCTCACACGC
>CAJXPD010000153.1 GCA_913057785.1 uncultured Lewinella sp. | reverse complement strand
ACATTAAACATTAAACATTAAACATTAAACATTGCAAACATTATTCTTCAATCTCATCCGCAATTTTAGAGATATCCGCTAGGTCCAGGAGTCCAACCAGGCTGAGCAAGACAAAACTCTCTTCGCCGATAGATATGAGCAATAACTCTTCGACGGCATCTCCTTTTAGTTTGCCCAGAAACTCCACATTGTCTCCATCTTTGCTACGGACAGTCATTAGGAGTTCATATTCTTTTGTACTAATTTTCGACTTCGCCTCGTCATAGTATTGACGTGGGTTTACATCCGTTGTGAGAATACGCAAACCTTGTGCATCTTCAACGGCCTTGATTACCGCATCCGTTTCACTATCGCGCTCATCATTGTCCTCTTTCCCCATATTTTTCATCCATTTGAATAGGGTAGGACCGACGTAAACCACGCTGAAATTTTCATCATCGACATATTGCTTAAAGTATTTGTCGATGGCATTGGCCTGGGCAGATAGGCCGCTGACTGCTCCCATGAGCAGGAATACCATTGTAAACTTCATCCATTTCATTGTATCAGATATTTTATAAAATTAGTGGGTTCTGTTCAGTACTACTGTTAAACAATTATTGATCAATGCGACCCAACTGTCGCACTTTTACTACTTCTTTAGCAACCCGGGCTGTACCTCGGTTCAACTCCTTGGATAGCATCACCATGGCATTGCGTGTGATAGTGAGGGCTTCCTCCTTGGTCTTGGGCTCGTATTGCTCCCAGTTGATTTCGGCCGTCACTCCTTCATCTACCATGGCGGTGTCCGTTTGATAGGCCCACCACATTCCGGTAAGCAGTACCAGCACAGCTGCCGCTCTACTCATCGGGTGACGAAGGAAGCGTCGTACGAATCCAACCTTTTGCTCCGCTTCAATTTCTAAGAGCAAATTGTCTTTAAAGTCTCGGGATAGGCTGACCGCCTGCTCTTCCACTTGCCAAACAAATAGCGATCGGTACACTTCGAGCTCCGGGTCAATCTCTTTTTGCTGGAAATAAGCCTTCAAGTGTTTTTCTTCAGCAAGACTGCTATTTCCCTCAAAATATCTTTCAAGCAAGGTTTGAATGTTGTCGTAATCCATTACCTTCTTTATTTAATCGTTTCTTGATTTTATTTCTGGCACGGAACAAGTTGGTTTTGACCTGTGGCATGGTCATGTCCAGTTGTTCCATAATCTCTTTATAGCTCAATTCTTCAATATCTCGCAATTGCATTACCAAACGCTGTGCCTCCGGCAATTCTTGCATCAGTTTGCTGATATGATGAATGGTATCATTGCTTTCGGCTGTCTCTAATGGAGTGGCTGCACCATCTTTCAGGTGAAACAGACCGTCAAGGTCTTGTGTGCGGCGATGTTTGGATCGCAGTTTATCGATGGACAGGTTGCGGGTCATCTTCACACACCAGGCTTCCATGTTGTCAATAAACTCCCAATCTTTTCGCTTATTCCAAATCTTGATCATCACCTCTTGCACGATATCCTCTGCTTCCGACCGATCTCCCACAATGCGCAGGGCAAAGCGGAAAAGCTTGTCACTGATGGGTAATATGTTTTCTCTGTAATAATGAAGACTCATTCCTGAGATTTATTCGGTACGCTTTTTTCTGGACACAAAGCACTCTTTAAGTAAGCCCTTTATGTCGCTGTTTTTGCGTCGTACAAAGGGGAGACGAAGCTAAGATAGGTTTGTTACAAGGGGAGTGATTTTTTTTTAACTTTCTTTGAAATAGGGCTTCTTTCACCTTTGAATACTCGGCCTTGGAGCAAAATGTAAACAAAAGGTCAAGGGGAAGCATTTATTAGACTAAGTAACATTTTCATTCTATCTTTGCGCTGATGTTGAAAATAAAGAAGCTAGATCGATTACTGATCGCCAATTTTGTCGGTCCCTTTGTCGTGACCTTCATGATCGCCATCTTCGTATTGCTGATGCAGATCTTGTGGTTGTACATCGACGATATCGCTGGCAAAGGTTTAGGTTTCTTTGTGCTAATCGAACTATTAGCCTATAAATGCGTGGGCTTGATTCCTATGGCGCTTCCTTTAGCGATACTGATATCCTCCGTGATGGTATTGGGGAATCTGGCAGAGCACTACGAATTATCTAGCTTTAAGTCCGCTGGGGTCCCTTTGCTACGGGTCATGCAACCCATCATCATATTTGGCTTTCTCGCCGTCTTTTTTTCTTACCTCTGTTCCAATTATCTGATTCCAATAGCCAATTTGAATTTTGGTTCTCGGATGTATGATATCCAGCGACAAAAGCCGGCCCTACGGCTAGATGCTGGGGTGTTCAATGATGATTTTCAGGGATACTCTATCTTGATCGGTGAAAAAGGGAAAGATGGCAAGCAGATAAAACGGGTGATGATATATGATCATCAGGATGCTAGTAAGGGTCAGCTCAGCCAGATCGTAGCCAATGAGGGGCAGATGTATATGACGGATAACGGTTCCTACTTTATTATGAACCTCGAGGATGGGAATCAATATATGGAAACCAGCCCTAGTTCTGCTTCCCAACGCAATAAATCCTTCCCCTTTGTAAGAACTTCCTTCAAAAGTTGGACCAAGGTATTTGATCTTGGGGAATTTGATCTCAGTCAAACCAACAAGGAGCTGTTTAAGCAGAACCGGAGTATGATGACGATTGGGCAGTTGCGCATTGCCATAGATTCTATCGCTATCAAAATCCGAGAAAGAGAGGTCAATAGCTCCAATCAATTGGCCAACTATGTCAGTATTTTGAAGTTGGACAGCACTTTTATTAAAAGAGATTTAGCCATAGACAAGGCCAGAAATGATAGTTTAACTCTAGCAGAGGAATTGAAGTATGATTCCCTACAACGCATTGCGAATGCCAAGCGAAAAAGAGCAGAGGATTCTTTAGCTGCGACTAAGAAGACTAACCCTGCTAAACCTAAACCCAAAGCTCCAGTGGCTCCCAAACCAAAGCCATTGCCCAAAGCAACAGCAAAGAAACCTACTGCTGCCATGAAGGCGGCTAAAAGACGCGCCGTCGAGAAAACGAAAAACGGTAAGCGATCCACCAACCCTAAGGCTGAAGAATATAAAGCCAAAGTTGAAAACCAAGGCCTATTACCTTCAGATACTACTTTGCTATTCAGCGAGGCTTTTGCCAAGATTCCACATTACCATCGTAAAACGATATTGACGAAAGCCAAATCTTCTGTGCGTGCGATTAAGAGTCAGGCTGAGTCAGGTACCCGGATCATCGACAATATGCGAGAATCGAAGGTAAAGCATATCTACGAGTTATATACTAAGTACTCAATGGCGGTAGTTTGCTTTATTTTTGTCTTGATTGGTGCTCCTATGGGTGCAATTGTGCGAAAAGGTGGTTTTGGTTATCCCATTCTAGTTTCCATCATCTTCTTTATGCTATTTGTAATCTTGACGATCTTCTGTCGAAAGATTGCGGAGACTTTTGTGGTGTCAGCTGTCTTAGCCGCCTGGATTCCTTGCCTGGTATTGTTTCCTATTGGAGCCATGCTCACCTATAAGGCTATGAATGATTCCAAGCTAGTGAATCTAGACCGATACACGAGTTTCTTTGCCAAGCTCTTCAAGAAGAAGGAGGAAGAAGCTAGTCCGGTCCAGCCAGCTGCCTAGAATCTTCATATCCTAATCCAATTCTTCCTAAGTCTTCGACCAAAGGGTTAAAGCATCTGGTTTCCACGAATCTTCGTCGAAAGAGTAAGAAATATCGCTTGGAAATTCCTATTGTTGCACTGCCAAGTGGTAAGATCATTTAGGGAATGAAGGTGGGAAATAGAAGGATAAATCTGGCTCATCATCACCTTAAACCCTTAGCGCTTACCTCTGCTTGACTCAAGTAATTACTTTCGGATACATGCTACGACACAATAAACCTATCCTACATTGGTGGCGCCATAATCGGCTCTTTTGGATCACCTTTAGCTTGTTCTTGATTTTAGGTGGAATCCTGTTGCTCTTTATCGAGAAGGGAGATGCGATTTTTTACTTCAGTGCCCAACGAACGCCCTTTAGCGATACCTTCTTTACGTATGCTACACAGGCAGGTGAGCACATTGCCTACATTGTCTTCCTGTTGGCTATGTTGTTCTTTGTAAACTATAGAGCGGCAATGATGCTGCCGTTGATTGGTGGCTTTGTGGCCATTGTGAGTGCTATTACCAAGTCCATCTTTGCCCAACCTCGTCCTGCACTATATTTCCAAGAAAGCGGATTGCTAGACATGATTGTGCCGGTGACAGGAGTGGCTATGCATGGTGGTAACACTAGCTTTCCATCTGGACATACTATGTCTGCTTTTGCTTTATACACTTTCTTGGCATTGACTATTTCCTACAAGCGTTCCTGGAGCCTCGTACTGCTTCTGATCGCAGTTTTAGTGGGCGTGTCCCGGATTTATCTGGTGCAGCACTTCCTAGAAGATGTGGTAACAGGTGCAGCTATAGGAGCCTTCATCGGCACGCTTTGGTACCATTGGCAGTATCGGTTGTTTCCCATCCCGCATAAGTGGGCGGATCAAAAGCTGGTTTTATTTGGAGGAGACAAAGAACAAAAGGCTTAGATATTGCCAGAAGGTAAAATGAAACGGGGCCTCATCTGCGCCAGATGAAGCCCCGTTTTTATGTTAACAAGCTTAGGTATTGCTACCCTACTTTCTTAATTTCTCCTGATTTGATACGAGCCATGTAATCTGTGTAAGCTCGACGTACATTCGGCATTAACAGGTATAAGCCAAATACGTTAGGGAAACACATGGCAAAGATCATGGCATCACCAAAATCAAAGACAGCCTGCGCTGAAATGGCAGAACCAATCACCACGAAAATACAGAAGATGATTTGGTAGATCTTTTCATTGGTTTTTCCTTCTCCGAAAAGATAAGTCCAAGCTTTCAAACCATAGTAAGACCAAGAAACCATAGTGGACAGCGCGAAGAGAATAACCGCTCCACTAAGAACTACTGGGAACCAACTCATTACGGATTCAAAGGCAGCAGAAGTAACATCAATCTGAGCTATTGGAGCTTCAGAACCAGAACGCAAGCCTTCAAAGGCCCATTCAGCACCATTTCCACCGTAATTGGTGATTACGATAACCAATGCAGTCATCGTACAAATCACCACCGTGTCGATAAATGGCTCTAGGAGTGCAACAACGCCCTCACTAATTGGCTCATCAGTCTTGGCTGCAGAGTGAGCAATAGAAGCTGATCCTACACCTGCCTCATTCGAGAAGGCTGCCCGACGGAAACCTTGGATCAAAACCCCAACGACCCCACCGTAGAGAGCGTCTGCATTGAAAGCGCCGCTAATGATCTTTCCAAAAGCAGCTGGAATTTCAGTAAAATGAGCACCCAATACGATCAAGGCTCCAAGTATATAGATTCCGACCATAAAGGGAACAATCTTATCGGTAACCTTTACGATACTCTTAATCCCGCCAATGATCGTAACACCGATTAGGACCGCCATAACAAGACCAAAGATCCATCCTTGGCCACTGAACATGGAGGCATCACCACCGGTTACGGTAATCAATTGGTTAGTAGCTTGGTTAATCTGTACCATATTACCTCCACCGAAACTACCTCCGATACAGGCAATGGCAAATAATACCGCTAATACTTTACCTACTGGACCCCAGAAGCCTCCTTTTTCTTTTAGACCTTTTTCCAAGTAGTACATTGGTCCGCCGGAAACCGTACCATCAGCATTGATGTTTCGATACATTAAACCCAGTGATACTTCGGTGTATTTAGAAGCCATCCCCAGCAAACCTGCGATGATCATCCAAAATGTGGCACCAGCTCCACCAATACTCACCGCTAAAGCGACACCAGCAATGTTTCCTACTCCCACGGTACCTGAAAGGGCCGCAGTCAAGGCCTGAAAGTGGGAGACTTCCCCCTGGTCATTAGGGTCATCGTATTTGCCCCGAACCACATCTATGGCATGCCGGAAGGCAGTGAATTGAACAAAGCCCATATAGACACTGAATATCAGGGCTCCAACGATTAGCCAGACCAATACAAATGGTATCGTGAAATCACCAATAGACACCGTAAAGAAGATGATTCTACTTACGGCATCAGTAATAGGTTGAAATACTTCATTGATTCTGTCGTCAGTCGTTTTTGCCGCTTCCTGGGCAAAGGACCACAGGGGCGTCATCAACGCGGTCACTAGAAAAAGTAATACTTTCTTCATACAATATTAGGAGTTAGTGTTATTGTAGATTTTATCCGATTAATTATATAGATCAGTGGAAGAGAAATGTAGTCTGCATATCTAAACGGATGTGTTAAGGTATTTTTTTCTGGTCATTTATCAAAAGAATGCCTCAACTTTCATCGGTGGGAGAAACTCGCAGATAATAGGAGATCCGCTAGTCTTGGTGGGAAATGCTGAGAATGATCAGACAGAAAATTGGAGAAAAAAAGCAATTTATTCCTCCAGAATTTTAAATTTGAGTCAACTATACCACATATCCCGGCATTTTTGTCGACAAATCCCATTTTTTGCAACAAGAGTTTACAGATCAGGAGTTGAAAGCCCTTTTTCAAAAGGATGCTGAGCAAGCAATTGAGCTGTTATTCCGGTTGTACTACAAGAAGGTTTGTCAGGCAGTGTACAAAATCATACCTAAAGAAGAGACCACGGAAGACCTGGCGCAGGAAGTTTTTTATGAGCTTTGGCGGAAGAAAGACTATCTCCAGATACACACTTCATATGCTGCCTATTTGCGTCGAGCTGCCGTCAACAAAGCCCTCAACTATCTACGAGACCAAAAAATAAAATTGGACGATTCCACGATGGTGGGACAGCTCAAATTACAAGCTCCCCTAAGTGATGAAAAGCTGGAAGCTGCTGAATTACAGCTTATTATAGATCAAGCTGTGGATCAATTGCCAGAACGTTGCCGCTTAGTGTTTGTGTTGAGTCGCTTCGAACAATTGAGTTATAAGGAGATTGCCGAGCAACTCAACATTTCACCGAAGACCGTCGAGAATCAAATTACCAAAGCCCTCAAACTATTGAGACAGACGCTTGGCCCCTATCTACCGATATGGGCATTTTGGGTCGCTCAATTTTTATAAAGGGGGCGTAGGGGCAAAAGAATTATTTTGTGTCATTAAGGATGCAAATAATTATGAAGGAAACCGATGAAAGGAATCGCAATTATGCGATTTTTGTAAGGTACCACCTAAGCCACATTTTTCACTTTCGATTTGATTAGACAGGTGCCTTACTCAAAGCGATCTCGGTTGGAGTAAATAAGGTGCCCTGTAACATTGCTAATTCACTAGTGGTGAAGTTATACTTCATCTATTAAGCCGTATAAGTGTCATTCTGAATGAGCGTAGACAAGAACCTGCATCGAATTATCCAAAGGCTTCATGGGAAGCTGCCTGAGGAAGAAGCCAATGAGTTGGATCAGTGGCTTTCCGAATCAGATAATGCCAGTGTTGGGGAGGAACTCAGCCAGGTGTGGTCTATGACTGGATCATACAAGAAAGGTTTTGAGCCCGATCTAGAAAAAGGGCTATCCCGATTCAAAGACCGCATTGCGCAGACGCCCCAGGAAACGCCAGTTCGTCCCATCAAAAGGCAAACCTTTGATTGGCGAATGGCGGCCTCTATTGCCCTACTGATTGGAGTAGGCCTGGCTGTGTATTACAGCTTCCAACCGGGTCAACCAGAATTACTGGCCATTACCACTAATCTGGGCGAAAAGAAAGAAATCGGCCTACCAGATGGAAGTCGAGTTATTCTAAATGAAGACAGTAAACTAGTATTTCCTGAAGAATTTGGTGATAAAAGAGAGGTGCGCTTGGTAGGAGAAGGCTACTTCTCTGTAACGGAGGATGCTGCTCATCCTTTTGTAATTGACTGTCCCAACGGACATATTGAAGTTTTAGGAACTGCATTTAATCTACGCGCCTATCCGGAAGAGGACTTTGCAGAGGTAGAAGTGGAGAGCGGTAAAGTAATGTTTAGCCGTCCAAATGGGGAAGATCAGGTGATTTTGGAGTCTAAACAAATGGCCATACTCGAACCATTGAAAGAAGGACAAAAGATGGTTGAGATAGAAGCCATTGATATCCCAGCCCTGAATGCACAGGCATGGAGAACCAACCGACTTGATTTTAGAAGATTACAGATGGATAAAGTGGTTCAGTTAATAGAACGGTACTACGGTGCCAAAGTGGAGCTAGTAGATACTGAAATCGGATCTTGTACTTTTAACTCACGATACGACCGAGAAAAATTGGAAACTGTCCTTTCTGAAATAGAACAAGGCTTCAATGCCGACTTGAAAAAGATAAATAAAGAGCACTATCAAATTATTGGCGGTAACTGTCGCCAGTAATGATTGGTGATCGAAGTTCTTATGAGTGTCCCTCATTGACTTCGATATATAATCCCTAAATAACGCCTCTACTCAAAAATTAAGGGCCGATACGTTTTCGTATCGGCCCATTTTTGTATGTGGTTTTAGGTATTTATCGTGTTGTTGTTATCCAAGCGTAGTATAGATGGCTACCAGGATCAACGTAATGGCGATCGCTGAGAGGTTGAAAATACCATCTGTCTTGAATAGGCTATTGTCTATCTCTAATGCTTTTTCGTGATCCTCCTTCTTCTCGCCCAGTACTAATGCGATGGCTGCAATACTCAATACGATTACTAGATAAGCAGTACCATTACCTACGTTCGGAATATCCTCAAATAGGATTCGAATACCAGTCGCCATGCCAATCCCAATAATAGCAGCAATCACGCCCCATCTAAAGCGTGAATCCGTAACGGCTTGTTTTTTGGTTTTGATCTCATATAAAGAAATACCGATCAATAGGAACACACAGATGAGGAACGTAATGGCGATACGATCGACAAAAGGGAGGTCTGGATAAAGGGCCTTGAAGGCAATCGAAAGCGGGATAGAAGCTAAAACCACGGCTAGGCCTGCGTTAGGCGTGGCTCTCTTCCAAAACATTCCGAAAATGAATACCACGACTACACCTGGACTGATAAAGCCTGTATACTCCTGGATGAATTGAATAACTTGACCTAAATTCCCAAGCAGTGGACCTAGCAAAGCGCCGATAAGGAGAGCTACTGCGGCTGCAATCTTACCAATCCGTACCAATTGGGTTTCATTTGCTTCCTTATTCAAGTGTTCCTTATAGATATCTAGTGTAAATATGGTGGAGGCACTATTTACCATCGAACTGATTGAAGAGCCAATTGCAGCGACCAAGGCAGCAAAAGTAAGCCCTTTAAATCCGGTACTTACATAGTTGTTTAGAACCCAAGGAAAGGCTTCATCTGCCTTTTCTATCTCAGCATTCAAAATGAAAGCAGCAATACCTGGCAATACTACGATGATCGGCATGAATAACTTGATGAAAGCGGCAAAGGCCACACCTCGCTGTGCTTCACCCAAGCTCTTGGCAGCTAGTGCCCTCTGGATGATGTATTGATTATTGCCCCAGTAATAAATGTTGGCAATCCACATCCCACCAAATAAGACGGCAAAACCGGGTAGCAAAGCATAGGAAGATTTAGTCTCCCCTGAAAGCTGTTCCGTGTAGGTGTCAGAAGGGGAGAAGATCATATTGAAGCGCTCAGGTGTCTTTTCGAATAAAGTGCTCACTCCACTAAAGAAACTACCATCACCTACGGCACTAACCACGAAGTAAGAGGCCAAAGATCCTCCCAGCACCAATACAACAACCTGGATTACATCGGTCCACACTACTGCCTTCAATCCACCAAAGATCGAGAAGGAAGCGGAATACAGGACCAAACCTAGGATCCCCCAAATCAAATTAATGCCCAATAGAGACTCAATAGCCAGACCACCGAGATACAGTACAGATGTAATATTCACGAAGACAAAAAGAGCCACCCAAAAGATGGACATGATGGAACGGACCGACTTGTTGTACCGACGTTCCAGGAACTGAGGCATCGTGGAGATGCCTTCTTTCAAGAAGACAGGCAAGAAAAATTTGGCTACAATAATTAATGTAATGGCGGCCATTAGCTCGTAGGAAGCGATAGCCATTCCAATTTCAAAACCAGAGCCATTCATCCCCATAATCTGCTCAGTGGAGATATTGGAGGCGATGAGTGACCCACCTACTGCCCACCAGGGAAGCGCCTTACTTGCCAAAAAGTAATCTTGTGAAGTGGTTGCTTTTTCCCGGTTGGCTATCCAAATCCCGAACCCCATCATGGCTATAATGTAGCCGGCAAATACAACCAGATCTGTCGTCGCAAACTGCATGTTAACTTGGTTAATAGTTGAAAAAATGTTTTCTGTTTCAATGGTTTATGACTAGGGACCTTAGCTTGCCTCTATTCAAGTACAGATGCTGAAGCCTATTGGGATTTTTGGTCGGAAAAGATAGGGCTATGTTTCCTTTTTTGGTCTTTTGAAAGCACTGAGTTGGTTGGAAGCGAAAGGGAATCCATTGTTAGGTCTAAAACGAATCGTCCAGCGGCTCCAAGCACTCACTTGACCGGTATCATGTTGAGATAAAGGACCAAGTTAGGTTAGGGTGAAATTCCAATCTGCCGTAATTTTCAAAAAAAACTTGAATTTTAATAAATCAAGATGTTGAAAGTTTCGCTTTCGGCGTAGCAAAGATGTTCAGTAATGTAACACTTTGGAGTTTTTCGGACACTTACGAGGAGTTCTTAGGCAACTCAACTGGGTAGACTTCTTGTTCTCATAATGGCCGTCACTTTCAGCAAAGGATTCCTCGAAGAATTCGGAGGCTGAAAGGGCCGTTATCGGACCAATAGACGTTTGATACTATGGGCATTAACTTGTATATTTACTCAATATCCATGGATTAGATGAGAAAAGTCCTGCTTTTACTGTTTCTTGGAGGTTTCAGTATCAGTGCTTGGGCTCAAAAGCCACTTGATGTTCAGATCTCTATTATCTTCGATAATACTACATTAGAGGAGGCTCTTTTCTTATTGACTGATGAGGCAGATGTCCAGATTTCTTTTAGCAGTGACATCATCCCCGACAAGCGTGTTACCTATCATGCTCACCAATTGCGCATTTCTGATGTGCTACAGCATCTCTTCAAAAATACTTCACTGCAGTATGTACAACGTGATCGTCGAATCATTGTCTATGTAGGGGAACCTCCGCCTGTGAAGCGTTGGTTTACCATTAGTGGATTTTTGACTGATAGTGCTTCTCTGGAACCCTTAATTGGGGCGACTATTGTAGACGTGATCACGCAAAAGATCGCTATAACCAACAGTGATGGATTCTTTAGTCTGACCCTGCCAGGTGGCCCCGTGGACTTGTCACTTTCCTACGTTGGCTATGAAGCGCAAAGACTGGGTTTTGAATTAAAAGCGAATCAGCAGTTTCAGTTCAGTCTCAAGCAGTCTATCAATATGATCCCCGAGGTTATTGTGGTAGCAAATGATTCTTTGAGCGATAGCCCAAAGACCGGGGTAAGTGAAGAATACATCAACATCGCAGATATCAACCAAGTGCCCAGACTGGGTGGAGAATCCGATCTGATTCGTACAGCCTACTTGTTGCCTGGAGTGCAATCTGGTACGGATGGGGTTGAAGGAATGCACGTCAGAGGAGGAGAACCAGGGCAGAATTTGATCTTGATCGATGGTGTCCCTGTTTATTATACAGCTCATGCAGCAGGCCTATTTAGCATTTTCAATAGTAATGCGATTAGTAGTGCCAGATTGTTAAAAGGTGGTTTCCCAGCGCGGTATGGCGGTAGAACTAGTAGTGTTCTTGATATTAGAACACGAGATGGAAACAAGAGAGAGTTTAGTGGCGGGATAGACATTGGAATGTTGACCACCAGAATGACCTTCGAGGGGCCGATTGTCAAAGACAAAAGTTCCTTTATTATAAGTGCCCGAAAAGCCCTTATCAACTGGTACCTGAAGCCTTTTTCTTCGAATATCAAAGCGGCCAATGGTGACGATGGTTTTACTAGTTATGATTTCCATGATATCAACGCCAAGGTCAATTATCGTTTTAGCGACAAGGATAAGGTGTACTTGACCTATTATCAAGGTGCCGATAATTTCGTCAATGAAGGTTTTGCCGGCGATACCTTGAACCTGAAAGGGCCTAATGACCTTCTGCTATCTTATTATTTCCCACAGCGGTACGAAGAACGATTTGATTGGGGCAATCGATTGGCGGCCTTCAAATGGAATCACGTATTCAATAATCGCTTGTTAGCTAACATCACAGCTTCCTACACCAATCTGGATGTTGAGGTTAACTTTGATGAAAGAGATTCTGTTATCCTGCTTAATACCGGCGCATACCAGCACCGGAAATACGAAGGAATTTTCCAGTCCAATATCGAAGAAACTGCTCTTAGAGCGGATTTTGACTATATACCATTTGATCGGTCTTATGTTCGCTTTGGATTTAGTGGGTCAGTCAGAGGAATGGCCAATGGGGTAGTGGTTTCTCAGGATACGGTGCGAGATAATGATTTGGGCATAGACATCCTGAACATCCAAACCCAGGAGTATGATTTCTATGTCGAAAATGAGTATCAGCTCAGTGATGATCTCACTATCAATGCTGGGCTACGCCTGTCCAATATGCACGTGAGAGGTAAATCGTATCACTCTTTGCAGCCAAGGATTTCTGCACATTGGCAAGTTCATCCTAAGCTGAGTTTCTTGGCTTCGGCCAGCAAGATGACCCAGTTTCTTCATTTATTGTCTCCTTCCGGATTAGGGCTACCATCCGATATTTGGGTTCCCTCGACAAACCTGATTAAGCCACAAGACACCTGGCAAGGTGTCGGTGGCTTTAGAATGAATTTAAAAGAGGACATCAGCTTGCGGGTAGAAGGCTACTACAAACGGATGGACAATTTGTTGACTTATTCTGAAGGAGCCAACTTCTTCAATAATTGGGAGACGAATGTTACGCAAGGAAAAGGGGAGGCCTACGGAATGGAAGTAATGCTGCGAAAAACCAAAGGTAGAACCAGTGGGTGGTTAGCGTACACCTTGGCTTGGTCAGAACGCCAATTTGAATTTGTAAATAACGGGGACCCTTTCCCTTTCAAATATGATCGCCGACATGATCTTAAGACCGTGGTAGCGCACCGCGTAAATCCTTGGTTAGAGTTGACAGCCAATTGGACTTTAAGTTCTGGATCCCGCTTTACGTTTCCACGAGGCAGCATCCCATTACGTGTTCCAGGCACTGCTGATGCTGAGGTGATTGAGGTTCGCATTCCGCAGTTTGAAGGGAAAAACGCTACTTCCATGCCATTGTACCATCGGCTGGATGTCGGTGCGAACATGACCTTTAAATCCGGAAATCTGATGCACATCCTGAACGTGGGTGTCTACAATGCGTACTTTCGGCAAAATCCTTTGTATATCAGGGTAAGATCCAATTATTCCGATGAGGATAATACATTGACAGAAGTCCCAGAGCTTGTGCAGGTGTCCCTCATCCCTATCACGCCATCTCTCAATTATTCGATTCGCTTCTAGCCTAAAGCTCTGTTAAAGATTTCATAAAAAGAACGGCTCTCCAAGTAACTTTTTTCTTTTTTTGCATTATAAGGTGATAAGACCTTTCGAGGTTTTATTGGAGAAAGCCTCCAGGTAAGAATAACTGAAAAATCAACTATTGTATGAGTTCCGAATTGAGTACTCGGTCACTACTGTTATTAGTATTAGTCCTACTATTAAACCCCCTCCAAGAAATTTCTGCCCAAAAGTACGGCAGATTTAAAAGTAAGCTGGAAAAAATTCGGGGTGAAGAGTGGCCTCCCCAGCGATCTTACTCTCGCATTTCTTTGGGCTATGCCCTACAAAATATCTTCAAAAAACATACTTCCTATTGCGGCTTCTCCATCGGAGATGGTAAGCGAGACTTTGTGCCTTACGACATCAGTAAGTTTTTAGGGAGAAGAGATCTACGGACCAAAGTGGAGATGGCAGATATACGCGGTGGTGGTTTGCTATACTATATTTTTAATCGAGATGAAGTAGACAAACCCTTTGGGGCGATCAAGTTTAGCCCATCCAGGATACTTAGAATCCCTAGTGTCAATAACCAATTTGTTATCAATCCAGATGACAACTTTGATTCCTTTATTCTAACGAAGAATTGTAGTGGATATTTAAAGGCCGCTCTTGATGCTGGCATTGAGCCACCGTATGTAGCTTTTAAAACCGCATTGAATTCTGATGATCGACGAGAATCTAGCGTGGTAGCCCTTTCTGGTTCCTTTCAGTCTCCTCTAGGAGTAGTGCTACAGGCGAATGATGATCGTACCACAGAGGCCATGATGAATCTTTGGAGTTTTTATACTACCAATCCACAATTCGTTAACCAAGCCTACTATTTGCGAGAATTTGAAGGAGTAATGATCAAGCACAGTTCCGCTGCCGAGGATAACTTTCGCATGGAATCAGAAGTGGGCGTGAATATCAATGGGCCGCTTTCTTCCCGCCTAAAGACGAGTTTTGGTTTGGGAAGAACGTCTGGTACTACTTTCTCTGGGACGGATTGGCAAACGATCATCTTTGCTGACTTTGGCGGAGACTATTATCGTCAAAATCTATATTCACCCCTGCCCGGTCCCGCTGACATCGCTGGATACTTCGCAGGCATCAAGCCGATATTCCAGGAAACCCGAGACTTTCCCTTGATGACGGAAGGGGCAGAGCACAAGCACTATGTCATCGTTGAGGGCATCCCAGAAGACATGACTGCCAATTTCTGGGAGCTAGACTATGTTACACCGGGGGTCTATGATGGCCAACCTTCCCTCCGTGCCGAACCTTTCCAGGATAGTAAGACCGGTGCATTTGGATGTCGCTTTACGCTGATTGGTAAGCCTTTGGCCAGCAATTTTAGAGGACCATTGGCTTCTAGGCCTGGTAATTTGAAGCTTTCCTATCGCATTAAGAGTAGGCGACCAGTAGGAGGTACCTTCCTATATCTAAATGTCAACGAAGAAATTCAGACTAGTGCACATCCCATCGCCAATATTTCTGGTGGAGAGTTTGACTTGAGTAAGAAGGAGGACCGCAGATTCGCCTTTCAATGGCGCTTCGTGGTAGACTTGGAAGACAAGGATAATCCTGTAGACTTGAGTACCATCCCTTATATCGGTAATCTCATGGTACGAAGAAGTGATAAAAAGATTGATGTAAATCTAGCAGATATTCAAACGGATCCACAGCGGCGTAGATACTATATCACTATCGAAAGTCTGGATACTTATCCTTTGGATAAGATAGATGACGTCAATATGATTAATTATAATCTTTCGCTGGATGTGCATTTGCAGGGAAATCGCTCAGCTGGAAGATCTATTCGTCCGCTTAAGTCGGTGCTTAGCTTTCCATCCATCAAACCAGATCCAAAGCCGGAACCCATTCTGCCGCCTGTAATCCCGCTACCGGCTGCCAACGGCACACAGCCGAAGGATGGGACTTTGATTCCGGTTTCTCCGGCCTTAAACCCCAGTGATCCAGTAAAGAAAGAGGGAAAAAACAATTAAACTGGAATGCTTACAGAGAATGAAAGGAGGTGAGTACGGCTCCATCCTTTCATTCCCTGCTTGCTACTCAGATGAAGCTTTGCTTTCTGAGGCTTGGACTTGTGGAGGTGTTTTGGCCCTCAGAATTAGTCGCAGGGATTGGTCATAAGTGAGGTAGTTCCATACCCAATTGATGAAAACAAAGAGCTTATTCTTGACTCCAAGGATAGCAAAGAGGTGCACGACCATCCAAACAAACCAGGCAAAACCTCCCTGGAATTTGAATCGTGGAAGGTCAACCACCGCTCTATGTCGCCCAATAGTAGCCATAGAGCCTTTGTTGTCATATTCAAATCGCTTCAATTCCTTGTTTTTAAGTTTGCGCTTGAAGTTGCGGGCGAGGTTCTTGGCCTGCTGAATCGCAACTTGCGCCACCTGCGGATGACCATGAGGATAAGCTTCGGATTCCATCTGAGCCAAATCTCCAATCGCATAGACATTTTCAACCCCTTTCACCTGATGTAAGTCATCCACCAGTAGTCGATTACCTCTGCAAATCGATTCTTCTGGAAGCCCTTTTATGGTGTTTCCTTTGATTCCCGCTGCCCAGATGACTTTTGACGTGCGGATGGATGTGCCATCATTCATATAGGCATAATCGCCATCAAAGTCCTTAACGCGTGTGTTAAGTCGAACCTTTACTCCCAATTGCTGGAGAAACTTCAGGGCCTTTTCACTGGCCTCCTCGGACATCCCCTTTAATAACCTGGGGCCACTTTGAATCAAATAGATGTCAATTTCACTGATGTCCATTTCGGGATAGTCTTTCGGCAAGATGAATTGTTTCATCTCAGCCAATGCACCAGCTACCTCTACACCTGTTGGACCACCTCCGACAATCACAATGTCTATATAACGTTGTCGTTCCTCATAATCCGTGATGACTAGGGCTTTTTCGTAGTCTTCCAGGATTTTGTTTCGTAAGAGAAGGGCTTCGGAAACATCTTTTAGGGGCATGGCCAACTTAGCAATCTGTTGATTGCCGAAGAAATTGGTGTCTACTCCCATCGATAGAATGAGATGGTCATAATTGACTATTCCGTAAGGCGTTTGCAATTGTTTTTTGTCCAAATCGACGGCATTAACTTCCGTCATGCGGATGAAAACATTCTTATGGTGCTGAAAAAGTTTACGATAAGGAAAAATAATCGAACTAGGCTCTAATCCCGCCATGGCTACTTGATAGAACAGCGGCTGGAATTGGTGGTAGTTGTTTTTGTCAATCAAAACTACTTGATATTGGCTCTTGGCCAATTTGCGGGCCAGCGTTAGCCCGGCGAAACCTCCTCCTACGATCACAATACGTTCTTGTCCGGTTTCAGGGAGATTAATTTTCATTCGATTATGTAATTTTTATACGATGGACTCCGGTGGAGTAGGTATGACTAAGGTGTCTTAATAGGCTTTCATAATGACTTGGGTTGGCCAGAAAGTCAGCTTCCTCGACATCCAAGATCAAGATAGGCAGATTCGTCGCTGTTTTAAAGAAATCAAAATAGGCATTTTGGATTTTCTCCAAATAGGAGGGAGCGATCTCTTCTTCAAAGCTTCTTCCTCGCCCTTTAATGTTCTCCAAGAGGTTTGGAACGGGACGATGGAGGTAGACCAGGAGTTCTGGCTTAGGGAAATTGGCGTTTAGAATGTGGAATAGTCGTTGGAACAAGCGAAACTCCTCGGCATTGAGGTTATTCCGGGCAAATAGGAGTGTTTTTAGGAAAAAATAATCGGCGACAATGTTCTTCTGAAAAAGATCTTGTTGGGCCAGTTCTTGCTGCAACTGCTTGTGCCTTTCCGTCATGAAAAAGAGCTCTACTGGGAAGGCGTAGCGCTCAGCGTTTTCATAAAAAAAGGGAAGAAAGGGGTTATCCGTGAATTGCTCCAGGATCAGCTTGAAGCCATAATCCGCAGCAATTCTTTTGGAAATAGTGGTTTTGCCAGCCCCGATATTTCCTTCGATGGCAATGAATTGATATGGTATGTTGGGTAACTGCATGCTTTGAGCGGCTGAATTTCGATAATCCTTGATGAATTTCCAAGTTCAAGTAGATAAAGCCGCTAATTTGGGATAGATTCTGGTGCTTGAGTAAGCTCTAAGTCAATACACTAGTTCTACCGGAAGGGTATCAGGACAATCTTCTAGTAAACTTCCAATGCTACGTTCAAAAATCGGATGGATAAAATCTGGTGCAATTTCATACAAGGGTGCCAAAACGAAGCGCCTTTCCGCGATGAATGGGTGAGGTACGAGAAGCCTCGGTAGTTCAACGATCTCTGATCCATAAAAGAGTAGATCAATATCGATAGTCCGTTCTCCCCATTTCTCCTTTCTTACCCTTCCTAGTTGTCTTTCTATGTCCAAGATCCCATCCAGAATGTCAATCGGGGCTTTTGAAGTACTAATTTGGATAACCTGATTAATGAAATAAGACTGATTGGTCTTTCCCCATGCCGCCGTTTTGTACAGACTGGATTGCTGTAGGCAAGGACCAATGTGAGTTTCTATTTTATTGATAGCCTGAGTGATATGCTTTTTCCTATCCCCAATATTACTACCTAATCCCAAATAGATTTCTTCCATGCGAGCAAAGTTAATCCAATTGTTTTAAATGTTAAAAAAGACCGATCGGTTTATTTTTAACAAAAAAGTCATAACTTTGAATAGTCGTTTGAACTGAACCCTTAGTTTTTTGATGTTTTGTTCGTCTCTCTATCGAAATAGGGGCGTGGTCATCCGTAAGGGTTTTACGGCACTGAATCAAAACAAATGAAATGGAAGCAACACCTACAACCAAGCAAAGCATCTTCGAAGGATTGGAAGAAAGTTTTCAAATCGTAGACCAGAGTATTGGCGAATTGGCACCTGGACAATGCCAAGTGGGGTTTAAAGGGAAATGGAATACAGCTCAACAGATGGAACACCTAATATTATCAAATGTCCCCGTCCTAAAGGCCTTACACCTACCCAAATCACAAATGCGTCACATGTTTGGTGAGCTAGATCGAGAAGGTGAGAACTTCAATGACTTAAAGGCCAGGTATATCAAGATTCTTGCAGAACAAAATATTATTCCGCCTGCCCGTTTCCAGCCTAAACAAGAACCGGTAGAGACATTGGACGCGACCCGAACGAAGTGGGAGGAGGTATCACAGGGATTCCAAGAGGTGGCCGCAAAATGGGGAGAAGAAGAATTGGACGACTACGTGATTCCGCACCCAGCGATGGGAAACTTAAGTGTGCGCGAAATGTTGTTTTTCGTCATTTTTCACAATGCACATCATCTAAGACAGATTGAAGAAATCAAATCGGAATTACTTAATAAATAGATCCTTAAGAATAAAAGCACATAGGGGAAATGTCAATGACCAAAGCAGAAAGAACTAGGCAGCATATTCTGGATAAATCCGCAGGGCTATTCAACCTGAATGGTTACGCAGGCACCTCCATGAAGGATATCATGGAGGCTACCAAGATGTCAAAGGGAGCGCTGTACGGTCACTTTCAGAGTAAGGAAGAAATAGCCCTCGCGTCTTTCGAGTTGGCGGTGGACAAGGTGTTGCTAGAGGTAGGGCGTCGCACTAAAGTCATTGACAATACGCTAGATAAACTAAAGGCTGTTGTCTACTTCTATAAAGAGAGAATACTGAATCCTCCGGTAGAAGGAGGCTGTCCGATCCAAAATACAGCAGTCGATACCAAGAATACACACCGATTTCTACATTCAGCTGTTAAGGAACAAATGGATGTCTGGATTAATCGCATGGTGTATACATTAGAAAAGGGCATGTCGAAAGGACAGGTTCGTATCGACCTAAATGCTCGTGACTTTTCTATCCGATTTATTGCTGTCTTAGAAGGAGGGATTATGATGGCCGAGTTGTACAAAGATGTGCACTACTTTGATGTGATCGCTCATCACTTGGTAGAGATGATCGATTCTTTAAAACCCGATTGAAATGCAAGCAGTCAAAAAAATCGAATACCTAGCCTCTAATTGGCCAGAGAAAAAGAAGGAAGTTGGCGTACAGACGCCTTGGTTGATTCATCCAATTCGTTTCGGATTTCAAACCATAGGTAGGCTCTTTCCCAAAGCGGCAGGGAAACTGACCTATACTCTATTTACTACTCCACGGAGACGGGCCCAACATAGAGTTTCTGATCCTACCTTGGAAAAGGCCAGAATCTTTGAGGTTTTATTCGCTAAACAAGTGCTCAAGGGGTATAGCTGGGGAGATGGGGATAAGACGATCCTTCTAGTACACGGATGGGAGTCTCGCGGTACGGCCATGCGCAGTTTTGTGGATCCATTTTTGGAGGCCGGTTATCGAGTGGTAGCCTTTGATGGACCTGCACATGGGAACTCCGAAGGTCGTCGGACAAATTTACCTGAGTTCGCGAAAGCTATTCGAGCCCTTATTCATCAAGTGGGACCGATTGAGGCGGCTATTTGTCATTCTTTTGGCGGGGTAGCCATGTTATACGCGCTAAGTCAACTGGAGTTGGACACGCAAGTGCGCCGTTTGGTGACGATTAGCTCGCCGAATGATATGAAACTGATGTTGAAGCAAGCAACAGACTTCATGCATGTGCCAAAACCAGCAAGAAAACATTTTCGTACTATCATTGAATATAAAATGCTCATGCCTGTGGCCAAGGCTAGTCTTGGAAAATGGGGGAACAGCATAACGACGGAGGATATCCTCATCGTTCATGATGAAGAGGATAGAGTGGTTCCCGTCAGTGAAGCCTTGGCCATATTTGAATCGATTGATCAAGCCAGTGTGCTGATCTCCAAGGGATACGGACATTATCAAATTACTAAAAACCCCGATGTAATTCGTCGAGTGACTCAATTTATTATGGAGCCTTAGGGGGACTATTTCTACAGAGATTACCTACGAATTCTGCGGGAGCTAGGGTTGCGTAGTGGTCCGAAAAAGCATAGAGGCAGCTGGTATTATGTCGGCTGCCTTTACTATATGTGGCTTTCAGAATGGAAATTATAAAATTTGTTTATTTTTGGTCAACGCAATGCATGGATCTAGCTGTCTAAAATCCTGAAAAAACCTAGAGACAGCAAGGTGAAAAAGCGGCTAGAAGGAAGCGGAAAACTACATTTTTCCTCGCCAAATAGCGCTTATCCGAAATGCGCTAACGGAATTAGCACTCGAATACATTGATCGCCAATAGTTACAGAACCAATTTCCAAAAGAAAGTCATCATAATGAAGAACATTCTCCTCGTTACGCTCTCCCTTTTCCTCATCAATTTTACATATGGACAGGCGCCGAGCAATAACGAATGTAGTGCAGAAGTAGAATTAGGTGTCGTGCCGAATTGTGGCCAGACCATTTACACGAACGTGAATGCCACAGCTAGCGACATTGGAGTGGGAAACAATCCGACTTGTTTTAATGGTGGGACTACGCAAAATGATGTGTGGTTTACGTTTACGACCACAGATGAGATCAGAGATATCACGATTCGAGTTGCAGGTACGGACGCTGGAGCTAATTCTGCCCTGCAAAACCCGCAAATCGCTGTTTATCGTGGTACCTGTTTGGTAAATGGTTTACAGGAGATCGCCTGTTTATCTAGTAATAATGGAGACAGCAGTTTGGAGTTGGATCTATTTGATTTATCCCCAAACGTAACTTTTTTCCTACGGGTAAATGATTTCTCCGCCACGGCAGCTCCCAACTGGGGGGATTTCACGGTTTGTGTAGAGGAATTTGTAGCCGATTTTAATATCGGAGACCAACCTAGCACCACGGCATGTTCCGGTACGCTATATGATTCCGGTGGACCAGATGGTGCCTACAGCATAAATGAGAATAGTACTTTCACGATTTGCCCAGATGATCCTCATTCCTGCATTCAGATCGATGTTGTGGAATTAGCTACTGAAACTCTATTTGGAGCAGGTATTGATTTTCTGCGCGTTTATGCAGGTTCAAATACAGATGCTCCGCTTATTGCCAATCTATTTGGTGTTGTCAACGATCTTCCAGTCTATATTGAAAGTGACTGTGCAACTATCCAGTTCCAATCTGACTTGTCAGTGAACCTGGATGGATTTATGTTGACCTGGACTTGTACGCCTGATGTATGTGGTGGATCTACTTCCGGTAACCCAACAGAAATTGCGAGTATTCCTTTCTCTGACTCCTTCGATACTTGCGAAGGTGGGGCCTCGCTAGGGCAAACAGCTTGTGAAGGTGCAACTTTTGTCCAGGGACCAGAATATGTTTTCCGTTACGATTCTCCTGGTAACCTTTGCGCTAGAATCGAATTGTCCAATGCCGCTCCAGGTACTGGTGTTTTAGTGCTAGATGGACCACCAAATGATCCCAACTCAAGTTGTGTAGGCGTGGGTACTTCTGGCGTGATTGGAAGTGTAGACTTAAAGGATCCACAGTCCTATTATATAGTGGTTGCCAATGCCTCTGGCTGCACCAACTTTGATATCAATATCAGTGAAACAGATTGTGCGCTTTCCCCGGCTCTGACCAATGCACTTTGTAATCCATTAAATGGTTGCTTGCGAGAAGATGGTCTTCCGGTAGTACTACAGTTTCAGCAAGGATTCCAGGATATCGCCTTTAACGAAGGACAAAATGACGGATGCTGGTTGAATATTGGTTCTGACCAGCCCAACTATTATTGGTTTAGTATAGAGGCGCAAGAGGCCGGTGATTTTGGATTCATCATTGAGGCCGCCAATCCGGCAGAAGCATCCGATATCGATTTCAACGTTTGGGGCCCTTTTACAAACGAACAAGTTTGTCTGAGCCCAAATGAGGTGATCAATTTCATAGAAACGAATCAGCCGGTACGTTCTTCTTGGGCTGCTGGTGTAGAACCGACAGGATTAGCTAATGTAAATGCCGATGGCCAACCAGTGACCGACGAATATGACTGTGGAGCAGAGCCGGGCGCTGGAGGTGACGACTTTGTACGACCTATCCAGGCACAACCCGGTGAGATTTACCTGGTCTTAGTTAATGACTGGGGTAATGATATCCAGAGCGGAGAAATTTCTATCGACTGGGGACCTTCGGATGCAGCGGTGTTAGATCCAATTATTCCAGAGGTAACCGCAGGAGATACCGTAGTTTGCCAAGGGTCATCTGTACAGATACAAATCGAAGAAGTAGTAGATAATATCACCTGGATCACGGGAACAGAGTCTTTGTCTTGTACCACTTGTTTTGATCCTGTTGCCACCCCATCTGAAACGACAATTTATCAAGCCGAAGTTCAAGGTGTTTGCTTTACCGATACAATATCTGTGGAAGTGGTTGTGTATGATGTAGACGCGGGACCTGACGCCACGGTATGTAGAGGAGAAGAATTCCAGATTGTGGCGGGCTTGGACTTTGACATTGGTGACTATAGCTGGTCAGCCCAAGATGGTGTTACTTTAAGTTGTACCGATTGTGCTGATCCAATGGTATCGGCCGATGTGGCTGGTGATTATACCGTTACAGTGACCTTGGTGACACCTTCTTGTACACTCACGGATGATATGACTTTGACCGTGCTGGCAAACGAAGCACCACAATATAATATCGCAGATGATCTGACCCTTTGTGAAGGAGAGTCTGTTGACTTAGGAGGAGCGCCGGTAGATGGAACCTCTTACGTTTGGACGTCACGCCCAGGTGGATTTAGCTCATCGGATGCTAATCCATCAGCTACACCGACGGAGAGTACTACCTATCTGCTTTCTGTGACAAATGCCGATTGCCCCGTGCCATCCTTAGATTCCGTTGTGGTAGATTTCCTAGCATTGCCTGTGCTTAGCGTGCTACCGGATACCACGGTTTGTCAAGATGATGAGATTGTCTTGGGAGCAACGACAGTAGAGGAAGGCGTAAGTTATCAATGGAGTGGGCCTAGTACCTTTGCCGATGATACCCTAGCCAATAGCGCTGCGGTGATTACTTCTGGCGGTACCTATTCACTCACAGCTTCCAGAGATATCTGTACGACTACAGCCTCTTTCGAAGTTACGATGACTGAAATATCAATTGAGATTTTAGGGGAAGATAGTCTACAGATCTGTAGGGGTGAAGAAGTGGCCTTGGAAGTAGAAGCAACTCCGGCAGATTCGACCGTGACCTGGTTCCCAACTGCTGGACTAAGTGCAGGAGAGGGCCGGAATGTGACAGCAACTCCGGATTTCCCTACAACCTATTACGCAACGATCAATGCTCCAAATGGATGTGTCCGAACGGATTCCATTTTTATAGAAGTAGACTCCTTACCCGCTAATTTGGATATCATGCCTTCAGATACTTCCATTTGTGAAGGTTCCCTGCTGGTTTTGACCTCTGAGATTTTTGAACCGAGTGATTTCGAAGATATCGACTTCCAATGGGGAGGTGGTAATGGCTTCATTAGCGGTGATTCTCTCTACAATATGGTGTTGAATCCAGATACGACTTCACGCTATTTCCGGGTAGCTACGTTGGGCGTTTGTGTTGATACTTCCTTTGCAGATGTGGAGGTTAAGCCGATTCCGGAAATTCGGATTATGCCGATGGATACCACCGTCTGTGCAGGTTCGCCCGTGCAGATTACAACGACATATGACCCTGGCATAGATGAAGTGATGTGGATGCCAATGGAAGGTTTGAGTTGTACAGATTGTGAAGATCCGATTGCGATCGCTATCCAGACTACCACCTTTACGGTACAGGGAAGTCTGGATGATTGCCCAGCCTCGGCATCCATGACGATTAATGTGGACCCATTACCTTTAATACAGCTGGTACCCGATCAGGTCATCTGCGCGGGTAGTAATGAATCGATACGCTTAAATCAAGCTCCTGCGGAGGCAGATGCCACCTACCTCTGGACATCTCCGGAGGATCCTGGCTTTAGCTCAACAGATCCCGGTTTGACGGTTTCACCACAGGAGACGACGACCTACGAGCTCACTGCCACGAACGATTGTGGACCAGTCACACAGCAAGTAACCATTTTTGTGGTGCAGGATGCTACGGTTTCTCTTGACGGGCCGACGGAAGTTTGTAGGGGAGATGATATTACTTTTAATGCGATGGGTACAGCTCCGGCCAACGTCCAGCAGGTCTTTGAATGGCTAGTAAATGGACAGCCTACTGATCAGACCGGTCCAAGCTTCAACCTAACAAACCTGCAATCCAGTGTAACCGTTAGTGTTAATTATACTTATGGACCTAATTGTGGAACCGCAACGGCTTCGGCAGATGTGCAAGTCTTTGATGCACCAGATATCACTTTTGTGCCCATCCCAGATACCATCTTTAATGGAGAAACCGTAACCTTAACCGCTCAAGTCCTACCAGCTATTGACGGTCTAACTTACCAATGGGAAGGAGAAGGAATCCAGGAACCATCTGATGGAGCTAGCGTGACAGTTCGTCCATTTATTAATGGTGAAGAACCTGAACAAGAAACTTTCTTCTATACTTTGACCGTTACGACTCCGACGGGCTGTACGGCCACGGCTACCATTGGCGTATTTGTCTTCAATCCAACGCCAATGATTCCGAACGTATTTACCCCGAATGGAGACGATGTAAATGATGAATTTAAGGCATTTTTCCCAGGTACAGCTATTCAGGTAGTTACCTTCAAGGTGTTTAATCGCTGGGGACAAATTGTTCATAATGTTAGTGACAATACGCCTTGGAATGGTGAGCACAATGGCAAGCCTGCACCGTCGGATGTCTATGTATACCAAATCATTTACGAACTGCCGGGAGGGCTCAGAAAAGAAGAAAAAGGAGATGTGACCCTCGGTCGTTAAAGTATAACACCTTTACAGAAACGATAAGCGCCCCGACTCAGCATATAGACTGAGTCGGGGCGCTCTAGTTTTGAATCATATG